>DASSRQ010000213.1:0-10899 GCA_035701665.1 Vulcanimicrobiaceae bacterium
CGCCGGCCGGCCGAATCTACCGGATCGTCCATCCGGAACTGCGCCTCGAACGACGGCGCGTCCAAGCCGCGCACGCGGGCAAGCGTGCGATCGGCGTAATCGCTTTCGTCCACGGTACCGCCCGGAAAGACGTAAGCGTGCGGAACGAAGTGGCTTGCGCCGCTTCGCCTGACCATCAGGATTTCGAAGCCCCCGCCGCCGGCTGGGCGTGCGAGCATGACCGTGGCAGCTAGGCGGATCAAGTGGAACCTCGTGAGACCGGGTATCGTTATCGAGCTATGAAAACGCGTTTTGTCGCCGGTTTCGGCGCCGTCCTGTTCTCACTTCTGAGCGCCTTTGCGCTCGCGGACGCGCAGACCTCACCGGCTACCCCTGCGCCGGCTAAAACCGCAGCACCCAACCCCGCCCCCAGCATCCCCGCGGGCCTTCAGCAAGACGCGGTCAACGCACTCGGCAATCTGGTGAAGTCCGCCTTCGGCTGGAACGACACCGAGTCGTGGGGCCAAGTCGTGTTCTATAAGGGTTACGAGATGCAGGTCCGCCAGCAGCTGAACCGCTATCGCGAGATCCATCTGCACAAAGGCACCGTGATCAACCCGCGCGGATATTCGATCAAAGAAGGGTCGACCGTTGACGTGAAAGGCCGTCCGAATGCCGACGGCTCGCTCAACGCGGATATGATCGTCGTACAGAACCCGTAAGCTTGCAGATAGCACTCGGCAGCGATGAGAAAACGCCGCTCACGGATGCGCTCGAAAAAGCGCTTCGCGAGCGGGGCTGCCGCGTGCAACTGCACGGTGCCTTAGCCGAAGATGCCGACGATAGTTGGCCGTCCGTCGGCACCCTCGTCGCAAATGCCGTCGCCGGCGGTTCGTGCGAGAGCGGCATCGTCTGCTGCTGGAGCGGAACGGGCGTGAGCATTGCGGCGAACAAAGTTCCGGGAATTCGCGCCGCACTCTGCGGCGATGCCGAGACCGCCGCATTGGCGCGCACGTGGAACGACGCAAACGTGCTCGCGCTCAGCTTACGCGTCACGCCGCCGGACGCGGTCGATGCGATCCTCGACCGTTGGTTCGCGGCCGAGCCGACATCCGATCCGCGGTACCGCGCGATGATCGATCGAGTCTCCCGGACCTAAATCCAAGATCTCTTTCCGCCCGTTACGGAAGGCGTAATCGTTTCTTCCGTTGCTCAGGAAAGGGATACTCGATGTCCATTCTTCATAAAATCGCCGCGTCGGCGGCCATTCTTGCACTGTGCGCACCTGCAGCCGCTTCGGCCAAGATGATGCCGAACGTCGTAGCGCAGCCTTCGCGTTTCTCGGGTCCCGGTGTCTATACCGGCGCGCCCGCGCTTCCCGTTACGCTCTCCATGGTCGTCGCCGGCGGCGGCCCGGCGCACTTCAGCACCGTCACGCTCGTCAAGGGGCTCACGGGCGCGAAGTTCGATGCCGAGATGGCCAAACTCACGAGCCAGTACGGCAAAGAAAAGGTCGGGAACTTCGTCACCGTCTTCGACTACGTCGTTTCGGACACGTTGAAGATCGTCACGGCAAAGAACATCGCGCTTCCCAAGACGCCGGCTCCGGATCCGCATGACGGCAAAGCGCTCGCGGCGGCACTTTGGGGCGCGGGCCAAACCGGCGCGGGCTTCAACGTCGAAGTAATGCTCGATCGCGCGGTTTCGCATCCGATCCACGTACAAGTGATGAACGACATCGACGCAAAGTACGGCGTCGCTAAAGATGCCGACTATCACGCGATCCTCAATACCGCGATGCACGATCTCGCATCGGTGTACGGACTGAAATAAACGAGACCGCAGAGAGAAGAAAAGGCCACGCAACCGCGTGGCCTCTTTCTTTATCATGCACCGGGCGGCAGGCTCAGCTCCCGAAATTCCGGCGACTGTCCGTTATTGAGCTATCCTCTGCAGACACGAGCATGATACCCACGAACTCGCGCGGCAAACGAGGGACGCAAGTCCCTAACGATGGACCGTAAGGACGATGACCAATGCGGCCAATAGCCAATTTACGCCGTGTGCGGTCCAGCAATACGGGCAGCTCCGCCTTGTAACGTAGAGCAAGCTGTAGCCCAGATATACGGAGGTCGCCGCGGCGGCCAACGAAGCGGCGAGTGCCGCCAAGAGCACGATGCCGGAGCCGAACCATGCAACCAGCGCCAGCGCGGCGTAGTAGACGCTTCCGAACAACGCGTTGGGCAGCCCGGCGAAAAGGCGCGCGCGCGGCGTTTGAACGACACTGGGCTCGTCTAACTCGCCTTTGGATGCGCGGACGGTCTTGCGAAGCATAAAGACGGAAGCGTAAAACCCGACGGCGCATAGGAGCGTAATGACCAACCGGACCCCGAGCATCTACCGCCTCCGTTGAAATCGGTTCACCGGCGCATAGCCGGCCTCGCGCTGCTGGTTCTCTCGTTTGTGCTTGCAGCACTGGCAATCCGCTATCAGCCGCAGGTCGAGCATTTTATCAAGTCCATCGGGCCGGCTACGGCCGTCCCGATCGCGATTGCCATCTTTGCCATCGTGGCATCGGCGCCGTTCTCCGTGACGGATGCGCTCGCTATTATGAACGGCGCGATCTTCAATCCATTCTGGGGCTCGATCATCAACGCGGTCGGTCTGGTAATCGCCGGCGTCATCGGCTACTGGATCGCCGGACACGCAACGCACGGCATGGATCTCGACGGAATGCTCAGACGGCTTCCGCCGTGGGTCAAACGCTTTAAGATCGGCTCGCCGATGTTCCTTATCGCCGTACGCATTATACCGGGCTTCGGCGGAACCGTGGCGACGGCCACTGCGGCGGCACTGCGCGTGCCGGTTTGGATTCACGTCATGTGCATGTGCGCGGTCGCGATCCCCGTCTGCACGATTTTGGCGATCTTCGGCGACCGGGCAGTCGAAGCGATTCACGGGGCAGAAAGCCGGGCGCACATGTATCTACTGCACCACCATCCGCACTTTCCGCGCTTTCCGCGCCGCCACCGCGCCGCGCCGGCTCCCACTCCGGGGCCGCGCGTATGAACGGTGTGACGATGGTCCGCACTGCGGGCGAGCTGCAGGCGTTGTGCGAGCGGATCGCAGCGGCGCCGCACGTCGGATTGGATACCGAGTTTCATAACGAACGCACGTTCACCGCGCGCTTGATGGTCGTGCAGCTCTCGTTCGACGACGGTTTCGCCATCGTCGATCCGCTTGCCCTCGACGATCTGCGTCCGCTCATAGAAGCGTTGAGCAACACGCTGGTGGTTGGTCACGCACTGACGAGCGATCTGAAAATCTTCGCCGATCGATTCGATGCGGTGCCGCCGAACGTGTTCGATTGCCAAGCCGCCGCGGCGTTCTTAGGATTCGGCATGTCGATCTCGCTCGCCGATCTCGTTCGCGATCTGTGCGGCGTGCGCTTGAAAAAATCCCAGACCGTCAGCGATTGGTCGACGCGGCCTCTGACCGAACGGCAGATGGAGTACCTCGTCGACGACGTCGCGCATCTGCTCGATATGCACGAAACGATCGTGCGCCGCCTGAAAGAAGCCGGGCGCTACGAGTGGGCGATGGAAGAGTGCGAATCGCTCGGACGCATCGAGCGGTACCGCACCGACGAACGGCGCGCGTACGGACGCATTCCCGGTGCAAACCGGATGAACCGGCGCGAACTGGGCGTCCTGTCGGAACTCGTGAAGATGCGCGAGAAGATTGCGCGCGATCGCGATCTGCCGCTGAAGTACATCATGGCGGACGACGTGCTCGGCGGCATTGCCGTGTTGCGTCCGCACCGCATCGAAGATCTCGAACAACTGCGGCGCGTCGACGCGGGAACGCGGCGTTCGCTCGGCTCGCAAATATTGGAAGCCGTGCGCCGCGGCGAAGCGTTGCCCGAGGCCGGCCTGCCCGAAAAGTTCGCGCGGCCGCTTGGCAACTCGCGCGAGACGCTCGTTTCGCTGATGAGCGTGGTCGTGGGCGAGATCGCCAGGGAGAACGAGCTTCCGGCAAGTTTGCTGGTGCCGCGATCGGCGCTGGAGCGGCTTGCGCGCGAGGTTCCGGCCGAGCGCAGCGAGTTCGAACACGCGCTGGACGTCTCCGATTGGCGTACGCGCCTGGTCGGCGACCGTTTATGGCGACTTTTGTCGGGCGAAAGCGTGCT
The DNA here is from genome assembly GCA_035701665.1 of Vulcanimicrobiaceae bacterium. Taxonomy (GTDB): domain Bacteria; phylum Vulcanimicrobiota; class Vulcanimicrobiia; order Vulcanimicrobiales; family Vulcanimicrobiaceae; genus DASSRQ01. Next base: position 4,169 of record DASSRQ010000213.1, read on the forward strand.
TCGCATCGAAGGCTACGCCTCGGGCGACCCGCGAATTAGCATTCAGTCATGAATCAGCATCCGGATAGCTTTAAAGCGCTGGACCGCCTTTCGGTCGGCGCTCGCTCGTATTCTTATGTCCGCCTGTCGGCGCTGGAAGAGGCCGGCATCGGCGATCTCAAGCGCATGCCGTATTCGCTGAAGATTCTGCTCGAGAATCTGCTGCGTTTCGAAGACGGCCGCTCCGTTCGCAAGGAAGATATCGAAGCGCTCGCGCGCTGGTCGCCGGCCAAGCACACCGATCGCGAGATCGCGTACCGCCCGGCACGCGTGCTGCTGCAAGATTTCACCGGTGTTCCCTGCGTCGTCGATCTTGCGGCGATGCGCGACGCGATGGCGGCGATGGGCGGCGATCCGAAAGCGATCAACCCGCTGCAGCCGGTGGAACTGGTGATCGATCACTCGGTGCAGGTGGATGCGTTCGGCAGCTCCGATGCGATCGCTAAGAACGCGGAACTCGAGTTCGCGCGCAACCGCGAACGGTATGCGTTCTTGAAGTGGGGACAGCACGCGCTCGACGGTTTTCGCGCGGTGCCGCCGGACACCGGCATCGTGCATCAAGTCAACATCGAGTTTCTTGCGCGCGTCGTCTTCGGTGACGAAAAGACGGGCTTCGCTTATCCCGATACGGTCGTGGGCACCGACTCGCACACGACCATGGCAAACGGCTTAGGCGTTCTCGCGTGGGGCGTCGGCGGCATCGAAGCGGAAGCGGCGATGCTCGGCCAGCCGGTTACGATGCTGATTCCGGACGTTATCGGCGTGAAGATCACCGGCGCGCTGCGCGAAGGCGTGACCGCAACGGATCTCGTGCTGACGGTGACGCAGCTGCTTCGTAAGAAGGGCGTCGTCGGAAAGTTCGTCGAGTTTTACGGCGCAGGCTTGGATCACCTGAGCGTGAGCGATCGCGTGACCATCGGCAACATGTCGCCGGAGTACGGATCGACATGCGCCATCTTCCCGATCGACGATCAGACGCTGGAATATTTGCGTTTGACGGGACGTCCCGCCGAACAGATCGCGCTGGTCGAAGCCTACGCGCGCGCGCAGGGCATGTTCCGTACGGCCGAGTCGCCCGAACCGCACTTCACCGATACCGTAGAACTCGATCTGTCCACGGTGACGCCGAGCCTTGCCGGCCCGCGCCGTCCGCAGGATCGCGTTGCGCTGGACGAAGTCAAAGCCGGATTCACGAAGGCGATGCAAGAGTGGGCGACGGCGCGCGATGCGCAGCCCAACAGCGCGGCGGCACGTATGCAGAGCGAAGGCGGCGCAGGCGTCGCCGTCGCCGAGAAAACGAAAGTGGTGGACGGCTCGGTCGTGATCGCCGCGATTACGAGCTGTACGAATACGAGCAATCCGTCCGTGCTCATCGCCGCGGGGCTGCTCGCGCGAAATGCCGTCGAACGCGGATTGAACCGCAAGCCGTGGGTGAAGACCTCGCTCGCGCCCGGCTCCAAAGTCGTTACCGAGTATCTTGCGAAGTCCGGTCTGCAGCCGTATCTGGACCAGATCGGCTTCAACATCGTCGGCTACGGGTGTACGACGTGCATCGGCAACAGCGGACCGCTTCCCACCGAGATCGCCGAAGCCGTCGCTGAGGACGATTCGATCGTCGCGGCCGTGCTTTCGGGTAACCGCAATTTCGAAGGCCGCATTCACCCGCAAGTCCGTGCGAACTATCTCGCATCGCCGCCGCTCGTCGTTGCGTATGCGCTCGCCGGGAAGATGGACATCGATCTAACGGCCGAGCCGATCGGCACCGACAAGAACGGCGCGCCGGTCATGCTTAAAGATATCTGGCCCGCGAACGACGAGATCGCGCAAGTCATTGCCAAATCGATCGACGACGCAATGTTCAAAGCAACGTACAGCGACGTGTTCCGCGGCGACGACAACTGGGCGAAACTGGACGTTCCCGAAGGCGAACGGTACGCGTGGGATCCGCAGTCGGAGTACGTCAAAAACCCGCCGTACTTCGAAAATATGTCGGCCGATCCGCAAGGCGTCAGCGATATCCGCAACGCGCGCGCGCTCGCGGTGCTCGGCGATAGCGTCACGACCGACCATATCTCGCCGGCAGGCAATATCTCGAAGACGAGTCCGGCCGCGAAATACTTGATGGAGCACGGCGTTCAGCCGGCAGACTTCAACTCGTACGGTGCACGCCGCGGAAACCACGAGGTGATGGTTCGCGGAACGTTCGCAAACGTTCGCCTGCGCAATCTGCTCGTTCCCGGCGTCGAAGGCGGCGTTACGCGTTATCTTCCGACCGACGAGCAGATGTCGATCTTCGATGCGTCGACCCTTTACAAGCGCGATGGAACGCCGCTTATCGTGGTTGCCGGCAAAGAGTACGGGTCGGGTTCGTCGCGCGACTGGGCGGCGAAAGGGCCGTATCTGCTCGGCATCCGCGCCGTCATCGCCGAATCGTTCGAACGCATCCACCGCAGCAATCTCATCGGTATGGGTATCCTGCCGCTCGAGTTCGAAGGCGGTGCGGATCGCACGACGTACGGCCTGACGGGCGAAGAGACGTTCGACATCACCGGACTCGAAGGCGGTATCACGCCGCGTATGCACGCGCACGTACGCGCGGTGGACGCGAGCGGAAGAACCATCGAGTTCAAAGCGCGCGTGCGCATCGATACGCCCGACGAAGCGGAGTACTACCGCCACGGCGGCATTCTGCAATACGTTCTGCGCCAGTTGCGCGCGCGTCAAACCGCCGGCGTATGACCGGCGAAGAACGCACGATCCACCGGCTCGAGGCGTTCTCCGACATCGTTATCGGATTCAGTCTGGCGCAGTTAGGTGTGAGCCTGCTGCGCCGGACCGACGGCGGCACGGTTATCGATGTAGCCGGCATCCTCGCATTTTTATTTGCGTTCGGTATTATCTGCAGCCTGTGGTTTTTTCACCACCGGCTTTTCGCTGCGCTGTTCAAGCCGAAAACGCTGCCGATGCTGCTCAACTTCGCCTGGCTTGCGGGTGTGGTCATGCTTGTCGTCGTCGCGCAAAAGGTCGCTGAGAACTGGAGCGACGCGCGCATCGACGAGATGTACTTCGGCTTGTATGCATTCTCGTATGGCATTTTAGCCGTTCAAGCGGCTATCGGGCTTCGCGACGGCGCGGACCTTTCGCAGGAGCAGCGTCTCGGCGGCGAACGTCAACTCGCGTTCATGCGCTATTGGGCAATCGTGTTCGCCGTGTGCTTTGCGATTGTGGCCTTTCTGCCGCCGGCGGCGTTTGCCGGCGATTTAATTAGCGCCACGTTTGCGGCCGCAGGCGCCGGATCGTTCGTCATCGGGCGCATTCTGCGCCGCCGTGCGGTGCCCACAACATGAAGAACCTGGACGAGTCGAACGAACGCGTTATTCACCGGCTCGAGGCGTTCTCCGATATCGTCATCGGTTTCAGCCTTGCGCAATTGGGACTAAACCTGGCGGTTCCGGCACACGTGCGCGACATCTTCACGCACCCGGTACCGATCATCGCGCTGGTCATCACGTTTTCGATCGTCTGCCGGCTGTGGTGGTCCCATCACAAGCTGTTCACGCACTCCTTCGTGCCCTCGCGCGTTGCCATTACCCTGAACTTCGTAACGCTCGGGATGCTGCTGTTTTCCGTCTATACGGTCCAGCTCTTCGTGCATTCGTTTCTGGGTGCGGCCGACAAAGACGCGCTGCTGCTGTATCTTGCATCTTTCGGATTGATGTTTTTGCTGCTGGGTGCGCAGTATCTCTACGGTTGGAACATTAGGCGCAGCGTGCTGCCTCCCGAGATTGCCGGGCACGGCTTGAGAAACGGCGTCGCGCAAGTCGTCGTCGGCGTTACGATGCTGGCAGGCGGCGCTCTCGGCGCCACCCTCGGGTTTCAGGCGCGTTACTTTGCAGTGCTCGCGCTCGCGATCGCGTTCCTCGCGCGGTTCACGCGCGAGGCCGTCAAACGCTACGCTTCAGACGAGCGCGCGCCGCAAGTCGGCTAAGACCTCCGCGAGATACGCCGTAAAGCGCGCGGCGGCCGCACCGTCGATCACGCGGTGATCGTACGAGAGCGAGAGCGGCTGCATCAGCCGCGGCTGAAACGCCTTCCCGTCCCACACCGGTTTCACCGCGGCCTTACATGCGCCCAGAATCGCGACTTCCGGCGCGTTGATGATCGGCGTAAAATACGTGCCGCCGATGCTGCCCAGGCTGGAGATCGTGAACGTTCCGCCTTGCATATCGGATAGGCCGAGCTTCCCTTCGCGCGCCTTGGATGCAAGCGCCGACGACTCTTTGGCGACTTCGGTCAGGCTCTTTTTGTCGGCGTCTTTTATGACCGGCACGACGAGACCGTTCGGCGTATCCGCGGCAAAGCCGATGTTGTAATAGTTTTTGTAGACGATCTCATCGCCGTCCAGCGAGCTGTTGAAGATCGGGAACTTTTTGAGCGCCGAGATGGAAGCGCGCACAAGGAACGCGAGCATCGTGACCTTGACGCCGTCGCGCTGCAATTCGCTGTTGATGTCTTTGCGGAACGCTTCGAGATCCGTTACGTCGGCATCGTCGTTTTGCGTGACGTGCGGGATCATCACCCAATTGCGGTGCAGATTCGGTCCCGAGAGTTTTTGTATGCGCGAAAGCGGTTTGCGTTCGATGGGGCCGTACTGCGCGAAATCCACTTTCGGCCATGGCGCAAGTCCAAGCGCCGCACCGCCCGCGCCCGCGGACGACGCCGGTGCGCCCGACCGCAGCGCGGTTTTTACGTAGCCTTGCACGTCTTCGCGCGTGATGCGTCCGTTTGGACCCGTCGGTTTTACCGTGTGCAGTTCGACGCCGAGCTCGCGCGCGAAGCGCCGGATCGAAGGGCTGGCATGGACGACGCCGTTCTCCGATGCGGGAGTAACCGTGTCATCCTGAGGCATCGAAGGACCCTGAGGTATCGAAGGGCTCGGAGCCGCAGGCTTTGCTGCCTGAGTTGCAGGCGCAGATGCCGGCTTCGGCGCGGCGGCGGTACTTGGCGCACTGCTCGTAATCGTAGCCAGCACCGTCCCCTTAGAGACCTTGTCGCCGACCTTCACGCGAACGTCCTGCACGGTGCCGCTTGCGCTCGCCGGCACTTCCATCGACGCTTTGTCCGACTCGAGCACGACGACCGATGCGTCTTTTTCAACCTTGTCGCCGGCTTTGATCGAGACTTCGATGACCGGAACGTCGCTGAAATCGCCGATGTCGGGAACGGTGAGTTCGATCGTTTGCGTTTGCGCTTGCGCCGGCGCTGCGGCTTGCGCCGGAGCCGCTTCCGCGGGTGCTGCCGGTTGCGCTGCCGCGGCTGCCTGTCCTGTGTCATGCTGAGCCTGTCGAAGCACCGGCGAGTTCGTCGAGCCGTCGCCCTGCTCCAGCGTCAGCAAAACGCTCCCCTTAGAAACCTTGTCGCCGACTTTGACTTGCACGTCTTTGACGACGCCGTCGGCATCGGATGGAACTTCCATCGACGCCTTGTCCGACTCCAGCACGACGAGCGAATCGTTTTTCTTTACCGTATCGCCCGCTTTGACGAGCACTTCGATAACGGGTACTTCGCTGAAGTCGCCGATATCCGGAACCGCGATCTGCGTGGCCGCCATGTTACACCGTCACCGGATTCGGCTTATTGGGATCGATTTGATATTTCTCGATGGCTTGCGCTACGATCTTACGATCGATCGTGCCCTCGTCCGCCAGCGCTTTGAGTGCGGCCAGCGCGACGTAACGGCGATCCACCTCGAAGAACTCGCGCAGTTTCTTGCGCATGTCGCTGCGTCCGAATCCGTCGGTGCCCAGCGCGACGAAGCGCCGGTCAACGTACGGCCGGATCTGATCCGCAAACGTGCGGATGTAGTCGGTCGAGGCGATAACGGGCCCTTCGCGGCCGTTCAAGTTCTGCGCGACGAACGGCGTGCGCGGCTTCTCGAGCGGATGCAGCAGGTTGTACCGTTCCGTGTCGATACCGTCGCGGCGCAGTTCGTTAAAACTCGTAACGCTCCACACGTCGGATGCGACGCCGAAATCGTCCCGCAGCAGATCCGCCGCGGCTTCAACTTCCCGCAAGATCGAACCGCTGCCCATCAGCTGCACGCGCGGCGCTTTTTTCTTGGCGCCTTCATCGGAGCGAAGCAGATACATGCCGCGCAGAATGCCCTGTTCGACGCCTTTAGGCATCGCCGGATGACGGTAGTTCTCGTTCATCAGCGTGATGTAATAGTAGACGTCTTCTTGTTCCGTCACCATGCGGCGCAAGCCGTCCTGAATGATGACCGCAAGCTCGTACCCGTAGGTCGGATCGTACGACACGCAGTTCGGAATGAACGACGCGAAGACTTGGCTATGGCCGTCTTCGTGCTGCAATCCCTCGCCGTTGAGCGTCGTACGTCCGGAAGTCGCGCCGAGTAAGAACCCGCGCGTCCGAGAATCCGCCGCCGCCCACGCGAGATCGCCGATGCGTTGGAAACCGAACATCGAATAGAAGATGTAGAACGGAATCATCGGCTGGTTGTGCGATGAGTAGGACGTGCCCGCCGCAATCCACGATGAAAGCGCGCCGGCCTCGTTGATGCCTTCCTGCAGAATCTGGCCTTGCTTGTCTTCGCGGTACCACATCAACTGTTCGGCGTCTTGCGGTTTGTACAACTGGCCGACGGACGAGTAGATGCCGAGTTGCCGGAACAG
>DASSRQ010000214.1:0-9470 GCA_035701665.1 Vulcanimicrobiaceae bacterium
ATGCACGAATAAGACGCCCGGGCCGCCGGCGCCGGATCGCGGCATCACGATCATTGCATGGATCTGTCCGCCCTTCGGCGATGCGAACGTAATCTCGCGCTGTACGACGCCGCCGCTCGAAGTAGTGCGGATCGTTCGCACGTTTAGAGGCGCCGAAGTGTCGTACGCAAACGCCGAGGCCGCAAGCGGAGCCGCGCCCGCGGATGCGGGCGCGACAGCAAGGACGGCAATTGCGAGGGCGATCGATCGTCGCACGTTACTCTCCTTGGAAGTCGACGGTGAACAGGTACGAACCCGGGACGTCTTTACAGTTGCGTTCTTCGGGCGCGTACCGGCTGGCCCTGGCGGCACGCATCGCGGCGTTGTCCAGCCGCTGATCGCCCGAACTCTGGTACACCTTGACGCCGGTCACAGCGCCGCTCGAGTCGAGATCGACTTGCACTTTTGCCTGTGCTCCGTTCGCGGAAGCATCGTCCGGCGTGTCCGGGGTTATCGTATCGATCGCGCGCGCCGCAACATCGGGAGAACTGCACGCGGGTTTCGGCGTAGGGGTTGGCGGCGCGGGAGTTTCCGGTACGGGCGGTCCTGAGGCGTCGGGACCCGGAGTGACGAAATCGCCTGGCACGGGCGTTCCCGGCAAAGCGGAAGCAACGATCTCCACGGGACCTTTAGGATTAGCGTTGGTTTGATGCACGAGGTTCACCGGAAGACGGTGAACGGCCGAACTCGACGTATGCTGCGGCCGCGTCTTCGGTTTGGGCGGCGCAGGCGTCGGCGTCGGTTTTGGAAGTGTTAGCAAGAAGATATGCTGCGGCCGCGGCTCGGGAGCCGCGGTCACGGGCCGCGAGTGAATGACGAACGCGAACAACAAGTGGACGAAAAGTGAACCTGCGATTGCGACGCGAAAGATACGCATGCCGGTGATTCTCTTCATGCTCGAACAACTATGAGAAGCGAACGATTGTGACCGCGATTGTCGTGGGCTTGGGCGGCATGGGAAGTGCGGCGCTCTATCATCTTGCACGCCGCGGCGTACATGCAATCGGTTTAGAACAGTTCTCGCCCGGCCATCTGCGCGGCGCGTCGCACGGGCGATCGCGCGTTATCCGGCAAGCCTATTTTGAAGATTCGCGTTACGTACCATTACTAAAACGGTCGTACGAGCTTTGGGCGGATCTGAACGCAAAAGCCGTCGATCCCATCTGGAATCTCTGCGGTGGTCTGGCCGTCGGCGATCCGCAATCGGCACTTATTGCCGGCAACCTGGAATCGGCGCGCGCGCATGACATCGCGCACGAACTGCTCGCGCCCGCCGGTATCGCAAAACGGTTTCCGGCCTTCAAACCAAAACCGAACGAGATCGGCGTCTACGAGCCGACTGCCGGCGCAGTCTTTCCGGAGCGCGCGGTCGTCGAACACTTACGCGCGGCGATCGCGCACGGCGCGCAGGCGCACTTCGGCGTTCCGGTTTCCCGCATTGACAGCGCTCGCGAAAGTGTCACCGTGACGATGGCCGACGGTACCGTCTTTAAAGGCGAGCGCCTCATCTTAACGGCCGGCCCGTGGCTGCGCGACTTCGCTCCCTTTCCGGTTCGCGTCGAACGCAACGTGCAGCATTGGTTCGAACCGCCGCAAGGTCCGGCGCCGGATCTCGTATTCATGGCCCAGCGGCCGGAATGGCCGTATCTCTTGTACGGTTTTCCAGACCTCGGCGAGGGCGTGAAAGCGGCGTTTCACCATTCGGGAGCGTTCATCGCACATGCGCGCGAACACGACGAACGCGCGCACGGCGAAGAGATCGCCGGAGTGCGCCACGCACTTGAAGCGTTGTTCGGCGATATCGGAAAACACCGGCGTTCGGAACCATGCATGTACGCATTGACGCCGGACGAACATTTCATCATCGGCACGAGCCCGAAGGATGCGAACGTGATCGTCGCAGGCGGCTTTTCCGGGCATGGATTCAAATTTTGCAGTGTCGTCGGCGAGATATTGGCGGACTTGTGCGTAGACGGAAGCACGCCGCTCGACATCTCGCTTTTCAATCCCGCGCGTTTCGCAACCGGCGAATAATTCGCCCGCTGTCCATGACAACTTCCGTTGCATTCGAACGGTTGCGCGGCTCACGTCCGAACGAGCGCAAACGCAGTGGCCGGGTACAACGGCCTTATGGAAACGACAAGTCAAACGTTTCGCGACAGCGCGAACAATCCGATGGGCAACACGGCACGCAACTTGAGCGCGCCGCTCGAACGTAACCTTTCACAGGAACCGGTCAACTCAACGGTACGCACGCTGCTGCTGCTGGCGGCGGGCGCGTCGATTGCCGGCTCGTTGATCATGCAGATGCAGGGCCGCAAACACGAAGCGCTGTTTGTGGGACAGTGGGCGCCGACACTTATGATTATGGCGCTTTGGTATCAGGTCGTTAAATCGCGTACGTATTATTCGGGCGTAAACGAACGTTCGTATTAACACGGGGCGAGAATCAAAAAGGCCGTCCTCGTCATAACGTTCGAGGGCGGCCTTACTGCGTTTGCGGTTGTAGCGTTTCTTCGGCTCGTGAGCGCCGGCGGGTCTTAAATTGACCGGCGGTCCGAGCCGTGGCATCAATGTTGCCTTCCGGCGTTTCTTTTTCATTACGCCATTATAGCAAAAACCGGCGTGGGAAACCGCTAGTGTGCGTGTCCGCAGCCCTCATGACCGCAATGGCAATGGCCGTGGCCGCTCTCGCTCTTGCACGATTCGCTGCAGTAGTCTTGACCTTCACCGACCTGACACTTGCAATCGCTGCCTTTACATTTCATAGTAACGTCCTCCTGAGGAGGGCCTTACCCACTACGAGCGGGTCATGCATCCGGATCCGCATACTATCAGGATCAGGGTCCGTATTTCGGCCAATGAACGATGTGCATATTGACCGGAACGAACCACACGATTGCCAGAATCCCGAATATCTGCAGTGCGCGCCCAGCCAGCAGCCATTTGGCGTACGACCAGTCGTCGTCGTACCTGCCCGGATCGCTGTCCGACGACTGCAGTGCGTTCCATGGCCCTAACCGCCCGGCGTTTCGTACGATAAGCGCGCCGCCCACGGCCATCGCCGCGCCGCCAAATAACAAATCGTAGCCGATCATAAAGGACAGTTAACCGCCTCCCGGGCCGTTTGCCTCTACCCGCCGCTTCCGGGGGCGCGGATACTGGAACTGCGCTTTCCGGAATCGCAGGTAGGCCATGGCACGAAACACTCGAGCAGCCTTGCATCTTCTCCTTATCGCTGTTTTTAGTTTTGCCGTTTCCGCATGCGGCGGAGGAGGCGGCGGCGTTACGCCTGGGGCAGGCGATGCGCCGGCTCCGGGTTTCCGCGCAGCAGCGCCCGTTTCGCCGCTGCTCTACGTCTCAAACCTCGGAGCGAATACGTCGGTCGCAAGCATTACAGCATACTCGCTCGATGCAAACGGCAACGCGGCGCCGGTGAACACGATCGGCGGCAGTAAAACCTTTCTGAACGGGCCGCAAGGCGTAGCGTTCGACGCGCTCGGAAATATGTACGTCACGAATGCCGCGCAGTGCGGCGCATGCTCGACCGCGCACGTCGCCGTATTTGCACCCGGCTCGACCGGCAACGCCGTGCCGATCGCGGTGATCTGCGGACCTCATACGAATCTCAGCTCGCCGGTCGGTGTCGCCGTCGACGCGTCGGGCGAACTGCTCGTGGTCAACGAAGGGTCGAATTCCGTCACCGTTTACGCGCCCGGCGCAAACGGCGACGCCGCGCCGATTCGGACGATCGCCGGTCCCTCGACGCAGCTCAGCTTCCCCCAAGGGATTGCGATCGATTCTTCGGGACTCGTCTACGTCGCAAACGGCGGCGGCAGCGGCGGCGTCAACGTCTACGATGCGGGAGCGTCCGGCGACGCAGCGCCGGTTCGAACCATTCCACCGGCATTTGCCGCGCCGGCGTTTACGTTTTCGTCCGCTGTCGCATTCGATAAAAGCGGCAATCTTTACGTCGCCGGAACTGCGAGCGGCATCCGTGGTTTTCTCGCCATCTACGCGCCGGGTTCGAATACGCCCTCGGCGCAGATTGCCGGAACCAATACCGGATTAGATGCTCCGGACGGCGTTGCGCTCGACGCCGCCGGGAACGCGTACGTGACGAACAACTCGTGTTTCCCGTGCCACGTCCTCGTGTTCGCGCCCGGCTCGAATGGTAACGCGGCGCCGGCGCGCACGATAAGCGGCGACGCGACGGGGCTATCCTTCCCGACGGGCGACGCGATCCACTAAAGTCACGCCGAACGCGGAACGCGCGTTTCCGCTTCGACATGGTCGACTTCTTTTTCGCAGCTGCGCTATCGGCGCAAACAGCGAGTACGACTTGGTTCGGCGTAAGCTTAGGCGAGACGACCGCGTACGTGCGCGCCGCCCTGGGAGACCCGATCGACGATCGAGCAATAGGCGAAGGCCTGATAAAGTCGCGCTACCTCGTCGACGGTAACAAAGCCATCCTCGGTGTGGACCGGAAAGACGGCGTCGTCGTTATGATCTCACTAACGACTGCGAGCAATGAAAAAAGCGACGCCGCCGATCCGTTCGGCATCAAACTCGGAACTGCCGAAAGCGCCGTTCAAACGAAACGCGGAACCCCGGACGCACTCGACAACGGCGACGGGGCAGACCGTTTCTTGTACGGCAGCGCCCCGACATGGCGATATATCTTCCACGACGGGGCGTTGAGCACGATCATCGTCAACGAATCGTTTCCGCCTGCGCCGGTTCACGATCCGCCGCTGCATACCGGTACTTCCATTAGCGATGCCGTCATCATCAAAAACGAAACTGCAGTAACCGGCGTCGAGTGGGAGTACGCCTACTTATCGTTTCATCCGTGCAGCAAAACGGTGCCGCGTACGTTCACCAAACAGCGGCTGATTACACGGGAAAACCGCGAGTACGACGCCTTAGAAACCACCTGCGCCGGCAAGCCTTCACAGACGCTTTATTTCGACATCACGGACTATTTCGGTAAACTGTGACTTGCTTAGAGTCGATCACGCTACGGTAGCGGAGGGAAGGCCCGAAGAAAGACTGACGTCGATCTCGGCATATTCGTTTTTACAGATACCTGCGGTAAGCGGCTCGAGAAACTCCCGCACGCGCTGTACGGACGGAGCTTCCCAAAGGCACACGGTTGTAGAACGATCGGCGTTCGAAAGGACTTGCGGTAAACCCAGGTCCTCGGGAATTGTCGCGTTCCCCGCCATTTCGAAGAACCGTTCGGGGTCGGTTATGCGGTGGATAACGGAAACAAACATTTGAGCACCTCCAAAGAGTGCAAGGCGTTTCGCATCCAGAGCATACCACCGCGATCCGGCGCCGGAAACAAACAAGCTTCCAGTGCGAAAACAATGCCGTCTTAGGTCCCGGAAAGCCGCCCAAAAAGACGACGAATCGCACGACGCAAAACGAAAAGCCCCGATGCGTTTCGCACCGGGGCTTCTCCAAATGGCGACGCTGGTGGGGCTCGAACCCATGACCTCCGCCGTGACAGGGCGGCGCTCTAACCAACTGAGCTACAGCGCCATCGCCGTTCCTCTGTCGCCGGATGGTGGGCACGGTTGGGATTGAACCAACGACCCCCCGCGTGTGAAGCGGATGCTCTCCCACTGAGCTACGCGCCCATGCGACTCGGGAACCCGCCTATTTTACAACATCGTGGCAACCCCTGTCCTTCGCCTCGGAAAAAAACGTGAATTTGATGTCAGGCAAGACAAAGGTCGCACAGGGGCCAAGCCTGGCGGCATGCTCGAAGGCTTTCCGCTCGTCATGCACTTCACCGTCCCGTTTGCGGACGTCGACATGATGCAGCACGTGAACAATGTCGCGTACATTCGCTGGCTCGAAACGCTGCGCGCGGAGTATTTTGCGCAGGTCATGCAGACGCCGATCAACGGCGAACGGGGCATGATTCAAGCGACGATCGAGTTCACTTACGAAAGCCAACTTTCGTACCGCGAACAGATCGCTGTCGGCTGCCGCATTCCGCGCATCGGTACGAAGTCGTTCGATTTCGCCTACGAAGTGTGGAGCGTTACGCACGGCCGCCGCGCGGCGCATGGAAAAACGGCGATGGTCGCGTTCGATTTCGTAACCAACGAGACGATTGCGGTACCCGAGACCTGGCGCGAAGCGATCGCCGCATACGAGGCCGGTCCGCAACGCACGTTTGTCTAGCGGTTAGCCGAAACGGCGCTCCGCATACCACTGCCGGTATGCTCCCGAAAATCGCATCCGAATCGCGCGCACGTTCACCCAAACGGTAAACGTCAGAAAGAGAAACGCCGGTACGGCAACCCACGCCGTCCGCGTCAGCAATCCGAATCCGAACACGGCCAGGCCGGTGCACACGCTCGCAGCCCGCGCTGTCCAATACAAGCGCCGAGGCCGCCCCGCGTCGAGGTAGCGCTCTACAGGGTAGTGCTGCAGCAGCGTCAGTTTCGCGTAGCCGGTGAGCAGCCCGCAAAGAAGCACGAGACCTAGCACTGCAATGTAAATCAAGCAACCCTTGCCTTCGATTCACCCCTCGACGCCTACCTTGCCGGCGCGGGTATACAGCCTTTGTGCGCCTGCTCACATTCGGACACGGAACGCTCGACGAAGATGCCCTCGCTGCGCTCATCCGCGACGCCGGGATCGAGCGCGTGGTGGACGTCCGCACCACGCCGAAGAGCCGGCGCCACCCGTGGGTCTGGCGCGAAAAGATGGACGCCTGGGTCCCGCAACGCGCGCACGCGTCGTACGAGTGGGCCGCAGCGCTTGGCGGCAGGCGGCGGCCGGCGACGGACTCCGTGAACGTGGCCCTTCGCCACCCGAACTTCCGGGGCTATGCGGACTACATGCGAACCTCGGCATTTCAAGACCCCTTCGCCGCGCTTTGCGCATCGCTGAACGAAGCGAGCACCGCCATCATGTGTTCGGAAACGCTGTGGTGGCGCTGTCACCGCCGCTTGATCTCCGATGCTGCGGTCGTATTGCGAGGCGTCGACGTGCGGCATCTCGATGGACGCGGACACCTTCGCCCACACGTTTTAACCGGCGGCGTGCGTCAAGACGGAGCCTTGCTGCGCTACGACATGGTCGAAGCCGCGTGAGTACGCCCGTCGACGCTTTGCTCGACCCGCAAGCCTCGGCAAAGGCTGCGGGTCTGCGTTACGTTACAGATACGATGCCCGGCATCACGCGCGTTGCTCGCGGAAAACATTTCGAGTATCGCGATCCGAAAGGCCACGCGATCCGCGACGAGGACGAACTGCGGCGCATCAAATCACTTGCCGTACCGCCCGCGTATACCGACGTCTGGATCTGCCCGCTGCCCAACGGCCACTTGCAGGCCACCGGCCGCGACGCACGCGGGCGCAAACAATACCGCTATCACAAACGCTTTCGCGAGATTCGCGACGAGACCAAATACGGCAAGATGATTGCGTTTGCAAAAACGCTCCCGAAGATCCGCGATCGTGTGACGCACGATCTCGCGCTGCCGGGCTTGCCGCGTGAAAAAGTTCTCGCAGCCGTCGTCGAGCTGCTGGAAACGACGGCAATCCGCGTCGGTAACGACGAGTATGCAAGAGAGAACAGTTCGTTCGGGTTGACGACGCTGCAAAACCGCCATGCGGACGTGCGCGGCGAAACGATCCGCTTCTCGTTCAAAGGCAAGAGCGGCATCCGGCACGCCATCGATCTGCAGGATAAACGCCTCGCGCGGATCGTGCGTCAATGCCAGGACTTGCCCGGGCAGCAACTGTTCGAGTATCTCGGCGACGACGGCGAACCGCAAGCTATCGATTCGTCCGACGTCAACGAGTATATCCGCGCGATCTCCGGCGAAGAGTTCTCCGCGAAAGACTTCCGCACGTGGCTCGGCACCGTAACCTGTGCGATGCTCCTTGCCAAGCAAGAGTCGGCGGAAACGCAAACCGAGCGCAAGTCGCAAGTAACCACGGTCATCAAAGACGTCGCGCAGCGTTTGGGAAATACGCCTGCCGTGTGCCGTAAGTGCTACGTGCATCCGGACGTGCTCGAACGATTCATGGAAGACGGCAAGTTGGATATGAGCCGCCGGATGCGCAGCAGCAAAGGGTTGCTGCGCGAAGAACGGCTCGTGCTTGCTCTGCTCGAACAGCGATCCAAGGAAACGGATTCGACGCGGACCGTCCGGCAGTTGCAGCGTTCGCTGAAGGTTCGCAAGAAGAAAGCGGCATGATCGCCGGCCTGGTCCTCGCCGCGCTCTCATTCGCGCCGAGCGTACACCATCGCGTTTCTACCGTCGTGCCCGCAGCGCAGGCCGCGTTCGATCGCGGGCTGCTGCTCTATTATGCGTACAACGGCGACGCCGCATACGAAGCGTTCGCCGCAGCTCTGCAGCGCGATCCGCATCTGGCTATGGCGGCGTGGGGCGAGGCGATCGCCGCCGGCCCGGACTTGAATACGCCGATGACACAGGAGCGCTTCGATCGTGCCGCGCAGGCCGCGCAGCGTGCCGTTGCGCTGGAATCGTATGCCTCGCCGCAAGAGCGCGCGTACATCGACGCGGCAGCCGCGCGATACGCGGGAACCTTTGCCGGATACGGCACCGGCAACGAACGCTACCTCGCGGCGATGCAGCAGCTGACGCAAGCGTATCCTTCCGATAACGATGCGCAAACGATCTATGCCGAAGCGTTGATGGAAAGCAACATCGGCGATTTACAAGCGCGCTCGATCGTCACGACGGTTCTGGCGCGTGACCCGGCGCACGTGCTCGCAAATCACTTGTGCATTCATTCGTACGACTATGCGCCCGACCATACGCCTGCGCTTACGTGCGCGAACCGCATCTCGCGCTGGACGTTCGAACCGGCCGAAGTGCATCTGGCACATATGCCCGCGCACACGTACATCACCTTAGGCATGTACGCTCAAGCGTTGAGCACGTGTAACCGGTCGTGGCAGCTGCGCGAGTCGACGTCTTCGCCGCTCAAATATGCGGCACACGACGCGTACACGGGATTCAGCGTAGCGATGATGCGCGGCGACCTGCAATCTGCACTGCTGTGGTCGCAGCGCGCCGGCGACGCCTACGGCGGCAGCGACGCGTGGGCCACGTTTGCACGTTTCGGCGTCTGGGATCGCATCGGGGGAGCCGCACCGCAGCGCGAGTTCTACGCGGTGCTTGCAAGCGGATTGGCTGCGCTGCATCGAGGCGACACCAAGTACGCACAAAACATGCTTGCGCAATACGCAAATACCGACGCCGATTACCGTTGGATCTTGGAAGGCGCGATTGCCGATGCGCAAGGCCGCCTCGACGATGCCGCCGCCGCATACACCCACGCCATCGACTATCAGGCGCGCGAGGACACCGGCGAGCAACTGCCGCTGTTTCCAGCCGGCGAATTTTTGGGAGCGATGTATCTGCATCACGCGCG
>DASSRQ010000215.1:0-10182 GCA_035701665.1 Vulcanimicrobiaceae bacterium
CGAGGCGGCAAGCATTCACGCCTCGCTGTTGCCGCTGATCCGCGCGCTGTTCGCCACGACGAATCCCATCGCCGTGAAATGGGCGATGCGCGAGCTCGGCTTTGCAACGGGCGAATGCCGGTTGCCGCTCGATGCTATGCCGGAAAATGTCGCGGCGCAGCTGCGTCCCTTACTCGCCCCATACCGGGAGACCGTGTCATCGCCATAACTATCCTCGGCTGCAAGCTCGATCCGCTCGACGCAAACGAAGCAACCGATGCCATCGTCCGTTTCGCGCGTGAAGGCCGCGGCGCACAGATCGTAACGCTCGGAACCGAGATGGTCGTGCACGCGCAGCGCGATCGGGCGTACCGCGACGTCGTGAACAATGCCGCGCTCTCGCTGTGCGATACCGTCGGGCTGCTCGCCGTCGCACGCAAACGCGGTGCGACGCTGCGCGAACGCGTCACGGGCGTCGAACTGATCGAGCATCTCTGTGCGCGCTTTGCCAAAGAGGGCATCTCGGTGTATCTGCTCGGCGGCGCGCCGGGCGTCGCTCCGCGCGCGGCTGAAGAACTGCAGCGCAAGTATCCGGGGCTGATTGTCGCCGGTGCGCAAGACGGCTACTTTGCCGATCCGCAATCCGAACTGATCGCAACGGCGGTCCGCTCGAGCGGCGCGCAAGTGCTGTTCGCGGGCTTGGGATTTCCGAAACAAGAGTTCTGGCTCGCGCGCTGGCTGCCCACGACTGGCTGCGGCGCGGGCATCGGCGTCGGCGGTTCGTTCGACGTGCTCAGCGGCAAACTCGAACGCGCGCCCGAAGCCTGGCGCAAAATGCACGCGGAGTGGCTTTACCGGCTCATTCGCGAACCGAAGCGTTGGCGGCGCCAATTAGCGCTGCCGTATTTCGTTTGGCTGGCCGGCTGGGAACAGGTGCGGCTGGCTGCTACTCGGGGTAAAGCCTAAGTCTATGCGCGCTATGATTCTTGCCGGCGGGCTCAGTACGCGTTTGTACCCGTTGACCAAGCAGGTTCCAAAGCCGCTCGTACCGGTCTTGGGCGAGCCGAACGCGGTGCATCTGCTGCGGTATTTAAAGAACTACGGATTCACCGAGATCGCCATCAACGTGCATTATCTTTCCGAGATGATCGTTCGGGCGCTGGGCGACGGATCGAAGTACGGCGTGCATCTGGAGTATCTGCACGAGCGGGAACTGCTTGGCAGCGCGGGCGCCGTGGCGCAGATGCGCTCGTTCTTCGCGGACGAGCCGTTCGTCGTCGTCGGCTGCGACGATTTAACCGATCTCCCGCTGGACCGTTTGCTGGAGTTTCATCAGGAACGCGGCGCACTTGCCACGATCGGGCTCGTGCAGCGCGACGAGGTCGACCAATACGGCGTCGTCGTCACCGACGAAACCGGAAAGATCACCGGCTTTCAAGAGAAGCCGCCGAAGGGCACCGAGCTCAGCAACTCGGTCAACACCGGCATCTATGCATTCACGCCGGAGATCTTCGAGCACATTCCGGCCGGCGAGTTTTACGATTTCGGCAAGAACGTGTTTCCGTCGCTGCAGCAAGCCGGCGCAGCGTTTTACGGCTACGACGCGCACGACGCGTATTGGTGCGATATCGGAACGCCGTCCGAGTACCGCCGTGCAACCAACGACGTGCTGAACGGCGTGTTCCGCATTCCCGGCGGTACCGTACCCGAGAGCAACATTTGGATCGGCAGCGGTGCCGCGATCGATCCCAGCGCGAAAGTCGAAGGGCCGAGCGTTATCGGCGAGGGCGTGCGCGTCGGACCCGATGCGCGCATCGAGCGTTCGATCGTTTGGCAAGGATCGCAGATCGGTGAAGGCGCAACGCTGCGCGACACGATCGTCGGAATGAGTTACAGTGTCGCACCGCAAGCGGTGCTTGACGGCGCGATCGTCGCGAACGAAGAGACCGCAGCAGCTCCCTAACGCTAGCGGCTGCGCCGCTTCGTCGTGATGGCGCGGTGTGAACGTAGGCGCACTTGTCGATCTGCTGTTTCCGCCGCAATGCGGCGGATGCGCTGCCGCCGGCAGCGGCCTCTGCGATCGCTGCGCACCGCCCGGCTCGAGCGTTTCCCGTCAGTTGCCGACGCTGCGCGTCGATGCACTCGGCATCTACGAAGGGGATCTCCGCCGCGCTGTTTTAGCGCTCAAAAGCGGCCGCCGCGACGTCGCGCACGCGTGCGCGATGCGGCTTGCCCAATTCACCGGCGCCGCAGACGTCCTCGTTCCCGTTCCGACGACCCCGCTGCGTAGGCGCGAGCGCGGATTCGACGGGTGCGTGTTGATGGCCCGGACCATTGCTCGCGCGGTTGCGGCGAACTCATTGCCGGGTCTGCGGCAAGTCCGCGGAGACCGTCAGCGCGGGCGCAGCCGCGAGGCGCGCCTGGCTGCGCACGGGCGTTTCGCCTGGCGCGGCGAACCGCTGGCGCAGATGGAGATCGTGCTGCTCGACGATGTGGTCACCACGGGCTCGACGCTCGAAGACTGCGCATGCGTGCTGCGCGCTGCGGGCGCGACGGTTTCGCGCGCGGTCGCGATTGCGCTGACGGCATGATAAGCACGCAAGACGCAATCGATTCGCTGTTCCTCGAGCGCGCGTGCGAATTGGCGCGCCGCGGGGCGGGCGGGACGTCGCCGAATCCGCCCGTGGGCGCTGTCGTCGTCGCCAACGGCAGCATCGTGGGCGAAGGGTATCACCATCGCGCGGGCGAGCCGCACGCCGAACCCCTAGCACTGCGCGCGGCGGGCGAGCGGGCGCGCGGCGCAACGCTGTACGTCTCGCTCGAACCGTGCAATCATCACGGGCGCACGCCGCCATGCTCGCACGCAGTTGCCGGCAGCGGCATCGTTCGCGCCGTCGTGGGAACGCGCGATCCCAATCCGCGCACGGCAGGCGGCGGCATTGCCTATTTGCGTGGACGCGGCATTGCGGTCGACGTTGCGGACGACGAGCATGCGCGAGATCTGATCGCTCCGTTCGCGCGCGCCGTTACCGCTAGGCGTCCATTCGTTACCTTGAAGTTGGCGATGTCGCTCGACGGCTTCGTGGCCTCGCGCCGCGGCGAGCAGCAATGGCTCACGGGACAAGAAGCGCGCACGCTCGTGCGCGAACTGCGCATCGTCCACGATGCCGTTGCCGTCGGCGCCGGAACGGTGCGCATCGACAATCCGCAGCTTACCGTCCGCCCCGCGCACGTGCGCGAACGAAACTATCTGCGCGCGGTCTTCAGCCGTTCGGGCGATCTCGATCCCGGCAGCCGCGTCTTCCAACCGGTGCCGCACTACGATCCGACGCTCGTGCTGAGCGGCGATCTGCTTGCATCGCTGCGCGAGTTGCACGAGCGCGGCATTGCGAGCGTGTTGTGCGAAGGCGGTCCCGATCTCGCGGCGCAGTTGCTGCACGCGCATCTCGTCGACCGCTTGATCCTGCTCGTCGCACCGACCTTTCTCGCAGGCCCCGATGCCGTTCCGGTGGTTCCGGGTTTACGTCCCGGCTCGATAGAAGGCGCGTACGTTCAGTCGGCAGAGAGGCTTGGGCCCGACTTAGTGATAACTGCAACGATGCAAGATGTTTAGCGGACTCATCGGTTTTCGCGGAACGGTTCAACGTGCCGAACAGCTCGAAGGCGGCGGCATGCGGCTGCGCATTCGCTGCGAAGGCGCGTCCGAAGAAGAAGCCGAGCCGAAGGATTCGATCGCGATCGACGGGGTGTGTTTGACCGCCGTCGCAGTCGATCACAACGTCGTTGACTTCGACGTCGTTCCGGAGACGCTCGCGCGTTCGACGCTGGGCGATCTGCGCGAAGGCGGCAAGGTCAACGTTGAATACTCGCTGCGCGTGGGCGATCGCATGGGCGGCCATTTCGTGTACGGCCACGTCGATGCCGCGGGCGAGATCTTGAGCAAAACGGCCGAGGGGCAAGGCGTGCGCATGCGCATCGCGACGCCCGAATCGATCCGGCGCTTCGTCTGCGAAAAGGGATTCATCAGCGTCGACGGCGTGAGCGTTACGATCGCCGCCGTGGGAGACGGATGGTTCGAACTTGCGCTTATCCCCGAGACGCTTGCGCGCACGACGCTCGGCGAACGCAGCGAAGGCGATCGCGTGAATCTCGAAGCCGATCCGCTCGCGCGCTATGCCAAGATTTAAAGACGAAACGCCGGCTGCCGCGCGGATCTTCGAAACGCGCGTGATGGTGCAGTGGGCGGATATCGACATCGCCGGCATCATGTATTTTGCCGCGTATCAGCGCGCGGTCGAACGCGCGGAGATGGATTTTTTCGGCGAGCTCGGGTTTCCGTATAACTCCGTGTTCGAAGAATACGATATGTGGCTGCCGCGCGTTCACGTCGAAGCCGACTATCACAAACCGGCACTCATGGGCGACTGGCTTACGCTGCGCACGCACATCCGGAAAGTGGGCGGTTCCTCCGTGCAGTGGCAGACGATCGTTTTCAACGAACGCACGCAGGAGGCCGGCGCCGTCTTTCATTTGACCGTTGCCTGCATGGATCGCCGGACGCTGAAGAGCCGGCCGCTGCCGCCGCCGATGCGCGACGCGCTGCGAGCGTGCCTGGCGTGATGAAATCCGCTATCCTCGTGCGCCCGCGCGAGATCGAACTGCGCGACGTCGGCGTGCCGAAAGCACCGCCGGGCGGCTTGGTCGTTCGCGTGCGCGCCGCGCTGACGGACGGCACCGATCTGAAAGCGTACCGCCGCGGCCATCCGCAGATGCCCATGCCGACGCCGTTCGGACACGAATTTTCCGGCGACGTCGCCGCTGTGGGCGAAGGCGTTACGAAGTTTGCCGAAGGCCAGGCGCTGATGTCGGTGCATTCGGCTCCGTGCATGCAGTGCTTCTGGTGCGGCAACGGTGAAGAAGAACTGTGTACGTCCGTGATGTCGACGAAGATCTTGGGCGCGTATGCGGAGTACATCGAGATCCCCGCGCATATCGCCGCGATCAACGCATATGCAAAACCTGCGCATCTGTCGTACGTAGCAGCCGCATTTCTCGAACCGCTGGCGTGCGTCGTCCATTCGGTCGAGATGCTCGCGCCGAAAGCCGGCGCGCGCGTACTCGTCATGGGTGACGGCGGGTTCGGCTTTCTTCACGCGCTGGTGCTCAAAGGGATCGGCGCCGAGCCGATGCTGGCGGGACGGCGCGACGAGCGCGCGGCTCTCGCGCAGCGCTACGGCCTCCCGTACCTCGATGTGCGCAAAGACGATCTGCTGAAGATCGTGCACGAAGTCACGCAGGCGCGCGGAACGGATGCACTGGTCGAATGCACGGGACAAGCGGAGGTCTGGGAACGCGGACCGCAGCTCGTGCGCCGCGGCGGCACCGTTTCGTTCTTCGGCGGTTTACCGTCCGGTACGCGCGTATCGTTCGATGCTGCCCGCATGCACTACGACGAAGTGCGTTTGATCAGCCCGTTCCATTTTCGCCCTTCATCGGTGAGACGTGCGTACGACATGCTCGCATCGGGCGAGATCGATCCGTTGCCGCTGGTAACGGAGACCGTTCCGCTGGCGGAGATAGCGCGCGTGTTCGAACGGCTCGATGCCGGCGACGGCATCAAGTTTGCGGTGACGCCATGACGCAGGCGATGCGCGCAGCCGTTCTGTATGACGTCGACGATATCCGCATCGAAGAACGGCCCGTTCCGCAGATCGGCGCCGGCGAGATCTTGGTGCGCACGCAGGCGAGCGGCATTTGTACCGGTGACGTGATGGCGTGGTACGTGCGGCGCAAAGCCCCCTTGGTGCTCGGCCACGAACCGTCGGGTATCGTTCAAGCAGTGGGCGCGGACGTCGAGTCGTTCCGTCCCGGCGATCGCGTCTTCGTGCACCATCATGCGCCGTGTTTTGCGTGCCGCGCGTGCGAACGCGGCGACTACGTGCAGTGCGCGACGTGGCGCGCGACCAAGATCGATCCCGGCGGGCTCGCCGAGTTCTTCCGCGTACCGCGCGAAAATCTGCGCGATACGCTTCACGTCCCGCAAAACGTTGCGCTCGCGGACGCCTCGCTCGTCGAACCGCTCGCGTGCGTGCTGAAGTCGCTGCGCCGCAGCGGTGCGCGCAAGGGCGACCGGCTGCACGTTATCGGCTTGGGCGTTATGGGTTTGATGCACGCGCTGGCCGCGCAGGATCTCGGCGCCGACGTGAGCGGATCGGATTTTCTTCCGGAACGATGCGCGTTTGCGCAATCGCTCGGCGTGCGTATCGTTTCGCCCGGCGAACGCGTCGGCGCGGACGTCGTTATCTGCGGCCCTGGCTCGCCCGAAGCGCTGCGCGATGCATTGGCGTCGGTGGAAGCGGGCGGAACGGTGCTGATGTTCACGCCGCTCGAACCCGGCGTTGCCTTGACGATCGATCCGAACGATCTGTACTTCCGCGACCTTCGCTTGATCGCCAGCTATTCGTGCGGCCCCGACGACACGAAAGCCGCGCTCGAAACGATCGGGCGCGGCGTCGTGACTGCTGCTAAACTGGGTGCGGTCGTGTATCCGTTGGAAGAAGTTGCGCAGGCTTACGCGGCCCTGCGCGCATCGAAAGTGATCAAACCGATCGTATCGTTTGACCCGTCGTTGTTCCCGTAGCGATCTCGCCGGTCGTCGAACTGCCTTTTTCGGCTGCGGCGCTGCTGCGCCAGACCTGCTCGATCTGCGTGCGGCTCTCTTCGATCGCGGCACGCGATGCATCCAGGCCTGTCTCTTCCAGGTCGGAGATAACGATCTCGGGCATCGCGTCGCTGATCTCCATCAACACCTGCGCGTAGTCCCGCATATGCTGCTGGGCGAGTTGGACGCCGTCCGCTTTGCCGTACGCGTTTGCCGTGCTCAGCAGCATGCCGTACGAAACGCAGCAGAGCGAGAGTGCCGTATAATCGTCGCGCAGCGATTTTGCAATCTTCGTTTTGCGAATCTTGTCGATCGCGCCCGCGAAGAAGCCCGCCGTTGCGCTGACAGCGTCCTTGACCGGACTCGCTTGATGGCCGCCCTCTCGATCGAGCAGCGCCTTGAGTGCGTCGATATGTGTATTTGAAAGATCGGACAGACGCCGCAGCAGCGCTTGAGCCGTTGCATACTGCTCGAAGTCGCCGTCGGCAAGCTGCGCTTCGAACGGAGCGCGGACGTGTTGCTCGAGCGCAAGCATGTCGCTGATGTACGTCTGATAACTGTGTTGTGTATCGCTCATACTGTGCTCGTACCCGGTTTGTTCAGCGATGCACGGCTGCTAAAGCTTGTTCCGGATACCGTTCGCCGGATGCGGCTCCGACCGGAAATGCTTCGTTGATTCGCTGATTGTCCTGGACGCTGAGACGGACGTCCACGGCACCGGCGTTGTCTTCCAAATACTTGCGGTGTTTCGTGCCGGGAATCGGAACGACGCCGTGCTGCTCCAGAAGCCATGCGAGCGCGACTTGGCTCGGCGTTGCACCATGCTGCCGTGCAATGTCCTGGACAACATTGACGAGTTTGAGATTCTTTTCGAAGTTCTCGCCTTGAAAGCGCGGATGATTGCGCCGTACGTCGTCCGCCGGCAGATCTTCGAGTTTTTTAAAGCGTCCGCTCAAAAAGCCGCGTCCGAGCGGCGAATACGCGACGAACCCGATCTCGAGTTCGCGTACGGTTTCCAGCACGCCGTTCTGTTCCGGATCGCGCGTCCAGAGCGAATACTCCGTTTGCAGCGCGGCAATCTCATGCACTTTTGCCGCGCGCCGGATCGTTTCCGGTGCGGCTTCCGACAATCCGAGATAACGGACTTTGCCTTCTTTAACGAGCTCGGCCATCGCGCCGACGGTCTCTTCGATCGGCGTGTCCGGATCGACTCGATGCTGATAGTAGAGATCGATCGTATCGACGTTCAGCCGTTTTAGGCTGGCTTCGCACGCGCTGCGCACGTATTCAGGCGTTCCACTGACGCCCATATACGTGCCGTCGGGTTTGCGTACGTTGCCGAACTTCGTCGCGAGCACGACTTTGTCGCGCCGGTCTGCGATCGCGCGGCCGACCAGCTCTTCGTTTTTTCCGACGCCGTACATATCGGCCGTATCGAGGAAGAACATTCCTAGTTCGATCGCCCGGTGGATCGTTGCGATCGATTCGTTGTCGTCGAACCCCGCGTAAAAGTCCGACATCCCCATGCAGCCCAGGCCCATCGCAGAAACGCGAAGGCCACTGCTGCCTAATTCAGTGGATTGCATGGCGGTACTGTACCCGCCTTAACCGCTTGACACTTGTTAAGTCACGGGCGTACGCTGGCCGGGTGACTACCTTTGCCGACGAACTGAACACGGCTATGGATGCCGCCGGCCTCACGGCGAGCGAACTGGCCGAGCGCAGCGGACTGACCGAGTCCGCCATCTCGTACCTGCGGTCCGGGCAGCGCGAGCCGTCCTATAAATCGCTTCAGCGGCTGACCTCGGTGTTGCCGGGGCTCAGCGGCACGCTCGAAGCGGCTTCGCCTTTCGACTCCATCGAAGAGGCCATCAAAGATATCCGCGCCGGCAAGATGATCATCGTGCTCGACGACGAGGACCGCGAAAACGAAGGCGACCTGGTGATGGCCGCGCAGATGGTCACGCCCGAGGCGATCAACTTCATGCGCAAAGAGGCCGGCGGCCTTATCTGCGTGCCGATGACCGCGCGCCGGCTTGACGAGCTGCATCTGCCGCAGATGGTCTCCGAAAACAGCGCGGTGCACGAGACGGCGTTCACCGTGTCGGTGGAAGCGCGCGGCCGAACCACGACCGGCATCTCCGCGCACGACCGCTCGGCAACGATACAAGCGCTGATCGATCCGAATACGCGTCCGGCCGACCTGCTGCGTCCGGGACACACGTTTCCGCTGCGTGCGCGCGACGGCGGCGTTCTGGTACGCGCGGGGCAGACGGAAGCGTCGGTGGATCTCGCGCGGCTTGCCGGATTGTATCCCGCCGGCGTCATTTGCGAGATCATGGCCGAAGACGGCACGATGGAGCGCCTCGACGGCCTCATCGCGTTCGCGAAAAAACACAACCTGCGCCTCGTGACCGTCAAAGACCTGATCGCGTACCGTTGGCGCACGGAAAAACTGCTGCACCGGATCGCGACGTTCAATCTTCCAACCCCGTTCGGAACCTGGACCGGGTACGCGTTCGAAAACTCGATCGACAACAACACGCACGTTGCGCTCGTCATGGGCGACATCGGTGACGGCAAAAACATTCCGGTGCGCGTGCACAGCGAGTGTCTGACCGGCGATGCGCTGCACTCGCTGCGCTGCGACTGCGGTGCGCAGCGCGACGGCGCGATGGAGATTATCGCCAAAGAAGGCCGCGGCGTCTTTCTGTATCTGCGTCAGGAAGGCCGCGGAATCGGCCTTGCCAATAAACTGCGCGCTTACCAATTGCAAGATCAAGGCGCGGATACCGTCGAGGCCAACATCGCGCTCGGACTTCCCGTGGATAAGCGCGATTACGGTATCGGCTCGCAGATTTTGGCGGATCTCGGGGTGAAAGAGATGCGCATCATCACGAACAACCCGCGCAAGATCTTCGGGCTCGAAGGGTACGGGCTGAAGATTACCGGACGCATTCCCATGCAGACGGAAGCAACGCCGTTCAACGAGCGTTACATCAACACGAAGCGCAGCAAACTCGGCCACATGTTTGAAGAACAGTTGAAGCACGGGGATCACGCCTAATGAAAACTGAGTCGAACGGATCGGCGCGCCCGGACTGCACGGGAAAGAAGTTTGCCGTCGTCAGCGCCGAGTTTTACGGCGAACTGGCCGCGCAATTGGAAGACGGCGCCAAGCGCGCGCTTCGCGATTGCGGCGTGCGCGACGAAGACGTGAGTTTCTACCGCGTTCCCGGCTGCTTCGAACTGCCGGTCGCCGCAAAGCGCATCATCGAGGCCGACGAGAAGATCGACGGCGTGGTCGCGCTCGGCGTGGTGATCCGCGGGGAGACACCGCACTTCGAGTACGTCGCCGGCGAGTGCGCGCGCGGCATCATGACCGTCCAAATCGCTTCGGGCGTGCCGATCGGTTTCGGCGTCCTCACAACCGACACGATGGCGCAAGCAGAAGAGCGCGCCGATCCCAAGCGCGGCGATAAGGGCTACGAAGCCGCCCTGGCGGCCGCCGCCGTGCTCCAAGTTCCGCGTCCGGTCGTGCC
>DASSRQ010000216.1:0-5147 GCA_035701665.1 Vulcanimicrobiaceae bacterium
GTAGCAGCGACCCCCCGGTTGCTTGGCTCCCCGCCGCCGCAGCCGCCGACGCCGGTGCGCCGGATTCGACCAACTGGCGATACGCGATCAGCCGGTTCGTGTTCTTCACGACCTCTTGCTGCAGCTCGTACGAGTTTTGAATCGCGCGCGTGAGATCTTGCGAATCGTACGTGTAACCGAAGCGCTTCAGACCGCGGAGAATCGCCTTGGTTTGATCGTTCAGGCCGGCGTAGGATGTCTGGATCTGCAGCCCCGCCGCCTCATACGTGGGATAGTTCGAGATGACGATCTCGCGTTTGAGTTTTGCGTCGTCGATCTGCGTGCGCAGCGCCTGCAGGCGGACACTCTGCGGATCGTACTTGGTCGCGTCGTTCAGCGTCGTCATGGCATCGTCGAAGTCGCCTTTTTTATAGTCGGCCTCGGCCACCAGCGCGGAGGCTTGCGAGAAGCCCTGCCGCGCACGCGGGTCGTGCGGATTGACGCGCAGCGCGAGCCGGTACGCCGTCTCGGCTTCGTGCAAACTGCCGCGCGAAAGCGCGACGTCGCCTTGGTTGACGCGAGTGTTGACGATCCAGCGCTCCACGTTGCCGGCGCAGCCGCCGAGCGCTAAGAGAGCAGCAAGCGCAAAGAGTCTTGTTTTATTTGCCATGATTCACGAGATGAGCGACTTGAGCGATGATCCAGGCGGCGGGCCACAGCAGCAGCTGCGAAACCAGCCAGCCGGCAATCGCCGTAAGGGAAAGGTAGAAGACCATCGCTTTGACTTCCTGGTGCGGGCGCTCGCCCTTGACCGCTTCGTCCACGATGATCGACGACGTCGGGTCCACGAAAAACGTAAACGCTACCGTGCCGATGCCGTTGATGATTCCGGAGATGCCGATGGCCGTGCGCGCGACGTTCACGTCCAGCACGCTGGCGTAATATGCCGCTACAACGCCGATCGCGTAGATGCCCGTGACGACGACGTTGAAGATCAGCAGGCGGCGCGGAATGTTGTGCGTCGAAAAGGCGCGCAACTCGCTCAGCGCCGGCATGCGCAGTTGACGCATCACGTCCCATACCACGCGCGGCGAAAACAGGCGCGCCAGCGAATGCGGAAGCGACTTGGTACGTTCGAACGAACGCACGCCGCGCACGTACAAGTAGACGAACATCGGCAGCATCAAACTGCCCACGACCGTTCCGAGCGTGCCGGCAAAGATGATCGCGCGCAGTTGCCATTCGAACGTGTGCTGGATCTGCGCGACCGCGGCCATGTCCGTCGGCGGCTGCGTAACGAGGCTCTTCACGGCGTTGCCCGCGCGGTCCGAAAGCGGACCGAGCATCAGGGTATAGACGAGCGTCGCCAAACGGCTCGCGGTTACGAACAGATTGAACAGCGAGATCGACGTCGCAATGCGGCCGGTGCGAACGCCCGCCAAACGCGCAGCGTACGCGCCGATTTGAATCGCCTGAACGACGACGTTGATAGCCAGCGCGACGAGCAGCTGCCAGGTCCAAAACGGAACCTGCGGGACGGTGTTATGCAGCGCTGCGGTTCCAGGCCACGGAGGCTTCGTCCACCGGGCCGAGCACGCACAGACCGAGCTGCTCTTCGCTCAGCACCTCCTGCGCGAGCGTTCGGATCTCTTCCGCCGTAACGGCTTCGACTTTCTCTTCGATCTCTTCGGTCGTCAGCTCGCGCCCGAGCGAAAACTCGCTGCGCCCCAAACGAATCATCCGGCTCGACGTGCTCTCGAGCGAGAGCGTCAGGCTGCCTTTGATGTGTTCCTTCGCCAAACGCAGCTCCGCGTCGCTGACGAGCGTATCGCGCATCTGCGCGAACTGATCGCCGATGACGGAGACGCATTCGTTGACTTTTTGCGGCGACGTTCCGGCATACACGGCAAACAAACCCGCGCCGCGGTATGCTGCTTGGAACGAATACACTGTGTAGACGAGTCCGCGCTTTTCTCGGATCTCTTGAAAGAGACGGCTCGACATGCCGCCGCCCAGAATCGTATCCATGACCGAAAGCACGTACCGGCGCTCGTCACGCACGGACAATCCCGGCGTTCCCAACACGACGTAAGCCTGCTCGCTGTCCTTCTGACGGAACAGCGTATTCGGCGTCGCCCGGGGCGACTCGGCTATCGGTAGCGCGCAGCGCCCGGAAAATCCGTCGAACGATTTTGCAATCAGCTCGACGACGGCTTCGTGCTCGACGTTGCCGGCAGCGGCGACGACGACGGAGTTCGGCGCGTAGTGCGTTTTCATATGCGCGCGCAGATCGTCCGGCGTAATGGTTTTGACCGTTTCTTCGAACCCGATGGTCGGCGCACCGAGGTTGCTGCCTTCCCACATCGTTTGGATGAAGAGATCGTGGATCAACTCGTCGGGCGAGTCGTCGTACATCTTGATCTCTTCGAGCACCACGTTCTGCTCTTTTGCCAACTCATCCGGTGCAAACGTCGAGTTGAGGAACATGTCGCTCAGCACGTCGACCGCAAGCGGCAGATGCTGATCCATGACCTTGGCGTAATAGCAGGTCGACTCTTTATCGGTGAACGCGTTGAGGTTGCCGCCGACGCCGTCCATCTCTTCGGCGATCTGCCGCGCCGTGCGGCGCTGCGTTCCTTTGAAGAGCATGTGTTCGACCAGATGCGAGATGCCGCGCCGTTCGGGCACTTCTGCCGCCGAACCGACGTCGGCCCAGATTCCGAGCGAAGCCGAGCGGAAGGCCGGCATCGACTCGGTGATGACGCGAACGCCGCTGGGAAGGGTCGTCTTACGGTACAC
Source organism: Vulcanimicrobiaceae bacterium (assembly GCA_035701665.1). Lineage (GTDB taxonomy): Bacteria > Vulcanimicrobiota > Vulcanimicrobiia > Vulcanimicrobiales > Vulcanimicrobiaceae > DASSRQ01. The sequence goes on from DASSRQ010000216.1 coordinate 2,779, forward strand.
GGGTCTTCACTTTACAGCGGCTCGCCGCCACTCCTGGTCCCAATAGACACCCGTTCCCTTGGCGATGCGCTTAAGAATCTGTCCGCGCGTTTCGCCGCGGCGCACGCTGATGCTGAAGACGGTCTTCCACGAGGGCGTGTTCACGTCGCTTTTCACGACCACGTCCTTCGTCAGATCCAGCGGCAGCGTCAGCCAGAGATCGACCTCTTCGATGCGCGGATCGACCGTCATCGTCTGCGTCGCCAGGTCGGCGATTTCGTTCGAAAGTTCCGATGCGCGCATGACGCCGTGAAAGTGTTTGCCCGAGATGCGCAGGCCGATCACATCCGAGTCGTTCGCGAGATCGGCATACACGCTGAGCACCTGCGCCGGCCACTGCGTCTTGAAGACGCGGTTGCCGACCATGACCGCGAGCGGTTTGTCGTTACCGGCTGCGCGCGCATAAGCGTTCGAACGATCGACGCCCGGCGGCGCGGTCGGAAACAGCACCTGGGCGACGGCGACAATCAGACTAATAGCTTTGAGCAAAATACGCGTTCACTTTGGCCGGTTCGCCGCACGCCACGCACGCCGCACCGCTGCGTTCCAGCGGACGCGTGTTGCGCGTAGTGGCGCTCGTCTCGGCTTTGACTTGCGCCTCGCACTCCGGCCGGTCGCACCACGGGATATCGATCATGCCGTCGCGGTTTTTGCAGCGCCGGAAGAACTCGTCGCGATCGCTCACCGCGAACGTGTGCGACTCCAAGTGCGCTTTGGCGGCGTTGTACAACGAGAGATGAATGTCGTCGAGCAACTCGCGAATCTTCGCCGCGAGATCGTCGAACGCGACGACCGTCTTCTGCCCTTCTTCACCGCGCTCTTTATCGCGGCGGACCAGCATCGCGCTGCCGTTTTGCAGATCGCGCGGCCCGAGCTCGATACGCAGCGGTACGCCGCGCATCTCCCACTCCGCATATTTCCAGCCCGGCGTCTGATCGCGGTCGTCAACGCGGATGCGGAACCCTTGCTTGCGCAGCTGCGCCGCTAATTCGTGCGCTTTATCGGCCGTCGCGCGGTCGTTGCTGCGGACGATCGGTACGATGACCGCTTCGATCGGCGCGAGTTTAGGCGGAATGCGCAAGCCGCGATCGTCGCCGTGCGCCATGATCACCGCGCCCAGCATACGCCACGACATGCCCCACGACGTCGTGTAGACGTGTTTGATCTTCTGATCGTTGTCGACGAACGTGATGTCGTACGCTTTGCTGAAGTTCTGTCCGAGATCGTGCGAGGTAGCGGATTGCAGCGCTTTGCCGTCCGGCATCAGCGCTTCGATCGAATACGTTTCGACCGCACCCGGGAACCGTTCGCTCGCGCTCTTAACGCCCGCGTACACCGGCAGCGCCGCGACGTTTTGCGCGAACTCGCGGTACACTTCCAGCATGCGTTCCGTCTCTTCGCGCGCTTCGGCCGCGTTGGCGTGCGCCGTGTGGCCCTCTTGCCACAAAAACTCCATCGTGCGCAGAAACGGGCGCGTCGCTTTCTCCCAGCGCAGCACGTTTGCCCACTGATTGATCAGGACCGGCAGATCGCGGTACGACTCGATCCATTTGGCGTACATGACGCCGATGATCACTTCCGACGTCGGACGGATCGCCAGCCGCTCTTCGAGCTTCTCTTTGCCGCCTTCGGTAACCCAAGCGACTTCGGGCGCGAACCCCTCGACGTGCTCCGCCTCTCGCGTCAGCAGCCCTTCGGGGATAAGCAGCGGAAAGTACGCATTCTCGTGCCCGGTGGCTTTGAAGCGCTCGTCGAGGTGCTTCTGCAGGTTCTCCCACATGCCGTAGCCCTGCGGCCGCAACACCACGCACCCCCGCACCGGCGAGTACGAGACCAGCTCCGCCTTAAGGCACACCGCCGTGTACCAAGCCGACAGATCGTCTGCTTTGGGCGGGATTTGTTCTACTAGTTTTTCTTGGTCGGGGGCTTGCGACATGACCGCCCACGATTCTCCCGGCGTTGGTTTTCGGCCTGCGGCTCGCGTTGGGTCGGCGGGCTCGGGGTGTGTCGGGTGGGCACCGCTCGAAAATCGACATCGTGTCGATTTTCTACTGACGCCGAAATCCGGCAACAACAAAGGAATACGGCATCCTGCCTTTTGCCGGATTTACGGAGTCTGCCCACCCGACACACCCCGAACCCGCCGACCCGGTATAGCCGCAGACCAATCTGCCGCAGTAGAATCGCGTTCTTAGAAAAAAGATAGACCGAGCATGCCAAAGTTAACTAGGATCTACACCAGAACCGGCGATGATGGGACTACCGGGCTCGTCGGTGGGGCGCGGGTGAAGAAAGACGATCTTAGGATCGAGAGCTATGGGACGCTGGAT
>DASSRQ010000217.1:0-4108 GCA_035701665.1 Vulcanimicrobiaceae bacterium
CGCTTGTGAACGGCAGCGTAACCTTCGTTGTGCCGCTGCTCACGCCGCTGCGGCCGCCGGCTTTTCCGGAGTACTTATTCTTCGGAACGATCGAGACTGTGTGCACGGTAGCCATCATTTGGCAAGCGTGGACGTGGTCGCGAATTGAAGACGCCCCGCAGCACGCGGCCGATAACGTTGCCCTAGTGGATGCAGCCGCCGAAGTGTAAGCCGCGCCGCGTACGTACGATCAAGGCAGCATCGTCGTGACGCTGACTGATGTTCCGTCTGTCGCAATCGTCGCGGCGCCTTCCGTGTCCGTCCGGTAAACGCTTGCGCCAAAGCGTCGCAGCGTTTCGATTGTGGATGGTGCCGGGTGCCCGAAGAGATTGTGGCGGCCGACCGAGACGATGGCATACGTTGGATGCACAGCGGCGATGAATTGCGCACCGCTGCTGTAAGCCGAACCGTGATGCCCAACTTTCAAGACCTGCGCGTGTAAGTCAATTCCTTCGTTCAAGAACCGCTGCTCTGCGGCCACGCCCGCGTCGCCGGTGAACAGCATTCGAAACGATTTGTACTGAAGGATGAACGCAATCGAGTTGTCGTTGATCGTATTGTTGCTTTGAATCAACGGTAGTGACGGGCCGATGAACGTCAGCGTGATGCCGTCGTCCAGACGCCACACGTCGCCCGCGCGCGGATGCGCCATCGGCACGCGCTCGCTGCGTGCTGTCTGCAACGCATCGTTGTAGGCATACCCGCCGTACCGCTGTCCGCTGTCCGCGAACTCGCCGACCCGAACATCGCGCAGCACCACCGGCGTTCCGCCGGCATGGTCGCCGTGCGGGTGACTTAGGATCAATGCGTCGATCGAATCGACACCGCTTCGACGCAGAAATGGAACGACGATCTTTTCGCCGATCTGCTCGGCGGCGGACTGCGCGCCCGGAGCGCCGCGCTCCAGCCGTCCGCCTGCGTCCACGAGAATCGTATGTCCGCGCGGCGTACGGATGACGATGCCGTCCGCCTGGCCGACGTCGAGTACCGTGACGCGCAGTTTGCCATCTGCTACCGGCGGCGGCAGGGCTATCCACAAGACCGCCAGCGCTGCGATTCCGGCGGCGTATCCGCGCCGCCGCATGTCGTCCGTCAGTACGAGCGCGACGATCGCGCAATCGTACAACGCGATGATGACCAGCGGCGGCGGATGCAGCGGCACGGCCGCGTGCGGCATCGCGGCAAAGGTCGACACCGCTCCTGCGATCCACGCCAGCAGTTCTTGATTCAATGCGGCGGCGCTCTGCGCGAGAAGCGGCATTTTCGCAGTCAACAACTGCACTGCGCCCAGCAGCATCGTTGCGCCGACAACCGGAACTACGAGAACGTTTGCGAGTAAAGCGTACGGAGCGAACAGGCAAAAGACGGCTGCCGTCAGCGGCCACGTGCCGATTTGCGTAGCGGCCGCCACGGAAAGCGCCTCTTTTAGAACATTCGGAAATGCAAACGATTCCAGCGCGCGCTCAAACGGGTTTGCAAGCAGCAAAATTGCCCCCACGCACGAGAACGAGAGCGCAAACGACGCGCTCGTAACGCTGTGCGGACGCAACACCGCGACCAGCAGCATTGCTGCGCCGTACGCATTCCACGAAAGCGTTGCCCTTCCGAGCGCGTACGCGGCGATGCCGAACGATACCATGCTCGCCGCGCGTACGCTCGGCAGGTGGGCGCCGCTGAATAGCACGTACACCCACACGGCGATTGCGCCGCCGGCGCAAACGAGCGGGCGCGGCAGCCGAAGCCGCTTGAGCACTGCGAGCACGAGTAACGCGACGACCCCGAGATGCAGGCCGGCCGTGACGAGAATATGCACGGTTCCGGTTTCCTGAAACTCGGAACGCAGCTGCGGAGGGAGCGCGGTTTTCTCGCCCCACAGTTCGCCTTCCAAAACGGACGCGTACGGTTCGGAAAGAGTTGCTTGAAACTGCGCGGCCGCCCAACCGTGCGCTTTCGCAATCGTCGAACTCGCAGAGGCGGGACCGTCGGGCAACACTTGTAGCAGATGCGCTTGCGCGATCGTTGCATCGATGCCGCGCTCTCGTGCGAGTTCGGCGAAGTCCGGTTCGCCCGGATTTCGCGGCCCGTCGATCGGCGCAAGGCGGCCTCGCAGCAGTACCCGCGTTCCGGCCGCGGGCAACGCTTCGAACGAGGAGACCTCGTATGTGAGACCCTCGTCGGAACGGCAAACCTGTGCTTCGACCAGCGTGCATGCCACACGCGTGGTGTGCTCGCGAATGGGAACTCCGCCCGGACCCGCGGCCAGCCACGAGGCGGCCAGCCCCGCCGCGAGGGCAGCCGCCGCGCTCGCACGAAAGCGCGCGACGAGCAGAATCGCCGCTGCGGCAACGAGATACAGCGCGGCCGCATCCAGCGGTCCGCCGAGAGCCGCGCCGGCAGCGGCGGCCGCTCCGAGCGGCAGCAGCGGCGAACGATCCATCGTCAGAGCAGTTCCGCCCTCGGGCATCGACCGCAAGACCTGCGAATCCCCGGCGGCAAAGGAGTCTATCTTGCGCATTTTGGTTACCGGCGGGGCCGGCTTTATCGGGTCACATATCGTCGACGCGTACATCGCGCAGGGGCACGACGTTCTCGTGCTCGACTCGCTGTGGGAACATGGCGGCGGACGGCGCCAGAACATCCCCGAGCGCGCGCTGTTCGTGCATATGGACGTGCGCGATGAAAACATCACGCGCATCTTCCAAGAGTTCAAGCCCGACGTCGTCAACCATCATGCCGCGCAGCACAGCGTCGCGATCTCTTCGCGGGACCCGCGTTACGACGCGGACGTAAACGTCATGGGCCTGATCAACGTGCTCGAGAACTGCGTCAAAGGCGGCGTGAAGAAAGTGATCTTCGCGTCGAGCGGCGCGACGTTCGGCACGCCCGACTCGCTGCCGATGAACGAGAAGACGCCGCAGCGTCCCGAGTCACCCTACGGAATCACCAAAATGGTCTCCGAACATTACCTGCGCTTCTTCAAATCCGAACACGGACTCGACTTCACGGCGCTGCGTTACGGCAACGTGTACGGCCCGCGCCAAGATCCGAACGGCGAAGCGGGCGTAATCGCCATCTTCATCGGAAAGTTTCTTGCTAAAGAAGGCGTGCGCATCGATTGGGACGGCGAGCAGACGCGCGACTACGTCTACGCGAAAGATGTCGCGAACGCCAACGTCATTGCGCTCGAACGCGGTTCCGGCGGGCTGTACTGCATCGGCACCAACCGCCGTACCAGCGTGAACGAGATCTACCGCGCGTTGTGCGAGATCAGCGGATTCGATGCGCCGGTGACGCAAGGCCCGCGCCGGCCGGGCGACGCGCGCGACGCGCAGTTCGATCCGGCGCTTGCAAAAGCCGAACTCGGATGGGAACCGTCTACCGCGCTCATGGACGGAATGCGCGAGACGTTCGACTACTTCAAGACCGCGCTAGCACCCTCGTAACGTGCGTCTCTCGCCGTGGGCGGTGCGCGTTCTTACACGCTGCGCCGCAACCATTGCGAAAGTTCGCCGGCGGCTCGCGCCGCGCGAATACGCCGCGCTCGAGCTGGGAACGGCTTCGTGGATCTCGTATGCGCTGTGCGCCTTCTGCGAACTCGGTTTGCCCGATGCGCTGACGGCGGCGCAAACGCCGGAAGAACTCGCGGCCGCGGGATACGGATCCGCGCCGCTGCTTTCGCGTCTGCTGCGTTCGCTGGCCGCGTACGACGTCGTCAAACGAAGGCGCGACGGGCGCTACACGCTCGCGCATGCGGGACTCGCATTGACCGGAAGATCTTCGGTCGCGCCGATGATCCGCTATGCAAACGCGCCTTGGCACGCCGCGGCGTATCACCGGTTGGCCGATGCCGTTCGTAACGGCGCCGACGGCTTTACGCTCGCGCACGAGCGGCCGCTCTTCGCCTATCTCGCGCAGCAGCCCGCTGCATCGAACCTCTTCGACGGTGCGATGAACGCGCTCGGAGAGCTGTATGCCGAACCGTTTGCGCGCGCGTACGACTTCTCCACCATTCGCACGGTCGTGGACGTCGGCGGCGGAACGGGCGCGCTGCTGGCGGCGGTTCGCGAAC
>DASSRQ010000218.1:0-21237 GCA_035701665.1 Vulcanimicrobiaceae bacterium
CGGAACCTACTTCGCGAGCGACACGCGTAACTTCGGATGCAAAGGCGTTGAGCTGATCGACCATCGTGTTGATCGTGTCTTTTAGCTCGAGGATTTCGCCGCGAACGTCGACGGTGATCTTCTTCGAGAGGTCGCCGTTCGCGACGGCGGTCGTGACTTCGGCGATGTTACGAACCTGCGAGGTGAGGTTCGAGGCCATGACGTTGACGGAGTCCGTAAGGTCTTTCCACGTACCGGAGACGCCTTTGACGTCGGCCTGACCGCCGAGGCGACCTTCGGAACCGACTTCGCGAGCGACGCGCGTGACTTCGGATGCGAACGCGTTCAACTGGTCGACCATCGTGTTGATCGTGTTCTTGAGTTCGAGGATCTCTCCGCGAACCGGAACGGTGATCTTCTTCGAAAGGTCGCCGTTTGCGACGGCGGTCGTGACTTCGGCGATGTTACGAACCTGCGACGTGAGGTTCGAAGCCATGATGTTGACGGAGTCGGTAAGGTCTTTCCACGTACCCGAGACGCCTTTGACGTCCGCCTGACCGCCGAGGCGGCCTTCGGAACCGACTTCGCGAGCGACGCGCGTGACTTCGGATGCGAACGCGTTGAGCTGATCGACCATCGTGTTGATGGTGTCTTTGAGTTCCAAAATTTCGCCGCGGACGTCGACGGTGATCTTCTTCGAAAGATCGCCCTTAGCGACGGCGGTGGTGACGTCGGCGATGTTACGAACCTGAGACGTCAGGTTCGAAGCCATGAAGTTCACGGACTCGGTCAAGTCGCGCCAAGTACCGGAAACACCGGCAACCTGTGCCTGGCCGCCCAGTCGTCCTTCGGAACCGACTTCACGGGCGACACGCGTAACCTCGCCCGCGAACGAGTTCAGCTGGTCGACCATGGTGTTGATCGTGTTCTTCAGTTCGAGGATTTCGCCGCGAACGTCGACGGTGATCTTACGCGAGAGGTCGCCTCTTGCGACGGCCGTCGTAACGTCGGCGATGTTACGCACCTGAGACGTCAGGTTCGAGGCCATGAAGTTCACGGACTCGGTAAGGTCTTTCCACGTACCGGAGACGCCGGCAACCTCTGCCTGGCCGCCGAGTTTACCTTCGGAACCGACTTCGCGAGCAACGCGGGTAACTTCGCCTGCGAACGAGTTCAGCTGGTCGACCATGGTGTTGATCGTGCCTTTGAGTTCGGCGATTTCGCCGCGCACGTTAACCGTGATCTTCTTTGAAAGGTCGCCCTTGGCGACGGCGGTGGTGACTTCGGCGATGTTACGAACCTGAGACGTCAGGTTCGATGCCATGAAGTTCACGGACTCCGTGAGGTCTTTCCACGTACCGGAGACGCCGGCAACCTGTGCCTGGCCGCCGAGAATACCTTCCGAACCGACTTCGCGGGCGACGCGGGTGACCTCGCCTGCGAATGAGTTCAGCTGGTCGACCATGGTGTTGATCGTGTTCTTCAGCTCGAGGATTTCGCCGCGGACGTCGACGGTGATCTTCTTCGACAAGTCGCCTTTTGCGACGGCGGTCGTAACGTCGGCGATGTTACGAACCTGAGACGTCAGGTTCGAAGCCATGAAGTTTACCGACTCCGTAAGATCTTTCCACGTACCGGAAACACCAGGAACCTCTGCCTGGCCGCCCAGTTTACCTTCGGAACCGACTTCACGGGCGACGCGGGTAACTTCCCCTGCGAACGAGTTCAGCTGGTCGACCATGGTGTTGATGGTGTTTTTGAGTTCGAGAATCTCGCCGCGCGCTTCGACGGTAATCTTACGCGAAAGGTCGCCGCGGGCGACGGCCGTCGTAACGTCGGCGATGTTACGCACCTGGCTGGTAAGGTTACCGGCCATCGTGTTCACCGAGTCGGTGAGATCTTTCCAGCTGCCGGCGACGCCTTTGACGGATGCCTGGCCGCCGAGTTTACCTTCGGAACCGACTTCGCGAGCGACGCGCGTAACTTCCGATGCGAACGCGTTCAGCTGATCGACCATGACGTTGATGACTTTTGCCGACCGCAGGAAGTCGCCGCGCAGCGGGCGGCCGTCGATCTCCGTAGCCGAACGCTGAGAGAGGTCGCCTTGCAGAACGGCGCCGATAACGCGGCCCGTTTCCGACATTGGTGCCGCAACGGATTCGATCAGCGTGTTGTACGCGTCGATGTGCTCTTGCCACCCGCCCGTCGCGCCTTCCAACGATGCGCGCTGCGAGAGCCGCCCGTCGCGCGCGATGACGCGGCTGACGCGCTTGACCTCGTTGAGCATGCGGGACTTCTGTTCCAAGCATTCGTTGAAAGCGCGGGCAATATCGCCTTCGATACCGTCGCCGGCGATCGGCAGGCGGACGCTGAAGTCGCCGCGCCGGAACGCGTGGAGCGCGTTTAGCAGTTTACGCTGCTGAACGGTTCCCTCGCCATGTGGAACGGACGAACCATTCGAACCATGGCCGTTGGAACGGGTCGAAGACCCTTTAGGAGACGTAAGGGTGGGCATATAGAAAAAGCTCCGTACGGGCGTAACGGTATGCCGGATGTTTCTTTCCAATATCCGGCAGGGCCAAACACAGGCTCGGCAGCTTCCGAGCTAAGAAAACTAAAGGGAAGCGGGTGTTTAGCAAGCTAGCCACAATGGGCATGAGGCTACGAGATGTTGGCGCGAGATAAACTCGATCCGCTTGACTTACTTGCTGATGCAAGCCGGATTCTCAGCGCGTCGTTCGATCTGTCTGCCACGCTACCGAGAGTGGCAGATCTTTGTGTTCGTTCGCTCGCTGACTATTGTGCGATCTACGCGTCCGCCGCCGGCGAAGCCGCCGGTATTACGCTCGTAGAGGCCGCTCCCGAACCGGGACTGCACGTGCAAGTCGCGGACCCCGCGGCGCTGCCGTCGGTTCTGGGCGAGCACGGCTTTGAAAGCGTCGCATCGATGTCGCTCGCCGGCCGCAACGTCGACGGCGTCTTCGTCATCGCGCGCCGCGATCGCGACGCGTTCGACGATGCAACGCTCAAGCTGGTCAAGATTCTGGCCTTGCAGATCGCCAACACGCTCGACCAAGCCGAACTCTTCGAGCGCACGCACCGCGTCGCCGACCGCCTGCAGCGCGCGCTTCTGCCCGAGAACCTGCCGGACGTTCCGGGGACCGGGTTCCATGCCGCATACCGTCCCGCCAGCGACGAAGCCGAAGTCGGCGGCGATTGGTACGACGCGTTTTGGCTTCCCGACGGCCGCGTTGCGGTCTCCATGGGTGACGTCGCCGGACACGGTTTGAGCGCCGCCACGATCATGGGCGAGATCCGTCAGGCGATGCGCACCACCGCCGTGTTCGAACACTCGCCGTCGGTCGTGCTCGAACACATCAACAATGTCATCAATCTGCGCAGCGGCATCGGCATGGTCACCGCGATCTTCGGCTACTACGTTCCGAATCGCCGCGAACTGACGTACGCCGTCGCGGGACATCCGCCGCCGGCGCTGCTTATCGAAGACGGCTTCTGCGGCTTTTTGCCGGGCGGCGGAATGCCGCTCGGTGTCGACTCGCGAGTCGAAGCCGCGGACTACACGGTTACGATGCCGCCGCGAAGCGGCATCGTGTTCTATACCGACGGCATGACGGAGTACAGCCGCGATCTGTTCGAAGGCGAAGCCAAACTGATCGAAGCGGCAACCCGCGCGTTCAAAGACGACGGCGACAACCCGGCGCTGGCGCTGCAAGAACGCATCTTCGATGCACGCGCGAACCGCGACGACGCGGCCTCGCTAACGCTGCATTGCCACCCCGGCCTCGTAGCGGATGCGATTCGTTTCTCGGCGATACCCGTTGCCGCGCCTATCGTCCGTTCGCTGCTGATGCGCTTCTGCGAACAGCACGACGTCGACGAGATTCAAACGTTCTCGATCATCACCGCCGTGGGTGAGGCCGTCGCAAACGCCGTCGAACATGCGTATCGCGGTGAAGAGGGCTACTTCTACGTCCGCCCGACCATCGAAAACGACGTCATCACCGTCGAAGTCGAAGACAGCGGACGATGGCGCCCGTTCGCTCCGCGCGACGAACGCGGACGCGGCATGGTCCTAATGAACGAATTAATGGATCGCGTTCGCATCACGTCCACGCAAAATGGAACGAACGTTATCCTGACGACGAAGCGCAGCCAACCAGCACCAACGCACAGTTAATTCCGCCGAAGCCCGATGAGTTCGACAACACGACGCGCGTGCGTATATCGCGCGGCGATGCCGTAATATCCAGCTCGCATTCCGGGTCGCGTTCGCGCAGATTCACCGCACCCGGCACGACGCCGTCGCGCATGCCGAGCAATGCAACGGCGATCTCCCAAGCGCCCGTGGTTCCCAGCGCGTGGCCGTGCTGGCCCTTTGTGGCAGTAACGGGAATGCGCGAAAGCCGATCGCCGAAGACGCGTCCGAGCGCGCGCGTCTCGGCGCGATCGCCGAGTTTCGTGGACGAACCGTGCGCGTTAATCGCTTCGACTTCATCCGGCGTCATGTGCGCGTCGTCCAGCGCCCGCTTCATCGCCGTCGCCGTCTCGTCGCCGCCTTCGAGCGGCGCGGACATGTGAAACGCATCGTTGGACGTTCCGTAGCCGGCAATCTCACCATAGATACGTGCGCCGCGGGCCACCGCATCGTCCATACGCTCCAGCAGCACCATGCCCGCGCCCTCGGCCATCACGAAGCCGTCTCGGTTCGCGTCGAACGGACGGCTCGCGTGCTGCGGGTCGTCGTTGTTGGTCGACATCGCGCGCGCGACGACGAAGGCACCGTACGTGAGCGGCTTGAGCGGCGCTTCAACGCCGCCCGCGAGCGCCGCACGGATGCGGCCGTGCGCGATCGCTTCCGCGGCATCGCCTATCGCCATCGCGCCGGATGCGCACGAGTTGCCGTTTGCCGTCGAATGGCCGCGAAGTCCGAACTCGATCGCGATATTGCTGGCTGCCGCACCGCCGAACACCGAGATCGTCAACAGCGGGCTGACTCTGCGCAATCCGTGCTCGTAAAAGATCGCGACTTGATCTTCTGCGATCGAAACGCCGCCGAGCGCCGAGCCGGTGTACACGCCCGTTTCCGCCGCGCGATCGCCCAGGCCGCTCAATCCTGCATCTTGCAGCGCGAGATACGACGCGCACACCGCGAGCTGCGAAAAGCGATCCGTCCACTGCATGCGGCGTTTGGTCATGAATTGTGACGGCTCGAAGTCGTCGACCGCAGCAGCGATACGCGACGTATACGACGATGCATCGAACCGGTCGATCGTCTTCACGCCGACGGTTCCGGCCAGCAGATTCTTCCAAAAGGCATCGACGCCGGTGCCTATGGGCGTGATGAGACCAAGCCCGGTGACTGCTACTTTGAAAAGGCGTTCCGGCCTGGCCTCCACGCCCCCCACGCTGCCGAAGTCCTGAGCCCGTCGAAGGGGTGGCGCCCCCATTGGTCTCACGGCGCCTCAGCCCGCGATGTAACATGATCGCTCCCCGAGGGCGCAGCATTTGTTTCTGCTAGATCTTTCATTCGGTGGAGCGTCAGCGTCGCGATCGGATCGACGAAGTGTTTGCCGATGAATGCCGCAAGCGGCGAGCGCAGTTCGTGATCGATCGTAACGCGGGTTCCGCTACCGGCCGGTTCGAAACGCCACCAGACTTGCATTCCGCGCGTCCAGCCGGCGATGTGCCGGAAAAATATGCCGGGCGTAATCGCATCGTTGACTTGTTCCGCGCGCCACGAAACGGGGATGCGTCCGCGCAGCGCGCCCATCACGAGCGTGCGCCGCCGTTCGTCGCCCGAAAGCCGCCGCACGAAGCGGTAGTGCGGCAAAATCTCCGGCCAGTTTTCCGTTGCGCTCGCAAGCGCGAAGATGCGGTGCGCAGGCGCATCGATAACGATCTCGTTTCGCATCTTCATGCGCTCACCGCATTCAGCAGCGGTGTAAACGCTCGTGCCACCGGCGCGAGCAGCGGCGCTTTTACGACCAGCGAGGCCAGCTTCGCATAGCGCTCTCGCCGGTGGATCTCGCGCTGCAGATCGCGCTCGTAGCGCCGCCACGCTTCAGCTTGCGAAACGCCCCGCCGCAGGTGCGCGGTCGCCGCGCGCGCGGCCAAACGCGCGGCGTGCAACGCAAGGTAAACGCCTTGCCCCGTAAACGGATCGACGAAATGTGCGGCGTCGCCGGCCAATAAAACACCCGGAGACGTAAACCGCCGCACGCGGTGCGCGAGCGGTCCGGTACTCAAGCGTTTCCCTTCGAAGTCGCCGGCGTCGTAAGCGATTGCACCGTCCGTCAGTGCCGAGATTCGCTCGCGCATATACGATTCTACATCGTCGCGGTGCCGGCTGAGTTCGCGTTTCGGCACGACGAGCATTACGTTTACCAGATCCGCCTGCAATGGATTGAGTGCAAAGTACGATCCGTCGCCGACGAACATCTGCACCGCATCCGCATGCGGCGACGCGTACCGGTAGTGTCCGCCGAGCGCGAACCGTTCGCGCCGTCCGGATTCGAGCGTGAGACCGCAGCTGCGTGCGACGGCCGAATGCGCGCCATCAGCCCCAATAGCCACGCGCGCGCTCAACAAACTGCCTTCGCCGGATGCGTTACGTGCCAACACGACGCACCGCGCCGCTCCGTGTTCGACGCTTTCGACCCGTGCGCGAACGGGAACCGCGCCCGCCGTTACGGCCGCATCGCGCAGCGCGTTATCCAGCACGCAGCGCGGCAGCGACCATGCGTTTCGGGCAAAAGGCAGCATCGCTTCGGCTTTGCCCGTCCGGATGCGAAGTTTCTCGATAGGATGTGCTTGCGGAGCGAGCGCGCGCCCGACGCCGATCGCGTGCAGTTCGCGCACCGTCGCAGCGCTCAAGTATTCGCCGCAAACCTTTGCGCGCGGAAACTCGGCCGGATCGACCAGTGCTACGGAGAGCCCTTCTCGCCGCAGGTGGAGCGCTGCTGCGCTACCCGCAGGTCCCGCGCCGGCGATGACGACATCGAACATCGTTATTCACCTTACCGCCGCCGGATGAAGAATTGCTGAAAGGCGCGATTACTTTTTGAAATACTCCGAGTTAACTTCGATGAAGTTCGTCCATTTTGCGGGGACGTCGGAGTCGGCGTAAATCGCCTCGACCGGACATGCTGAAACGCAGGCGCCGCAATCGATGCAGACTTCCGGATCGATATACAGCATCTCATCGTCGTCTTTGCCGTGGATACAATCCACGGGACAGACGTCGACGCACGACTTATCCTTGGTTCCAATACATGGTTCGGTGATGACGTAGGCCATGATATCCGCTTGTGTTTCCCGCGGCGCCGTACTTCCTTCAACCGGTCGTGCGCCGGCCCGCAGTCATGCGTAATAAGATGACCAAAAGCACGGCGCCGGCCGCGGCGGCAGCCACGCTTGGCGCATTGAATGCATCGAATGAGAGGCCCGGATTTGCCAGCTTGTAGACAAAAGCCGTAACGGACGCGCCGACAAGACCGAATAACGCGTCTTCTGCCGCACCGCGGGAGTCGGGAACGACATAACTCGCAAGGAATCCGGCCAGCGCGCCCGCCAAGGCCTCAACGATCATGAGCGATACTTTCCCCGTGAGCGGAAACCTTAGCGGTCCCGCCGGGGTAACGGGAGGCATATGAGCGAGAAATGCGAGTCGTGCGGGCTGCGCCCCGCCACGATTGAAGACCCGCAGACCGGGCGCCCGCAGTACTGCGCGTCGTGCGCGGCCCGCCGCCAGGTAACCCGGACGGCGTTGCCCTTAATGGGCGCCGCATTGACGGCCGCGGCATTGGTCGCGGGCGGAGCGCTGCTGGTCGAGCGCATGAGCGAGCAGGGCAAGAGCGGCGGCAATCCGCTCGGGGATCTCGCCAAGCGGTTGGGCGGCGGAACGCCGACGCTCTCGCAGTTCTCGCGCGACCTCACCGATCTGGCGCGCAGCGGTAAGCTCGATCCGGTGATCGGACGCGACGTCGAAGTCGAACGCGTCATCTCCATCTTGGCGCGCCGCAGCAAGAACAATCCCGTGCTCGTCGGCGAGCCCGGCGTCGGCAAAACCGCGATCGTCGAGGGCCTCGCGCAGCGCATCGCCGATGGCTCCGTTCCGGAGATTCTAAAGAACAAACGCGTTTTGGCGCTTTCGCTCGGACCGCTCGTTGCCGGAACGAAGTATCGCGGCGAGTTCGAAAGCCGCGTGAAAAAAATCTTGGACGAAGTGCGCAAAGCCTCGCGCGACGTCGTGCTCTTCATCGACGAACTGCACACGCTCGTGGGCGCGGGTGCCGCGGAAGGTTCGCTCGATTTGAGTTCGATGATCAAACCCGAACTCGCGCGCGGCGACCTGCAATGCATCGGCGCAACGACGTTCGACGAATACCGCAAGTATATCGAATCGGATGCCGCGCTGGAGCGGCGGTTCCAACCGGTGATGGTGGACGAGCCGACGATCGAACAGACGGCAGACATTCTGCGCGGTCTGCGCAAACGCTATGCCGAGCATCACAACGTGACGATCACGGACGGCGCGGTAAGTGCCGCAGCATCGCTATCGGCGCGCTATATTGCAGACCGGTTTCTCCCCGACAAAGCAATCGATCTGATGGATGAAGCGGCGGCCTCCGTCGCGCTCGCGAACCGCGGTTCGGTTGCGCAGCCGCCCGTTACCGCCGAACACGTCGCCGCCGTCGTCACGAAATGGACGGGCATACCGCAAACCACACTCTCCGAGTCGCAGGCGAACAACCTGCTCACGCTCGAGCAAACGCTGGCGAAACGCGTCGTCGGCCAGCCGCAAGCTATCGGCGTGGTGAGCGAAGCGATCCGCCGCGCACGCGCCGGACTGCACGATCCGCGCAAACCGCTCGGCAGTTTTCTGTTCGTCGGTTCGAGCGGCGTCGGCAAAACCGAACTAGCAAAAGCGCTTGCCGAAGCGCTCTTCGGAACGGATGAAGCGCTCGTGCGCATCGACCTTTCGGAGTTTACCGAAGCGCATACGATCTCGCGCCTGCTCGGCGCACCGCCGGGATATCAGGGACACGACGAACCCGGGCAGCTGACGGAACCCGTGCGCCGCCGTCCGTACTGCGTGGTGCTGTTCGACGAGCTTGAAAAAGCGCATCCGGATGTCGCTGCGATTTTGCTGCAGATTTTGGACGACGGGCGCGTAACGGACGCAAAGGGCCGGACGATCGACTTCCGTCATGCGCTCATCGTTATGACGACCAACGTGCCCTCGGACGAACTCTCCGACTCGTTCCGCGGCGAATTTTTAAATCGCATCGACGACGTCGTGCAGTTCAACGAACTCGATCTGCAAGATATCGAACACATCGTGCGCATTCACGTCGATTCGCTTGCGGGCCGGCTCGGTGCGCGCGAAGTCTCTTTGACCCTTGACGACGACGCTCGCGCCTTTCTCGCGAAAGAAGCGATGAATGCGGGTTCCGGCGCGCGCTACGTGCAGCGCATCGTTGCGCGCCACGTCAGCACGCCGCTGTCGACCGCTATCTTGCGCGGCGAATTGCGCGCGCGCGGCAAGGCGACTGTTTGCTTAAAAGACGGGGCCTTGATTGTCCAGGCGGCCTGAGCAAACGCGTTCTAATGCGGCGCTAATTTCCGTCTCAAGTAGGCCACAGAAATGGCCGCTATGCTCGCGTCATGAAGAAGCCTTTCTTTGCCTTTCTCATGGCGGCGGCGTTATTGCCGTTCGCAGCATCTCCCGTCTTTGCGCAAACGCCGCCGGACGGTGACGGCTTTGGTCCGCCGCCGCAAGTCCGCGCGCAGATGGAACAACTCCGCACCACTTCAAAAACGAACGCTTTCAATGCGCTGAGCCAAGATCACCGCAATAGGATCAACGCCATCATCTCGCAGTTCAACGCAGGCACGTTGGATCGCCGCGATGCCGTAACGCAGATCGACGCCATTCTTTCGCCGTCGGAATCGCAAGCAGTTCTTGCCGAAGGTAAGAAGATGCGCGAATCCATGCGCGCAATTTTCCAAGCCAACGCACCGGCCGGCGGCAACAACGGCGGCGAGCGTATGGGCCCGCCGGGCGGCGGCCAATTCGGCGCACGCAATGGCCAGCAGGGTCAACACCACGGCCCGGATGCCGGACGCACGCTGCTGATGCTCGGCGCAAACCGTCCGCAACGCCCTCCGAGCGGCCAGCCGCAACAACCGTAAATCCCACGGTGCAGCAAACAAAAAAGCGCGGACTACACTCCGCGCTTTTTTGATTTTATTCTACGTAACGATCTTAGGGAACCCACGGATTTGTCACCGCTACGCCCGCGTCGAGGAAATCGCGCTCGTTACGTGTGACGACACTCATGTTGTATTGTAATGCGGTCGCCGCAATCAGCGAGTCAATCGGCGACAGCATAATCCTATTGCGTTTTGACCACGCCATAAGGCGTCCCCATCGATCTGCGACATCTAAATCGAAAGACAAGACACGATCGCCGAACTGCCGGGGAAGAACGGACGTAAGCCAAAGATCGAGTTTGCGAGCGCGCTGGCGATCCCCGAGGAGAGCGATGCCCTTCCTAATCTCGCCGCTTGATCCCCTCCGAGACGGCGCACGTATCGAGCAAGAAACCGCTCAAATTTCAACCTCGCGGAAGGTGCCTTTCGCACGTTCGAGATCGAGTTCCACACCGGCAAGCGGCGATGCTTGAAAGAAATCGAATAAATTCTCCGGCGGGTTGGCGGCCTCGGACAAGTCTGCGTAACTAATAACCACAACTACGTCCTTTCCGTGTCGGGAAACGCACTGCGGCTGTCCGTCCACCGCGCGCTGGACGACCTCGCTGAATTTTGCCTTCGCATCCTGAAGCGTCCAACGATTCGTACGCGCCGAACACGCGTTCAGCAAGCTGCGCATCGAACCATCAGGCAAAAACCTACCAGACTCTCGTCGCTTCACGATTTGGCGGTCCCTCGCTTGCAAATCTGACTAGACTGACTAGAAGGCATTTTAGCATAGGCGCGGGGCTCGGTCCACCGCGTGAAGTCTAAAGAACGGACCGAACCGCCGCTTCGATCTGCTCGCGCGACATCTCGCCCGCATGAATCATTTGAATCGTGCCGTTGCGCGCGATGAAAACGTGCACCGGTAAGCCGTTTACAAGAAACGCGTCTTCGAGCGTTCCGTCATCGGCGACCGCCGGAAAGTCGAGCCGGTGTGCTTTCATGAACGAGCGAGCCTTCTCCATGGACTCGGCTTCGTCAACGCCTACGACTTGCAGACCCTGGGCGGCATACTTCTTCTGCATCGCATTCACGTCGGGCGCTTCTTCGTTGCACGGCGGGCACCACGTCGCGAAAAAGTTCATGTATACCGGCTTGCCCGCAAACGAAGCGTCCGTCAGATGCGCACCGGTTGTCGACTGCAGCGACCATTTCGGTACGGGACCGCCGACACGCCCCGGCCTCGCGGCGCCCGAATGTGCCGCGCACCCGCCAAGCGCGGCCGTGAGAACGAGCGCGACTGCCGTTTTAACCATAGCTCGGATACGCCACCGCTTTCAGGTCTTCGTTCATCGTCCGCATCAAGTCTTCGACGCCGTCGAAGCGCACCTGCTCGCGCACGAAACGCAGCTCGCGCAGGGCCAACTCTTCGCCATAGATCGTTTCCCGGAAGTCGCGCAGCCACGCTTCGATCGTACGCCGGCGCCCGTCGAAAGTGGGGTTCGTGCCGATCGACACCAGCGCCGCGTAGTCGCGTCCATCGTAACGCGCGACTGCTGCGTAAACGCCGTCTTTGGGCAGCAGTTTGTCCGGCACGGCAATATTAGCGGTCGGAAACCCCAGGCCGTGACCGCGCCCTTCGCCCATCTCGACCCGGCCGCGCAGCTCGTAACTGCGTCCGAGCATCTCATCGGCAAGCAGCATGTTGCCATCCGCAATTGCCGCGCGGATTCGCGTGCTCGATACGCGCTGGCCGCCGTCGTCCAGCGTGTTTTCGAGCGGCGAAAACGCGACGCCGGCCTCTTCGAAGACGCGTGCCATCAGCGCGGTATCGCCCAACCGCTTATGTCCGAACCGGAACGTTTTTCCGACGACGACGCCGCGCACGCCGAGTTTGCCGATCAGCGTTTCGCGCAAGAACGGTTCGGCTTCTTGCGACGCGACGCTCGCATCGAACGGCACGAAGAAACATTCGTCGAAGCCCGCGAGCGCAATCCGGTCGACGCGCTCCTCGGGCGTGCAGATCAGCGGCGGCTCGGTGCCCGGACGTAAGAATGCCGCAGGATGATTCGCGAAGGTGATCGCGGCTGCGCGCCAGCCCGGACGCCGCATGCGCAGTGCCGCACGCGCGATCTCTTGATGGCCGCGGTGCATGCCGTCGAAGAAACCGATGGCCGCAACGAGCGGCCGATCGTCATTGCGCTCGAGCTTGTAATGCAGCCTCAAACGAACACCTTGCGCGGCGCCAGCAGCGCACCGTGCGCTTCTCCAACGCCCACGAGCGTGCGCGATTCGTCGCGCACGAACACGTGCCGCGCGGCAGCGCCGTCCGGCAGCGGCACCAGCCGGCCAGCGCGGAAATCCGCGGAGTGGCGCAGATTCAGCACGATCGTCGGGAACGGAATGATATGTTCGGGCGCGATGAGTGCAGCGACCGGATCTTCCGCAATCTCTTCCATGCGACGCGCTTCGGAGATGATGAACGGTCCCGATGCTTCGCGGACCAGCGCGCCCATGTGCGCCGGCACGCCGATGGCGCGCCCGAGGTCTTCGCAGAGTGTGCGCACGTACGTGCCTTCACTGCAAGCGATCCGGATTCGCGCGAGATTGTCCGTGTTCGGCGGCAGCACGCGCAGTCCGTAAATCGTTATGGAGCGCGACTTACGCTCGACGTCTTTGCCTTCGCGCGCGAGTTCGTACAGCCGTTTGCCTTCGTGGTGCACCGCGCTGTACATCGGCGGAATCTGTTCGATCTTTCCGATGAACGAAGGCAGCGCGTCATCCAACCGCTTGAGCCAGTCGCCCGGAACCGGTGCCTCTTCGATCGTTTCGCCGACTGCGTCGCCGGTAGTTGTCGAACGCCCCGGAATCAACGTGCAGACGTACGCCTTGCGCTGATCTTGAAGCAGCGGAATCAGGCGTGTCGCCTTGCCGACTGCGATCGGAAGCACGCCGGCCGCCTGCGGATCGAGCGTGCCCAAATGCCCGACGCCGATATGCTTGTCGCGGGCGTAAAATCCATAGATTCGCTTCAGCCGCGCAACGACGCGCGCAGAGGTCGGCCCCGCAGGCTTAAAGACGTTGACGAAACCCAGCATGCAATTCGCCGCTATCTGCGCAGCGAGAGCCGTTCGTTGCGGAAGACGCGGCCGTATCCGTAGATGACCAAACCGATTGCGACAAGCACGGTTCCGTACATCACGCCGCGCGCCGTAAAGATCGCCGCCGAACTAATCAGCAGCACGCCGGCGACGGCCACGACGATGCCCCAACGCAAAAACGGCGTCCCTTTACGGGCAGCGATAAGCGCTGCGCCCGCAGCCAGCAGGGCGAGCAGCAGCAGCATCTTCACGGTTAGAGACCTTCGGCGATGAGCGCTTCGTGGACGGCCGGGAACGCGTTCGCCAGCGGGCCGTTGAACGTCAGACCCGATGCGCGGAAGTGGCCGCCGCCGCCCAATCGCGCCGCCGCAGCTTGCACGTTGACGCGCCCGCTGCTGCGCAAACTTACGCGGATATCGCCGTCGAACGCTTTGAACAGCGCGGCGACTTCGACGCCTTCGACCGATCGCAGGTGATTCACGATCTCTTCGGTGTCTTCGCCGTCGGCGTTGCACGAACGCAGCATCTCTTCGTCGACGTACGAGTAGATGTACTTGCCGTCATCCGAGATCGTCGATGCGTCGAGCGATTTGCCCAAGAGTTTGATCGCCGCCAACCGTTTGTTGGCGAAGATCTCTTCGGTAATCTGCTCTTTACTCGCGCCGCACTCCATCAGTTCGGCCGAAACGCGCAGCACGTCGGGCGTCGTGTTGCTGTGCATAAAGCCGCCCGTGTCGGTCATGATCGTCGTCAGCAGCGCGGTCGCGATATCGGCGTCGATCTCGGCTCCCAATTCGCGCAGCAAATGCAGAACGCACGTGCCGGTCGAGCATTCGCCGGTGAGCACGTAGTTCAATTTACCGAAATGCTCGTTGCCCAGGTGATGATCGATGTCGAGAATATTTTCGCGCTCGATGTGCGGCAGAAACTCGCCGGCGCGCGAGGTGCTGCTCATATCGCCGAACACCCACAGCGTATCGGCCGGAAGATCGGCCGGTATCTCGCGCGAGACGTATTGGGTATCCGCAAGGAAACGCAGATTGCGCGGCACCGGATCTTGCTGGAAATAGTGGACGCGCTTGCCGATCCGCTTCAGTGCCAGGCCCAGCGCCAAACCCGCGCCGAGCGTATCGCCGTCGGGTTTGACGTGACTGACCATGACGAACGCCGGCCGCTTGAGCAACTCGGCAACCACTTCTTGCGTGGTCGACGTTACGCGCGCTTCCCCGATCACGCGTTCTCTCCGGAGGCTTGCGCCGCTTCACGCAGCGCTTTGCTCAAACCGATGGCGCGCTCCGTGGAGCGGTCTTCGACGAACTGCAGCTCCGGAGTGTGCCGCAGTTTGATTTGATGTCCGAGTTCGCCGCGCAGAAAGCGCGATGCATGCGCGAGCGCATCCATCGTTTGGCGCGCGACGTGGCGGTCGCCGATAATCGAGACGAACACCTTGCAGTGATGCAGGTCTTGCGTCACTTCGACGCGCGTCACGGTCGTGAAACCGAGACGCGGGTCTTTGAGCTCTTGCGAGATCAGCGTTCCGAGGACACGCTGGATCTCGTGGTCGATACGCTGCTGCCGCTGGAATTTCACGGCGTGTCACCCTGAGCCTGTCGAAGGGTGGCCGAGCCTGCCGAGGCCCTACGCATTAGCCAGCTCCGCCGCCACCATCTCGATCGTGTACGCCTCGATGATGTCGCCTGCTTTGAGATCCTGGTACTTCGCGACCTGGATACCGCACTCGTAGCCTTCGGCAACTTCTTTGACGTCGTCTTTGAAGCGCCGCAGCGACTCGAGTTCGCCGTCGAATATAACGGCCTGATCGCGCAGCACGCGGACTTTCGATCCGCGCTGGATCTTGCCGTCTTTGACGTAGCAGCCGGCAATCGTGCCGACCTTGCTGACTTTGAAGACTTCGCGTACTTCCGCGTGGCCCAGCGTGACTTCGCGCTGCACCGGCGCAAGCATACCGCGCATCGCCTTCTTCAGATCGTCTTCGACTTCGTAGATAACCTGATAGAAGCGCAGATCGACCGCTTCGTTTTCCGCAAGACGTTTGACCGTTTCGTCCGGACGGATATTGAAGCCGATGAGCACCGCGTTCGATGCGCTCGCGAGGTTGACGTCGTTGGGCGTAATCGCGCCGACGCCGCCGTGAATGACGCGGATCTCCACGTCTTCGGTCGACAGCGACTCCATGCGCGCGCGCAGCGCTTCCACGGAGCCTTGACCGTCGGCTTTGACGATGATGTTGAGCGTCTTTTTGCCTTCGGCCGGCATCGACATGAACGTCTCGAGCGAGATGCGCTGACCGCCGCTCGCGGAGATGCGAACGTCGCGGCGGCGCGTCTTGCGCTTTTCGGCCGTTTCACGCGCAACGCGTTCGTCGGAAACCACCATCAGCGTATCGCCGGCAGCGGGCACGTCTTGCAAGCCCATGACTTCGACCGGAATCGAAGGACCGGCTTTCTTGACTTGTTTGCCCTTGTCGTCGACAAGCGCGCGAACCTTACCGAACGTTCCGCCCACGACGACAATGTCGCCGACGCGCAGCGTACCGTTCTGCACGAGTACCGTTGCGACGGCACCGCGTCCGCGATCGAGCGCGGATTCGATGACGACGCCGGTTGCGCGGCGGGTCTTGTTCGCTTTGAGATCGCGGATGTCGGCTTCCAGCAGCACGGTTTCGAGCAGCGAATCGATGCCCTCACCGTTGCGCGCGGAGACCGGAACCATCTCGATGGTGCCGCCCCAATCGACGGATTGCAAGCCGTTTTCGGCAAGCTGCTGCTTGACGCGCTCGGGCTGCGCATCCGCTTTATCCATCTTGTTGATGGCAACGACGATCGGAACGTTCGCGGCTTTAACGTGCGCGATCGCTTCTTTCGTCTGCGGCATAACGCCGTCGTCGGCCGCGACCACGAGAATCGCAACGTCGGTAACCTTCGCGCCGCGCGCACGCATCTGCGTGAACGCTTCGTGACCCGGCGTATCGATGAACGTAATCTTGCGGTCACCTTTTTCGACCGTGTACGCACCGATGCGCTGCGTGATACCGCCGGCTTCGCCCGCGGCAACGTCTGCACTGCGGATCTTATCGAGCAGCGAGGTTTTGCCGTGGTCGACGTGACCGAGCACCGTGACGACCGGCGGACGCGCCGACATCATCTCGGGTTTGTCTTCTTCTTGCTCGACGGTAACTTCTTCGCCGGCCTCTTTGACGACGGCATTGAAGCCGAACTTCTTCGCGACCGAGATCGCGACGTCGCTCGGAATATTCTGGTTGATCGTCGCCATCGTGCCCATCTTGATGAGCTCTTTGATGACGTCTTTGGCCGGAATGATCATCGACGTTGCGAGTTCTTGCACCGTCAATAGATCGGGAATCTCGATCGTCTCGAGCTTCGCCGGCGCGGGCACCGGTGCAGCATCGATACGCTTCTTACGGTTGCGCTCTTTTTCGAGCAGCAGCTCTTTCTCGCGATCTTTCTTGTTCAGCTTGTCGTCGAAGTGGCGCGAACGATCGCCGGGACGGCCGCTGCCGGAGCTCGGCGCGGGACCATCCGTCGGTGAAGTCGGCGCACCCGGTGCACGCGGCGTGAACGGACGCGCGCCCGGCGGAAGCGGACGGAACGGACCGTTGCCTTGAACGCGCGGACGCGCCGGCGCGGGTGAGATCAAACGGCCGGGCTGCGGAACGCGCGGCTGACCCGGAGCGGCCGGTGCCTGCGCGGAGGCCTGCTGCTGCGTAACGCCGGGCTGACCGGGACGCGGGGCGACGCCGGGACGGCCGGGCATACCGGTCTGCGGTCCGGGCGAAGCGCTGGCGGACGTGGTCGGCGGCGGAGCCTGACGGCGCGGGGGCAACACGGACGACTGTCCGGCCGGAACCGGGCGCAGTCGCTGAACCGGCGCGGCCGGCGGTGCGGGCGGAACGATGGGACGCGGCCGAGTCGGCGGGGCCGCCGGCTTCGCAGCTGCGGCCGGCTTCTGCGCAGGCGGCGTTTCCGGGCCTTTCGGCGGCGGCGCCGCGGGCTTCGCGGCAGCCGGAGCCGGCGCGGGTTTCGCTTCCGGAGCCGGAGTAGGTTCGGACGGCGGTGCGGGTGCTGGTGCGGCCTCGGCAACCGGCGGCGCTGCGGCGGCTACAGGTTCAGCAGGGGCGGCAACGGCCTCGGCCGGAGCTGCCTCAGCAGCAGGCTTCGCTTTGGGCGCGGCGGCGCGGCGCGTCGCACCGGTGACCGGCTTGAGCGTGGGGATCGGCTCTTCCGGGGCGGCGGGTTTCGGCGCGGGCTTCGGTTTGGCTTCCGTTTTGGGCGCAGCGGAAACAGCCGGTGCGGCTTCTGCCGCCGGCGTGGGCGCCGCTTTTGGCGCTGCTGCTGCCTTGGGTTTTGGTTTCAATAAAACACCGCGGACCAGATCCGCGATGTGATCGGGGACGACGCTGAGCTGATTCTTCGCTTCGAAGACGCCGCCGAGACGCTCGTTAAAGAGCGTAATTAATTCTTTTGAAGTAAGCCCGACTTCTTTTGCAAGTTCAAATATCCGAACTTTACCGGTAGCCAAATTCTGCCTTTCACGCTGCAGGCGCTATAAAGATCCCCTCGACACGCAGAGCCGAGGGCGCCTGCATTTGCCCTCAGTTCATCGGCGCGTGTCCGTTCGAACCCAGCTTACGCATGGGTAATGTTGTTCAGCATGTCTTCATCATCGTAAGAATACTAACGTCCAACCTTGTTATAACCCGTCTTCGACGGCCGAAGCTGCAAGCCCCGGAACCTTTTTGTTCTTCTCCGCCCGGCCGGCGCACGCCCGCCCCGGACACAAGTATACTCCGCGCCCGGGCTGCCGCTTACCCGGGTCGTCGGCCTGCCAAGATCGCGGGCCCGTGCGCACAAAGCGCCGGAGCTCCGCTTGCGGCTTCCGCTCGCGGCACCCGGCGCACTGCCTAATGGGAATGTGCAGGGGCTACTCCCCCAATCGCTCCCGCTTGAACTCCTCGAGTTTGCGGATCAGTTCTTCATCGATCGACGCGGCCGGAGCTTCTTCCTCGCCCTCCTCGGCCACCACGACTTCTTCTTCGGGCTCCTCGACGGCTTCGCCGATCTGCGTCTCGACGCGCTCCGCCAGATAACGCTCGCGGGCTTCGGCCGCTTCGCTTTCGCTCGCGATATCCAGGCGCCAGCCGGTCAGACGCGCCGCAAGGCGCACGTTTTGGCCTTCGCGGCCGATCGCCAGCGAGAGCTGATAGTCCGGCACGACGACCAGCGCGACGCCGTCGTCTTCGAACAGCTCCACACCGATGACCTTAGCCGGCTGCAGTGCGTTCATGATGAACGCCGTGTGATCGGGCTCCCAACGGATGACGTCGATCTTTTCACCGCGCAGTTCGTCGGAGACGTTCGCGATGCGGCTGGACTTCGGCCCCAGGCACGCGCCGATCGGATCGATCTCCGCACGATTGCTGCGCACGGCAACCTTGGAACGGCTTCCCGCTTCACGCGCGATCGCCATGATCTCGACCAGGCCGTCTTCGATCTCGGGCACTTCGAACTCGAGCAGACGCTGAACGAGTCCCTCGGCAACGCGCGAAAGAATGACGCTCGGGCCTTTCGGCGATTTACGAACGTCCAAAACGTACGCGCGGATGAAGTCGTTGATGCGGAAGTTTTCGCGCGGCACTTGCTCGGAGAGCGGAAGCATCGCTTCGTCTTTGCCTTCGAGCAGCACGTACATATTGCGCTGTTCGAAGCGCTGCACGGTGCCTTTGACGACATCGTTGAGTTTGGCGGCGTACTTGTTGTACACCGTATCGCGTTCCGCTTCGCGGATGCGCTGAACGATGACTTGTTTCGCCGTCTGCGCGGCGATGCGTCCGAAATCTTTGGGCGTGACTTCTTCGTCGAAGAAATCGCCGACTTGATACTGCGCGCCGGCCTGCTTCGGAAGCACTTCCAGCTTCGGATCGGTCACTTCTTCGACGACTTGGCGGCGGTGATACACCTTGTATTCGCCGGTCTGACGGTCGACGGACACGATCGCGTTCGCTTCGCTGCCGAAATGGCGTTTGTACGCCGTGAGCAGCGCGGCTTCGAGCGCTTCGATGAGCATCTCAAACGGAATATTACGTTCCTTCGAAATCGATTGAAGGACGTCTATCAGCCGTTCGTCGGATGCAGTATCAGCCATTTTCATCTAAGTTACTTCTTTCGTTCTTTCTTGTCCCGAGTCAAGTCCGTGCGAATGTCATACTCTAAGTTTGCCTTATCGATCGTCGCGAGCGGTAGCGGCAACTCGCCCTTCGGCGTTTCGAGAATGACGTTCGTTCCGCGCACGCCGCGCAGTACGCCGCGATGCGTTTTGCCGCCGTTGACCAGCAGCGACGTCACCACTTTTACATTGCGGCCTGCGAAGCGTTCGTAGTCGCCGGGCTTGACGAGCGGCCGGTTCAACCCGGCGGACTCCACTTCAAGCGTGTAGCGCTCTTCGTACGGATCGAGTTGCCGGTTGATGTGCGCGGCGATGCGCTCGCACGTCTGCAAGTCGACCCCGCCTTCGCGGTCGATCGTCAGCGAAAACGTGGTGGATGCGCGTCCGCGGCGCGCCGATTGCAGAACGATCTCTACCCCGGCAAAGCGGCTGTCGTGCGCGATCTGCTCGACCGCACCCTCGAACGCTTCTTGCAGCGAGGCTTGCCTCTCCAATCGGACCCCTATCAACAACGAAGCGCGGGACCTGCCCACGCTCCTTCGACTACCTGTCGATAGTTATACCTTAGAAAGACGGCGGGCCGCAACCCCAATGTGGGTGCGGCCCCTCGTCTTTGTTTTTCCTCGTTAGAGAGCACGCGCCTTACTACCGGTTACGTCCGGCTGCCGCACGGCGCTCGTCTAGCGCCTTCTCTACTACGTGCTCTTCGGGCTCCAATTGCCCGGCGGATCTTGCGGTTCCAACCGCCCTCCTTTTTCAACGTCAGTAGTTACGCGACGATCATACTGCCGCGCATCGCGAAGTTCAAGAACCCTTCGACGGCTCGGGTGAGGGTGGAGTAAACGGCGTTAGCTTCCCGGAGCAGATCAAGTGCTCGTCCGGTTCCACGATCCATTTGCTCGTGCCGGCAATCGGTGACCGCACCACCCATCCGCTGCACCAAGCGACCGGTCCGATGTGCTTGACCGACGTCACGTACATCTTCACCGATTGCTCTTCGGGCGCGGTGCCGAGAAACGACTGCTTCCAACGCTGCGAACCGACGTCTTCCTGATACAAGAAGTGCGTCTGCGCGATCACTTGCGGCGGCGGTGTCGGTTCGGGCTCCGGCGTCGGCACCAGGCCTTTCAGAAACGAATAATGCTGCGGCGCGTGGGCGGCCGGCGTCGGCTGCGGCGACCCGGTCGGGATAAGGTTCTGCAGCCGCTGGTTCAGCGCGGCGCGCCCCTTCGCGGGAGCGGCCTGAACGGGTGCCGGGCGGGGTGAGGGCGCGGCCTGAATCGGGCGGGGCGCAGCCTGCGATTTGACATTGGCAACGCCCTTCGGGCCGGGCGATCCGACGGGGTGCGGGCCCGGCGTCGGCGCGGTGCCCTTGGCGCTCGCCACCGGCGCGGGGCTCGGCGCATGAATCTGATTCGGACTGCCGGCCGAAGCCATGGGCTGCGGCGTGACCAGCGCGACGATCGGCGCCGCCGTAGCAGTAAGCGCCGAAGGCTCGGGTTTGGGCGTTGCGGGTGAGGGCGTCCGCGGCGCGGCCGACGGCTGCGGCGCGCGGGACGGAGCCGACGTCGGCTGCAGCTTCGGCTTGGGGATCGGAGCGGCCGTCGGCGGAACTTTGATGGTCGCCGCTACGATCTGCGCAGGCGCGCTGGTCGGCACGGCCGCTTCCAATGGCGCGGGCGTCACCGCTATGACCGCTTGGGTCGGAAGCGGATTCGGTGCCGTCGAACTC
>DASSRQ010000219.1:0-9733 GCA_035701665.1 Vulcanimicrobiaceae bacterium
GCGGCGCCTCTTTTTTATTCCGGCTGTGACGCCGCCGCGCGGTCGACGTACCATTCCAGCGCGCCGCCGGCCGGGTCGACGATCTGCACCGGGTATTCGACTGGGTTGTGCGCGCCGTCGCGCACCGTTCTCAGCATCGCCGCTTTGCCCGCTCCTTCGGTTGCAATGATGACCGCGTAGGCTGCGTTGATAACGGCAGGCGTGAGTGTGATGCGGTGCGTTTTCATCTTTTCGACCCACACGGCGCGAACGAGCCGTTCTTCGTCGGTCCGCGGATCCGTGCCGGGAAACAGCGAGGCGGTGTGGCCGTCCGGGCCCATGCCGAGCATGATGAGATCGAGACGCGGCTGTTCGCCGAGCAGCGCGATGAGCAGGCTTGCGTAGTCGTCTGCGGCCTGCGGCGGATCGTCTTCGCCGCGCATGCGATGAATGTTGGCCTTCGGAACCGGGACCGCGTTCAGAAATGTCTCGCACGCCATCCGGTAGTTCGAATCGGCATCGTCCGGCGGCACGCAGCGTTCGTCGCCGAAGAAGACCTGCACGCGATCCCACTGCACGCCATCGCGCCGCGGCGATTGGGCAAGTAACGCATAGGCGGCCTTCGGCGTCGTTCCGCCGGCCAGCGCGACGTTGAACGAGCCGCGGGCGGAGATTGCCCGGCCCGCGTGCTCGACGAATGCATCGGCGAGCCCTCGCGCGAGCACTTCGGGCGTATCGAAGACGTGTAGATTTCCGCTCATTCCAGGTGCTGCAGCAGGCGGCCGACCATCGCGAGCGTCTCGCCGTAAATCGCGTTGTCCGGCGGAAGAAAGATGGCGCGCTCGATCAGCGAGACGACGTCGGTTTCGTTCAGCGGCACGCAGCGCTTCGGGCGCTTGCGCCGGTCGTGGACTTCAAGACACACGATCTCGTCGTTCGCTTCGTCGACGTGCGCCTGGAACGTGACGTCCTTGGATTTAAGGGCGACGCTCGCAAGGCGGCGTGCCGGCCCCTTGCGTTTGATGGTTACGTCGACGCTTTGGCCGGCGGCATTGCAGAACTCGTGTTTGCCGCACGGCTGCCAGTTCAAGCGGCTCGCGAGCCAGCCGATGAAGTAGTACGCCTCGGCGCGCGTGCCCGCATAGACGTCGATGTGTTCCAGCCGCTCGAGTTCGGGCAGCAGTTCGTCGTCGTCGAAGAACTCTGCGACCAAGTCCTGCCATGCGCCGAGCCGCAAAAAAGCGAGATCGCGCAGCTTCGGACCGAGCGGCGTACTTTGCATCGCAACCAAATCGGCGAGCGTCTTCGGTTCGGACGTCGCGGTACGGCTGGTAAATGTGACGATGACGTCCGCGAGCGACCCGAGCGCGGCGAAACGTGGGTCGGTGACGTCGCGCCCGGCCCATAGCATGACGGTTTTCACCGCCGGAACGATGAGGTCGTGCACGATCGAGTGCAACTGCGGCGCGGCCAGATTGCGCACGTCCAATTCGACGTGCTCCATCGTTACCGGCCCCGGCTTCGCCGTCATCAACAGGATGCTGCGCAGCGGGTTGCGCTTCTCGAGTTGCTCGATGCGTTCGCGGATGAGCGCCGTCAAGTCCGGATCGTCTTCGACGAACGCAATGACGTTAAAAGCCGTCGGAATCGAAGCGGCTTCCCGCGCGCGGCGCTGCTCTTCGAGTTCGCGCAGCAGGCTTTCAACGTCGACCGTGCTCACAGCGGACGCCACTCGGGGTTGAGCTGCCGCGCAGCCTCGGGGCCGTCGCTGCCGGCCGGATAGTTGGGGAACGAACGGTCTTTGATCGAGGACCACACCTCGAGAATGGGCGCGACGATCTCCCACGCACGTTCGACGGCATCCCAGCGCGTGAACAGCGTCGCGTCGCCGCGCATGGCATCGGCGATGAGACGTTCGTACGCCGGGGCGGATTTGACGCCGAACCCGGTGCCGTAGTTGAAATCCATCGTCACGCTTCGGATGTGATTTTTCTGACCCGGCACTTTGGCGTTGAAACGCATCGAGATGCCTTCGTCCGGCTGAATCTTGATGACGAGCACGTTGCGCTCGATCGTATCGCTTTTCTCGCCGAACAGCTTGTGCGGAATCGTATTGAACGCGATCTCGATCTCCGAAACTTTGCGCGCAAGACGTTTGCCGCTGCGCAGATAGAACGGGACGCCGGCCCAGCGCCAGTTGTTGATGTAGAGTTTCAGCGCCGCATACGTTTCGGTGTTCGAATCCGGACGCACGTCCGGTTCGCTGCGGTACGACGGCACGGGTTCGCCGCCGGTCGTGCCGGCATCGTATTGTCCGCGCACGCTCATATTGAAGACGTTTTCCGGCGTCGGCGGCTCGATGGCGGAGAAGACTTTGTACTTTTCGTTGCGGATGGCATCCGCGTCGGCGCTCGCGGGCGGCTCCATGGCGACCAGCGCGAGCAGATTCAAAACGTGGTTCTGAATCATGTCGCGCAGCGCACCGGCGTTGTCGTAGTATCCGCCGCGCTGTTCGACGCCGAGCGTTTCGGCCGCCGTGATCTCGACCGAACGCACGTAGTTGCGCGACCAGATCGGTTCGAAGATCGTGTTCGCGAAGCGCAGGGCCATAATATCTTGAACGGTCTCTTTGCCCAGGTAGTGGTCGATGCGGTAGACCTGATCTTCGGGGAAGACCTTCGTGACTTCGGCCTGCAGCGAACGCGCCGATGCGAGATCGACGCCGAACGGCTTCTCGATGATGATGCGCGTGTAGCCGTCCTTATTCGAGGCCGGATCCATGTGCGCGTTGCCTATCTGCTCGATGATCTTCGGGAACACGCTCGGCGGCGTCGAGAGATAGAACAGCCGGTTCTTGCCGCACGCAAACTGTTCTTGATATTCGTCCAGGCGCTTGTGCAGCGCTTCGAAGTGCGAGACGTCGTTGAAGTCGGCGGTGATGTAACTGATGCGTTTCTCGAGATCGGCCCACAGCGCTTCGTTGACCGGGCCGGAACGCGAGAACTCGTTCACGCAATCCTTGCAGTATTTGCGGAACTCGTCGTCGGTATACTCGCTTCGCGCGAAGCCGATGAGCCCGAAATCTGCGGGAAGAATATTGTCGAGCCGCAGGTTGTAGATCGCCGGCATCAGCATGCGCTTGAACAGATCGCCGCTCGCACCGAAGAAGACGATGGTGCACGGCTGGTCGATGCGCGTGCTCTCCAGGCCTGCGCGCAGCGGATTGGTCTTTACGGCGGCAACGCCGTTGCCGGCTGCCGGGACGGTCGTACTCATTGCTGTTCCGTTTTGACTGCGTGTCCGCCGAATTGGTTGCGCAGCGCTGCAACCACCTTCGCGCTGTACGACTCTTCTTGCCGCGAACTGAAGCGCGACATGAGCGCGAAGGTAATGACGGGAGCCGGAACGCTTTCATCGATCGCGGCCTGCACCGTCCAGCGGCCTTCGCCCGTGTCGTCCACCCAGCCGCGGATCTTGCTCAGATCCGGGTCTTGTTCGAACGCGCGGACCGCGAGGTCGAGCAGCCAGGAACGGATGACGCTGCCGTAGCGCCAGATCGAGGAGAGCTGATGCAGATCGTATTTGAACTGCGACTGGCGCAAGATCTCGAAGCCTTCACCGTACGCCTGCATCAATCCGTACTCGATGCCGTTGTGCACCATCTTCGAGAAGTGACCGGCACCGGGCGGACCCACGTGCGCGTATCCATCCTTCGGTGCAAGCGTGAGAAACGCCGGTTCGCACGCCTTGACTGCGTCGTCGTCGCCGCCGACCATCAGACAGTAGCCTTCCGTAAGGCCCCACACGCCGCCGCTCGTTCCGGCATCGACAAGGGAAACGCCCTTCGCTTTGCAGCGATCGTAAGCCGCGAGGCCTTCCTTCCAATTGGTGTTGCCGCCGTCGACGATCACGTCGCCCTGCGAGAGCAGCCCGCTCAGTTCGTCGATCGTGTCGTCGGTGGGCTTCCCGCTCGGCACCATGATCCAGACGACTTTCGGTTTGCCCTCGAGTTTCTGCACGAGATCTTGAAGCGAACTCGCTCCCACGGCACCGTCTTGCTGCGCTTTCGCGACCGCGTCCGAGCTGCGATCGTAGGCGACGACGATATGGCCGCCTTGCTGCAAACGCGTGGTCATGTTCGCACCCATGCGGCCGAGTCCAACCATTCCTAACTGCATCGCGGCGTTATCCTCGAGCCGTTGTCGTGAGGGCCGATTCGATCGCTTCGCCGAGCGCCGCTAGCCCTTGCGCGACGTCGCCCTTGAGGTGAACGCGCACGCCGCGCCGGTTCCGCGAATCGAGCGACTGCAGATCGCCCAGCGACTGCGCGGCGATAAGCGTCCGGAATCCCACGTTCATACCGGGGATTGGGAGATCGAACGGCGGATCTGCAACGATCTGAACGAACACGCCGGTGTCCGGCCCACCCTTATGTTCTTGGCCGGTCGAGTGCAGGAAGCGGGGTCCGAAACCAACCGTCGTTGCGACATGCTTCGCATCGCGAATCTGCAGGCGCGCTCGATTCAGCGTTTCGGCGTTGGCTTCGTTGCGATTGACGTACGCGCAGATCGCTACGTAATCGCCCGGTTTGATCTGATTGAGGACCGCCGAGAGCACGGCGTTCGCGTCGCTGCCGGAGACCGAAGAACTTCCGCTCAACAGCGAGAGCGAAAATGCGGGGCCCGATGCCGCAACGGCAGGTTCCGAGAACGATCCTTTCGCCGCATACTCCTTGAGCAGCGCCTTCGTGTTGTCCTTAGACTCTTGCACGTTAGGCTGATCGAACGCGTCGATCTGCAGCAGCGAGCCTGCCGTCGCCGTTGCAATCTCCCACAGATAGAACTGCTCGCCGATGTCGTACGCGTCGTTCATCGCAAGACGAATGACCGGGTGGCCCGCGTTCTCCAATGCCTGGAGCTTGGAGCCGGTGGTTGCGTCCGCATCGGGCAGGTTGGCGCCGACGTAGACGAAGACGCGATCGGATCCGTACACGGACGGATCGCCGAGCGCCTCGCCTTCGACCGGAAGGATGCCTTTGCCGCTCTTGCCGGTGGACTCCGCGATCAGCTGTTCGGCCCATGCGCCGAATGCGCCGATCGAAGGATGCGTGACGATCGTGAGTTTGTCTCGGCCCGCTTTCGCGAGCGAGCCGATCGCCGCACCGAAGCGCACGCCGGGCGCGTGTTTTGGATCGACCGTTTTGTCGTTTGCCGTCATCGCGCCCAGACCGCGGTCGAGCAGCAGATTGACTTTGTAGCCTGCCAGCGCCGCGGGAACCATGCCGAAGAAGGAGAGCGCGCTGTAGCGGCCGCCGATGTTCGGGTCGTTCAGGAAGCATGCGCGGAAGTTCTGCGCTTTCGCTTCGGTTTCGAGCTGCGTGTCCGGGTCGGTGATTGCGACGAAGTTGCGTCCGGCTTTATCCGAGCCGATCGTCTTAGCCACGCGGTCGAAGAAGTAGCGGTCGAACGCTTCCGGTTCGGTCGTGGTTCCGCTCTTGCTCGCTACGATAAAGAGGGTGTCGGGCAGCGAGATTACGTTTTCGATATCGCGAATCTGCTGCGGATCTGTCGAGTCGAGCACGTGCAGATGCGGGAACCCTTCGATGTGGCCGAACGTGTTCGCCATAATATCCGGCGCAAGCGAACTGCCGCCCATGCCGAGCACCACGACGTGATCGAACTCTGCCGCGACTTCCTTTGCGAATGCTTGCAGGCCGCCGGCATCGTCGAGCACCTGTGCCGGCACGTCGAGCCATCCAAGGGCCTTTTTGATGATCTCCGCGTGCGCCGCATCATCCGACCAGAGCGCCGTATCTTTGCTCCAAAGGCGTTTGAGGAAGTCGTTTTTTGCAAGCGACTCCAGCGCGTCGTCGCAGCCTTGCTGATACGAGCCGAGCGAGAGCGCGACGCGCTGCGCGCCGGACGAGAGTTGCTTCTGTTTATAGACCACCGCTCCGAGCAGCGCCGCAAACGAATCGCTGAACGAGTTGACCCCGTCCACCGTCAGCTTGTGCGTCACGTCGAACAGCGAGATATTTGCATCGGAGAGTTGCTGCATCGTCGCGCGCGCTTCGTCGATGCCTTCGAGCACCGTGTCGGGCTTGATGTTTCCGTGGTCGAGCAGCGCGTCGAGCGTATTCGGCGGCATCGTATTGACGGTATCTTTGCCGACGACCGGCTCGACGTACATCAAATCCGGATACTTCGGATTCTTCGTCGACGTCGATGCCCAGAGCGGCCGCTGGACCTGTCCGCCTTTAGCGGCAATCGCCTTCCATTCGTCCGTGCGGAACAACTCCAAAAACTTTTGGTATGTCAGCTTCAAATTTGCGGTACCGGCTTTGCCCAGCAGTCCCGCGAGCTGCGACTCGCCCTTGTCGATGCGCGCTTGCAGCAGTTTGTCGACCGCCGTGTCGATGCGGCTGACGAAGACGCTGTTGACCGAGCGGATCTTATCTACCGGAAGGCCTTTGTCCACGCGCTGCTTCATGCCGCGGATGTACGCTTGCGTGGTGCGTTCGTAAAACTCCATCGAGAAGATCAACGTCACGTTGATGTTGATGCCTTCGGCGATGCACGCCTCGATTGCCGGCACGCCTTCTTTGGTGCCGGGAATCTTGACCATCAGGTTGGGACGCGAGACGCGCTTCCACAAGTCCTTGGCCATGGCGATCGTGCCGTCGGTGTCGTGCGCCAGCAGCGGCGAGACTTCGAGGCTTACGAAACCGTCGTTGCCGCCGCTCTTTTCGAAGACGGGCGCGAAGAGGTCGCACGCGCTTTGGATGTCTTTGACGGCTAGATCCCAGAACACGGAGGTCGCGTCCTGGTCTTTACCGATGAGACTGCGCAGTTGCTCGTCGTAATCGTCGCCCGTGCCGATCGCTTTCTCGAAGATCGTCGGGTTGGAGGTCATGCCGCGCAGGCCCTTATCGATCAGCGCCTGCAGTTCGCCGGAGGCGAACATGCCGCGGCGCAGGTTGTCGAGCCAAACGCTCTGCCCTGCTTGTAGTAACTGCTCGATTTGGTTGCTCATGCTTCTCCTAGCGAACTGCGGTTGCAAAATGTTCTTGCGCTACTTGGGCGACGTGTTCCGGCGTGAATCCGTACTCCTGCGCGATGGCCTTTGCGGGGGCCGACGTGCCGAAGTGATCGATTCCGTACGCGTAACCCTTGCTGCCGATCCACCGCTCCCATCCGAACGTGGCCGCCGCCTCGATCGACATGCGTGCGGTTACCGACGGCGGAAGGATCTCGTTGCGGTACGACTCCGGCTGCGCCGAAAATAGTTCCCAGCACGGCATCGAGACGACACGCGTTTGCATCCCTTTGCCGCCGAGAATCTCGGCAGCCGAAAGCGCGAGCGAGACTTCCGATCCCGTTGCGATCAGGATCAGATCCGGCATGCTGTCCGTGTCGCGGATGATGTACGCACCGCGCGCGACGTCCGCTTTGCGGTCGCCCAGATACGGAAGTTTCTGGCGCGAGAGGACGAGCGCCCACGGCCCCTCTTTGGCCTGCACGACGCACTTCCACGCTTCCAGGGTTTCGAGCGCGTCGGCCGGACGCACCATCATCAGATTCGGCGTCGCGCGCATATGCGCTAAATGCTCGATCGGCTGGTGCGTCGGACCGTCTTCGCCCAGAAACACCGAGTCGTGCGTGAAGACGTAGACGCAGCGCACTTTATTCAAACAGGCGAGACGAACCGCGCCCTTCATGTAATCGAGGAAGTTCAAAAACGTCGCACCGAACGGCAGCAAGCCGCCGTGCAGCGCCAGACCGTTTTCGATTGCGCCCATCGCGTGTTCGCGCACGCCGAAGTGGATGTTTCGGCCCGCATAGTTGTCCGGCTGGAAGTCGCCGAAGTCTTTCAGATACGTCTTCGTGGACGGATCGAGATCGGCAGAACCGCCGACCAACTCCGGAAGCTGTCCGGCGATGGCGTTCATCACTAAGCCGCCGGCCTCACGCGTAGCCGATTCCCCGTTCTCTTTGGTGATCGCCGGCCATTTCAGGTCCGCAGGCAGATCTTTGTCGAGCGTACGCTGCCACTGCGCGGCAAGTTCGGGATTCTCGCCTTTCCACTCGTCGAACGCCCGCTGCCACTCTTGCTGCTGCTGAGCCCCGCGCGTCTGCGCTTCGCGGAAAAACGCCAGCACGTCGTCGGGGACGTAAAATGCGGGCTCGAGCGGCCAGTCTAGATTCTTCTTTGTGGCTTCGACCGCTTCGGCGCCGAGCGGTTCGCCGTGCGATTTGAACGAGTCGGCCTTCGGCGAGCCGTAGCCGATGTGCGTGCGCACGGCAATGAACGACGGCTTATCCGTAACGCTCTTCGCCTGGGAGATCGCCGCGTCCAGCGTCGCGACGTCGTTCCCATGATCGATATCGATAAACTGCGTGTGCCAGCCGTACGCATCGAACCGTTTGACGATGTCCTCGGTGAACGTGACGTCGGTCTTTGCCGCGAGCGAGACTTTGTTGTCGTCGTAGATCGCGATGAGTTTCCCGAGCTGCAGATGGCCGGCCATCGATGCAGCCTCCGAGCTCACGCCTTCCATCATGTCTCCGTCGCTGCACATGACGTACGTGAAGTGATCGACCACGTTCTGATCGCGGTTGTAGACCGCTCCGAGGTGGGCTTCGGCGATTGCGAATCCCACGGCGTTCGCAAAGCCCTGTCCGAGCGGGCCGGTCGTGACCTCGACGCCGGGCGTGTGATGCGCCTCCGGGTGTCCGGGCGTCTTGCTTCCTAATTGCCGGAAGTTTTGCAGGTCGTCCAGGCTGAGATCGTAGCCGGTTAAATACAGCAGCGAGTACAGCAGCATGGACGCATGTCCCGCGCTTAAGATGAAGCGGTCGCGGTTCGGCCACGACGGATCTTTCGGGTTGAACCGCAGATGCCGCGTCCACAGCGTATAAGCGGTCGCTGCCGCACCGAGCGGCATTCCCGGATGGCCGGAGTTTGCTTTCTGAACCGCATCCACGGAAAGAAAGCGAATCGCATTTATGCGTTGTTCGTCTGCAGGGTTATTCGGCACGAATTCGTTCCTCTTCAGCGCTGATGTACCCACTACACTCACGAAAGGGTGCGCGGTTGGACCGGGGAACTTCCAGGCGGGCCCGGTGACGCCTGGCCTGAAAAGGAGCATTCATGCGAATCAACCGGTTGATTGCGGCGGTACCGCTCTTGGCGCTCGCGGCCTTGACCGCGTGCGGCGGCGGCAAATCGTCGACGACTACGACCACGACTCAAAGTCAAACTGCGGCGTCGCCGGCGGCGACTGCGGCAGGCGGCAGCATGACGAGCGCGCAGGCCAATGCCGTTCAGGCGCCGATCCCCGCATCGCTGCACTGCGGTGCCGTAGCGCCCGTGTGGGTGAACACCAAACGGCATACGTATCACACCGCCAACGATCCGTATTATGGAAAAACCAAGAACGGTCAATATATGTGCGCGTCCGCAGCGGTTGCAGCGGGCTACCACCTGGCCGGATCTCGCGGAACGCGCGGACATCATCGTAAGGGCGGGTCCATGAGCGGCTCGATGCAGGCGCAGCCCGAACCCTCTCCCACGTAAAGGACTCCATGGACGTAGCCGGACTGCAGAGCGAGATCGAAGCACTCGCTGCCGATCCCGCCGCAGTACGCGGCAAACAAGGCGAAGCGATCGACCGCGTCATCGACGCGCTCGATCGCGGCGACCTTCGCGTGGCCGAGCCCCGCGACGGCGCCTGGGTAACGCATGCTTGGATCAA
>DASSRQ010000220.1:0-3598 GCA_035701665.1 Vulcanimicrobiaceae bacterium
GTGTTGTGCGTGTCGGCCAACCCGAGATGCTTCCACGTTTTGCCGCCGTCGGTCGAACGGTACACGCCGTCGCCGGTGGCAACGTCGCCGCGGATATCCGCTTCGCCCGTTCCGGCGTAGATAATCTTCTTATTCGACGGAGCAACCGCCAGCGCACCGATACTGTAGGCATTCATGCTGCCCATCTTGCCGTCGCTGATATTGTTCCAGGTGTGACCGTAGTTGGTCGACTCCCAGATGCCGGCTTGAACGCCGCCCATGTAAAAATGATTCGGTTCGCTCGGAACGCCGGCGATCGCGACGACGCGTCCGCCGATATACGGTCCGAGATTGCGCCACTGCAGTTTACTAACGTACGTCTGCGTGGGCGATTCTTTAGGTTTCGAAACCGCCTTACCGGTATCGGTAGCGGCGCCAAGCGCATTCAACGGCGCGGCAAGCAAAGAGATTCCAACTAGTGCTGCAAGAAAACGGTGCTTCAAAGCGACCCTCCTTGGCGCGGCTGTTCGGTCGGCTGTTTCACCGAACCTGGGTATATGTAGTGTTATGAAGCGTCCAACGATCTGCGCGGCATTTGCCGTGTCGGCTTTCGCGTTGAGTGCATGCAGCGGCAACAATACGGCACACTCTGCGCCCACGCTCGGCCCGACCGGAGCGCCGATGTCCAACGGCCAGGCGATCTTTCAAACCGGGCGCGATTTGACGGGGCACCAGATCTCCTCGGTGCCGCCCCCGATGCGCCCGTCGTGCGCGGCCTGCCACAACGCCAACGGCTCGGGCGGCGTCCATCTGCCCGGGGGCGCGGTGAGCGCCGATCTGCGGTACGACGCCCTCGTTAACGGTCAGAAGACGCCGTACACCCTGGCCTTGCTGCAGCGCGCGATTACCACGGGCATCGATAATCAAGGGCAAAAGCTCAGCCCGGTGATGCCGCGCTGGAAGATGTCCCCCAAAGACCTGCACGACGTGGCCCAATACGTATTAACCCTGCACTGATGGGTATACAAGGAAACAAGCGGGAGAGCTAACCCGTCCTTCACGAGAGGAATAAATAACGTCATGGGTATTCTTGCTTGGATTCTTTTCGGTCTGATTGTCGGCATCATCGCTAAGTGGATCGTGCCGGGCGAAGGCCCGGGCGGAGTCTTGGGCGACATCATCATCGGCATCATCGGCGCCTTCATCGGCGGCTGGGTGTACGGGATGTTCGGCCACACCGGCGTCACCGGTTTCAACATCGGGAGCGTCATCTGCGCGATTATCGGCGCCATCATTCTGCTCTTCATCATCCGCGCGGTCAGCGGATCGCGCCGGACGGTCTAACACCTTACACCGGATCCACTCGGAACAAGAGGGGCGTCGCTTGCGGCGTCTCTTTTTGTTTGTTTGGGTATCTTGCTGTCCATGGATATCCTAGAGATTTTGCGACAAGAACATAAAGAAGTAGGCGACATGCTGGATCAATGCCAGCAGCACGAGCCCGGTGATGCCGAACTCGACGACCTGTCCGAACGGATCTCGCAAGCGCTGACGGTCCACGCGGAACTCGAAGAAAAACTCTTTTATCCCGAACTGCGCGATCGCGCGGAAGATTCGGAAGAGCGCGTCGACGTGTTCGAAGCATTTACCGAACACGATTTGGTCAAGCGCTTGTTAGATCTGCTTTCGAGCCGCCGCCGCAACGAAGACCAGTTCAAAGCGCAGCTGCAAGTACTGGGCGAAAACGTCAAGCATCACGTCAAAGAGGAAGAGTCCACAATCTTCAAATTGGCGCAAGAGTTGATGGACGAAGACGAACGCGAAACGATCGGCGCGCAGTGGGAACGCGCGAAGTCCCGCCGCATGAACGCGGCCTCAGGCGGCCGCAAGAAGTCGCCGGGACGCAAAAAGTCAACGGCACGCGGCGCAGCAGCCCGCGGAGGCGCACGCAAAACCGCCGGCCGCAAAAAAGCAGCCACCGGCGGCCGCAAAAAAGCAACGGCGGGCGGCCGCAAAACGGGCGGCCGCAAGAAGACACGCCGCTAACACTCCCAAAGCGGCAAACAAAAAAGGGGCGGCGCCAAAAAGCGCCGCCCCTTCCACTTGCGCACCGCAGGGCAGTTTTAGTGCGAAAGTTCCAACAAGCGCGCCTCCCCAGCCAAAGCCTCTGCGCGCAGCTGGTCGTAGACCGCATACTGCGCCGGCGTCGGCGCATCGTATGCGTAGCCCGTATCCGACAGCAAGTACGCTAAGTGATCGCGTGTACGCGTGCCGGTTGAAAGCGGACCTTCGCTGGAATGCGTCTTCAAATTGACGAGTTTGTCGATCTCCGTATCCAGCGCCGCGCGTTTATCCGCGCTCAGCGCAGCACGCCGCGCCAACGCCGCGTTGATCGCCTTATCCATCTCGTCCAGCGTGTTCCAAATGTTCCGCTGCAGTGCGAACCGCGCGGCCAACCCTCCGGGCGCCGGATGCAGATTCGGATCGAGTGCAACGTGCAGCGTCTCCGTAAACGACCTGCCGTCGTACCGCAACGTTACGCGGTAGTTGCCCGGCACGATCGTCGGACCGTCGAGCGTATCTTCTTCTCCACCCGCAGCGACCGGCGTATAGAAGCCGTTGACTTCCGTCGCGCGCGGGTATCGCAGATCCCACACGAATTTGTTCATGCCCGGCACGGCGCCCGTTTGCAAACGGTCCAGCGATGCAAGCATCTCGGCCGGCACCATCGCTCCCAAGCGCTCCGGACTCACGCGATCTTGGCGTGAAGCACGGTGCAGGTTGAACGAATGGATCGCGCGTCCGTTAGCATCGCTGAACGTCAACGTCGCAGGCTGCGTACCGTTGTACGAGCGCGGCAGATTGAAGAACACCGTTGCGCCGAATGCGGGGTTCTGCCCCGTCTCCGGACGCGGATACGGACTGCCGCCCGCAAAGTGCGTCAGCCACGCCGTCTCCGGTTGAAACAGCGCCGCGCGCGACGCTGCATCGGCTGCTTCCCCACGGCGCTGCGCATCCTCGAGGAACGCCAAATTGTCGAGCACCCAGAACGCGCGCCCGTGCGTCGCAATCGCGACTTCGCCTTGACGTGCGTTGACGGCAATGTCGCGCACCTGTACGCCGGGAAGATTCAGCGCCAACGGCTCCCACGCGTTTCCGCCGTTGAAGCTCACGTACACCGAGTTGCGCGTTCCCGCAAACACCAGTCGCGGATCGCGCGGATCTTCACGAACGACGAACACGTATTCGTCGTCCGGAATCCCGCTCGTAATCGACGTCCAATGCGCACCGTAGTCCGTGGTCTTGTACACGTACGGATGGAAGTCGTCCCACATATACCGCTGCGCCGTCAGATAAGCGGTACCTTGCGCCGTGCGCGACGGTTCGATCGACGAAATCTCCGCATACTGCGGCAGATCCGGCAGCGCAACTTTCGTCCAATGCGCGCCGTGATCGGTCGTATAATGCACGAGTCCATCCGCCGATCCCGCCCAAATCAACCGCGAATTCAGCGGTGACGGTGCAATCGCCGAGACGTATGGATACACTTCCGCACTCGTCTCGTCGAGCTCGATAGGACCGCCGGTCGGCCCTTCCGTTGCCGGATCGTTACGCGTCA
>DASSRQ010000221.1:0-8113 GCA_035701665.1 Vulcanimicrobiaceae bacterium
CGTATTGCGTGGCAAGCGATTCGACGACGACGCGATAGCGCTCGAGTTCGCCGCCGGCAAGCGCGTCTTCCAAAGCGGCGCGCGTTAACTCAAGACGACGCGTACGAAGATCCAGGACGGTAGGAACCGATTCCACGCGAATCTTGCGCTTCGTGTGCTGCTCGATATTCCGCAGCAGCCGATGTTCGCGTGCCTCGACCAGCGTTATCGCGACGCCTTTGCGCCCCGCGCGCCCCGTGCGCCCGATGCGATGCACGTAAGCGTCGGGTGACGAGGGCACGTCGTAGTTCACCACGTGCGAGAGATGTTCGATATCGAGGCCGCGCGCGGCGACGTCGGTGGCAACGAGAATCTCCGAGACGCCTTCGCGAAAACGGCGCAGCACGCGATCGCGCTGCTCTTGCGAGAGTCCGCCGTGGATCGCTTCGGCCTGGTAGCCATGTCCGCCAAGCGTTTGCGTCAATTCATCGACTTCCAGGCGCGTGCGGCAAAAGATAATCGCCGATGCCGGCGTCTCCATGTCGATCACGCGTCCGAGCGCCGCCGCTTTGTGGGCTCGCTGCACCGCGTACGCAACTTCACGAATAGCAGAAGGCGTTCCGGAAGCCGCGGTTTGACTCGCGATCGTAACGTGGACGGGATTGCGTAAATAGCGCTTGGCAATCGTTCGAATACGCGGCGCCACCGTCGCCGAAAAGAGCGCTGTCTGGCGTTCGACGGGAAGTGCGGCGACGATCGCTTCGATCTCTTCGGTGAATCCGAGGTCGAGCATTTCGTCGGCCTCGTCCAGCACGAGGACTTCCACCGCGTCCAGTCCGAGCGTGCCGCGTTGGATATGATCGAGCGCGCGTCCGGGCGTTGCGACGACAACGTCTACTCCGCGGCGAAGCGCGCGCAACTGCTGCTGCATCGATTGGCCGCCATAGATCGGCAGCACGCGCGTCCCTAACGCGCGCCCGTATTTGTGAACCGCTTCGGCGACCTGCATCGCGAGTTCGCGCGTAGGGACGAGAATGAGTCCACGAACTGCGCGCGGACCGTCCCCGTCGCCGAGGTTGCCGATACGGTGCAGAAGCGGCAGTGCAAATGCGGCTGTCTTTCCCGTTCCGGTCGCGGCCTGGCCAAGAACGTCGCTTCCTTGCAGCAACGGCGGAATCGCCTCGCGCTGGATGGTCGTCGGCTCTTCGTAGCCGAGCGCCTTTAGGGCGCTCAAGAGTGCATCGTGGAGTCCGAGGCTCGCAAAGCCGTCCGCAGCTTGCGAGGTAGCGCTGTCCTGGTCATTTGTAATCACCTATCGTCCTTCTCCTAACGAATGGCAAGACGCTTTTTGCATCCCGGCGTCGCACTACCGTTTCGATGATGCAAGAAGTTGAACGGCTCGCAGCGGCGTTGCAGTTGGTACCTCATCCCGAAGGCGGCTGGTATCGAGAGACCTATCGCAGCC
Organism: Vulcanimicrobiaceae bacterium; assembly: GCA_035701665.1. GTDB lineage: Bacteria > Vulcanimicrobiota > Vulcanimicrobiia > Vulcanimicrobiales > Vulcanimicrobiaceae > DASSRQ01. The sequence goes on from DASSRQ010000221.1 coordinate 1,445, forward strand.
AAGCATCGGTTAGTACACCGGACGGGCGGCTGCGCAGCGCTTTGACGAATATCTATTTTCTGTTGACCGTTGAAACGTTCTCCGCGTGGCATCGTATCGACGCCGACGAGACATGGCATTTTTATCGCGGCGGCGATCTCGTCGTTTCGATCATCCGGCCGGACGGCGTTTTGGAAGAACGCCGTATCGGCCCGGACGGTCCGTGGCAAACGACGGTACCTGCCGGATCGTATTTTGCAGCGCACGTCCACGAATCGGCGGCGTATGCTCTTGTCGGGTGTTCGGTCGCACCGGGGTTCGACTTCTCGGGCTTCGAACTTGGATCGCGCGACGCACTGATCGCGAAGTATCCGCAACATACGTCCGAAATTCTGCGATTCACTAGGGAGTAGCGATGTCGAGATTGATTTATCTGACGAACACATCGTTGGACGGCTACATCGCGGACGAAGCCGGTGACTTCGATTGGCCTAACATCGAGCGGTTACACCCGTTCTTTGCCGATCTTTTACGCCCCGTCGGTACGTTTCTTTACGGCCGCCGCCTCTACGAGTTAATGGCGTACTGGGATGGGCCGATCGAAAACTACCCGCCCGAATACCGCGACTTTGCGAAAATGTGGCAAGTGCCCGAAAAGGTTGTGTTTTCTCGTACGCTGACCAACGTAACGACGCGCAACACGCGGATAGAGCGCGATTTTAATCCGGAAAGCATTCGGAAGATCAAGGAAGCGTCGGAGCGCGACATCCTTATCGGCGGCGCGGAACTTGCAAGCCTTGCGATCGAAGCGGATCTGGTCGACGAATGTCAGCTGGTTGTCCATCCGGTTGTGCTTGGCGGCGGAAAACCGGCATTTCGCGCCGGCTTACGACGGAATCTAGAACTTATTGAGTCGCGCGAACCGGGTATCGGCGCGTTGCATCTGCGTTATCGGGTTACGCGCTCTTCGAACTAAGCGCAGCCGCGGAGCATTTCGGGTGGCTCGCACAGATTGCCGCAGCCGATATTCCGGCGTCGAGTGCGCTCACGCAACAACTGTTAGGATGGACCCCTACCGGACCGGGGCTTCTTGCGGATCTCGATAAGCGCTAGCGTCCCATAGGGTTCGTTTCGAACGCTCCGAAGTGCGGCCAAGCAAGACCTTGCCCCCCGGAGGATGTGCTGACCGACCTCACTTTGCCGGTACCCTGGACAACAGGTGTTCCCGGCGTCGCGATGTTTTCGAACCTGTGGTTTGCCGGCGATTCTTTGTACGCGGTTGACGGCGGCAGCTTCGCACAAATGCGACTGCGCCGCTTCGATAAAAATACCGGCGCTCTGCTTGCAAACGTAAAACATTCACGCAACGTCCGGGATGTGCTTCTCAAAGACGGGGAACTCGTCGTCCTATGCGATCGCGGCATAGATATTTACGACAACGATTCGCTCGAATTGCGGACGCGTTGGGACCGTCATCGGCTGCCCGTTTATGCGAATCATGTGCTGCCGCTCGGCGCGTCTTTCGCCATCGCGAACGTGGACGCGCTCACGGTCTTTCATCCGGGAAGCGGCAAGCGCAGCCGCTGGAAGTTCGACGATGCAATATGCGTTGCCGGAAACGGCGCGTCGGTTCTGATCGCGACCGTCGGCGGAAAGATCTTTTATTTGGCCGATGCCGGCAGCAAACTCGAGCAAACCGGCGAGACACGATGTGTCGATCATATCGCTGTCGACGACAGCGGGTATTTGGTGTTTTCGACGACGTTGAGGCGCGGGCGCGTTTTAGCTGAAAACGTTTCCAAGCTCGAAACACCGTTGGCCGATGTGGACGTGTGCCGGTTTTCTTTCGATGGAAAGCACATCGATACGACGCCGCTCGGCGCGACCTTTTGGCTGAAGGATAGCTGCTACAGTCCTCAGCGGCGTCTGTTGTTCGTGCGTGAAGTGAACGCGAATCCCGAACTGCGTTTCTCCTATAAGGTGCTCGACACAAGCGCCCGTCAATGGCGGGGAACTATCGACGTACCTGCGGGCTACTTTGCGCGCTGCATCGATTCGAGTGGCTCTTTACTGGCGCTGGAGCGTCCCCGGGACGACGGGCGCGAGATCGTCGTCGCGCGCCTTCTCGAGCCCTAGCAGGCAGGATACTTGAAACGACTGTTTCAAGTATTAGGGATGAGTCGAGGCGCAGCGATTGCGGCCTGGAGTATCGCCTTTGTTGTGGCGGTAGTTCATATTTGGGCCGGCGGCCACTACGGCGCGTTCAGGAACGAGCTCTACTTTCTGGTCTGCGGATGGCATCCGGCGTTCGGTTACGTCGACCAGCCGCCGCTCGTCCCGCTCATCGCCGCCGCGACGCAAGTTGCCGGTATCCATGTGGCGCTGCTCCGCCTTCCGGCAATCCTTGCGGCGGTTGCGCTCGTGCCGCTTACGGTAGCCTTCGCGCAGTTGCTCGGCGCCGGAACGCGCGGCGCGTGGCTTGCGGCCGTTGCGAACGCGAGCGCGACGATGCTGACGGCGATGTTTGCGAACCTGTCGACGTCAACGTTCGAGCCGCTGACGTTTACGGCCGTCGCATACCTAATCGCGCGCGCGCACCTTCGCGACGAGCCGGGACTGTATAAATGGGCGGGACTGGTTGCCGGCCTCTCATTTGAGACACGCTATGGAATTCTCATGTGGGCCGTGGGGCTGCTCGCCGGTATTTTGATTGCGGGTCCGCGATCGATCTTGCGCTCGCGCGATCTTTGGATCGGCGCCGGTATCGCCGCGCTCATTGCGCTGCCGAACGCGATCTGGCAGGCCGTCCACGGGTTCCCGTTCTTGGAACTGGTGCGAAACGATAACTCCGGAAACTTCATCGGCACGCCGGCGGGATTTGTACTGCAGCAAGTGCTTCTGTTGAACGTCGTGCTTGCGCCGTTATGGTTGACCGGCGTCTTCGCGCCGTTTTTCTCCGCGCGTTTGCACCCGGCACGGTTTCTTTCGATCGCCTTCATCGTAACGGCGATAATCGTGCTCGGCTCGCACGGCAAAGCGTATTATATGAGCGCGGCATATCCGACCATGTTCGCCGTCGGCGCGGCTGCCGTTACGAAGCTTTGGCGCTGGGTTGTCGCGTTATGGGCGGTGCTTGCCGCGCTCAACGCGATCCCGGCACTCCCGTTCGTTATGGCGTTGGAGCCGCCGGCCAAGTTGAAGTACACGATCGATCATTCGCCGTTTAAGATGCCGCCGATGGAGCGCGCGGGCATCGGCGCGCCGCTCATGCAGACGCTCTCCGATCAGTTTGGATGGCGCGAGCTGGGACAAACCGTCACGACCGTTTACAATAACCTGCCCGCGCAGCAGCGCCGCGCGGCGGCCATTTGGGCGTCCAACTATGGCGAAGCGTCAGCGATCGATGTGTACGGCCGCGGACTGCCGCCCGCGCTCAGCGGCAACAACCAATTTTATCTGTGGGGCACGCACGGGTTCGACGGCTCCGTCGTACTCGCTGTAAACGGCGATCCCGATGAATGGGCACAGCTCTGTTCCTCGTCGCGCGTCGTAGCGACGTTCGGCACGTCGCCGTACGCCATGCCGTACGAAACGCACCGGCCTATCGTTCTATGTCTAGGAATGCACGAGCCGCTCGACCGTGTGTGGCCGCGCTTCAAGCAGTATGGGATCGAAAACTTGGGGCAGCGGCCCGTTGATAAGCGGCGGTTTTAACGATCGTTGCTTGAAAACGCCGCGTCGCGAGCGATGTACGGCACGTAGCGAAAATCGCGTATGACGTCGATGCGGCCTTCGCGCCATTCGAGCAAAACGAAGTATGCCGGCTGCGAACTCGCCGGGGGATGGAACATTGCGATTGCCGGGACACCGTCGACGATGGCTGCTTCTGCGCGAATATCTTCCGATTTGAGGACCTGCGCGTAGCGTTCGAAATATCCGGCATCTTTCACCCGGCGCTGCACCAGCGACACCTGTTCTAGTCGCGCTTCGTCGCTCAGCAACGCGCGGAGTCCGGCCCAGTTGCGATCGTTGAACAGGTCGACATAACGCGCCAGGTTCGCGCGCTGGTCCTCCGATAAGGCCGTCGCATGCTTTGAGCGCGCCGATACCGCGCGCGGAGCCACGTTCGCTCTCGCCCGCGAAAGCGCAGCCTTCACCGCCCCAACCGTAGTTTCCATCGTTGCCGCAATCTCTTCGTTCGTGTGACCGAGCACGTCTTTGAGGATGATGGCCGCGCGCTGCAGTGGCGGAAGGCCCAGGAAGACCGTAAGCGCGGCTTCCACGAGATCCGGATCCACGACACCCTCGTCATCCTGAGCTTGTTCCGGGACGTCGGGAACCGGCGCGACATACCGGTGCTCGTAGCGTTTCAAAAAATCCATTGCAGTATTGTGCGCTATCCGAAAAAGCCACGGCTTGAGATTGGGCGGCTCGCGCATCTGACCGAGCGCGTAATACGCTTTTGCGAGCGTATCTTGGACGACGTCTTCACCGTCAAAAACCGAGCCGGTCATGCGAGCGCAGTAACGATGCAGTTCGGGGCGCAGATCCTCCACGAGATCCATGAAGCGATCGCGCGCTTCGATCATCGCGGGTAACAGCGCCCCGGTATCGTTCTGCACGCGTTACTTCACTTGCCGCTTGTGCGTAAAGGTGCGGATGCTCGAGGCAACGACGATAAACATGCCGGCGCTCCCGCCGATCCACGGCAGTACGTACTCTTCAACGGGAACCCCGAGAATGTGAGCGAGCATAACCATATGGCGCCGCCTTACGAAGTCGTAGCGAGTGCGGCGTCAACGACTTCGTCCCATCGCGAATTCGCGGATGCTTCCGCGCCGTAATTGTCGTGCCAATTCCACCATTTGTACGGCTCGCTTTGCGGGTAGCCCTCCGGCGAATCTTCCCACAGTTCCTGACGTCCCAGGGGCGTGATATCGAGATAGTTCCACGTGCTGCCGAGCTGCTCGTCGCCGCGGTTGTTGATGAAATACGTGCGGTAGATGGTCTCGCCGTCGCGGAAGAACACATTCGTGCCGTGCCATTCGTCCACGCCGAAGTCGGCGTCGAACGTGCCGGTCAGCGTGTACCACGGAAATTCCCAGCCCATGCGGCTCTTCAGGCGCTCGATGTCGGGCTGCGCGGCGCGCGAAACGAATGCGAGCGTCGTGTCGCGCGCGTTTAAATGCGCAACGTGGACCACCTGATCGGCCATCAGCGAGCAGCCCCGGCAGGCGTGGTCGGGCCAGCCATAGACATCGGGCTCGAAGAACGCGCGGTACACGATGAGTTGCCGCCGGCCCTCGAAGAGGTCGAGCAGATTTGCACTGCCGCGCGGGCCGACAAATTCGTACTGCTGCTGCACGGGCGTCCACGGCATGCGCCGGCGTTGCGCTGCAAGGGCGTCGCGCTCCCGGGTTAGGGCTTTCTCCTTGAGAAGCAGGCTTTGACGCGCAGCCTCCCACTCACCGGGTGAAACAATCGAGGGCGTCTTCATGGTCCGGAAACCTCCAAGAAAGAGTCGTTTCGATGAAGACGATTGAGGGAGGCAAAAAGATACGCACGGCACTGCTGTCACGTTCCGGCTGAAGGCTCCGTCATAGGTGGCGAAGGAGAACGACAGCATGAGCGATGTGAATTTGATTATCTATCCCTCAGCAGATACGGCCGCAGCCAAGCGATTCTTCGGCGAGCTCTTGGGTGTGGAACCCTACGCCGACAGCCCGCAGTATACCGGCTATAAGAACGGCAGCATGGAGATCGGGATCACGCAGGCTAAAGAAACGCGGGAGCCGGGCGGTGCGCTTGCGTATTGGTCGGTCGACGATATCTCCGGAAAAATCAAAGCACTCGAAGCTGCAGGCGGCACGGTCGTGCAAAACGTCACCGACGTCGGGTACGGATTGCTTGTTGCCAGCGTTAAAGATCCGAACGGCTCGATCGTCGGATTGCGGCAGTTTCCTAAGAAGTAGAAACGAGAGGGTATGAGCGCGTCAGAAAAACCGGCATCGAAGCTTATCGACGAGCGGATCGCCGAGCTCGATGATTGGCGCGGAGAAACGCTTGCACGGATTCGGAAGATCATCAAGCAAGCCGATCCCGGCGTCGTCGAAGAGTGGAAGTGGCGAGGCGTACCGGTCTGGTCGCATGACGGAATTATCTGTACCGGCGAGTCCTACAAGAACGTCGTGAAAGCCACGTTTGCCAAAGGCGCCTCGCTCAAGGATCCGGCAAAGCTGTTTAATTCCAGCCTCGATGGAAACACCAGGCGCGCCATCGACTTTAAAGAGGGCGACAAGATCGACGAAAAAGCGTTAAAAGCGCTCGTTCAGGAAGCTGTCGCCCTCAATTCGTCCGCCAAAAAGCCGAAGCGTACCGCAAAGGCTTAGCCTTTAGCTGCGGCAGTCGCCGCCTGTAATGCCGTGGCGATTGTGCCGGATGATTTCTCGAGGTCGGGCAGGATGTCGAACTTGCCCGACGTCGCGTACAGGATGGAACGGTTCCACGTTGCGGCGTTGATATTGAAGAACGCTGCCTCCGCTGCCCGCAGTTTCGCCTGATCGGCGCTCGCGCGAGCGGTATCGCCGCTTTGCACCGCCGCATCGGCGTCCGCATCCAGCGCCTGCGCCGCAGCCGTGAATGCCTGCGCTTGTGGAAGTAACGCAAAAGCCTTGGCCTCCGTGATGCGCT
>DASSRQ010000222.1:0-31807 GCA_035701665.1 Vulcanimicrobiaceae bacterium
CTCGAAGATCGCATCGCTTGCCGACGATATCGCACTCGCACTCGCGGCAACGAGCGTACGCATCGAAGCGCCGATTCCCGGCAAATCCGCCGTCGGTATCGAGGTGCCGAACAAGAGCGTTTCGGTCGTTGCCATCAAAGAGATTTTGGAAGCACTTCCGGACCGCGGCGTCGTTCCGCCGCTCTGGATGGCGCTCGGAAAAGACATTACCGGCCGTCCGGTCTTCGGCGATTTAGGAAAGATGCCGCACTTGCTCGTTGCAGGCGCGACGGGTTCCGGTAAATCGGTCTGCCTGAACACCATCATCGCATCGCTGCTGGTGAGCGCGACGCCGGATCAAGTGCAGATTCTGATGATCGACCCCAAGCGCGTCGAGCTGACGGTCTACAACGGCATTCCGCATCTCATCAAAGAGGTCATCACCGACGCGCGCATGGCCGCCGGTGCGCTTTTCGAGATGACCAAGGAGATGGACGCGCGGTACGAGCGCTTCGCCAAAGCCGGCGTGCGCAAAATCGAAGAGTATAACGCGAAGTTTCCGGACGAGCACCTGCCTTACGTCGTCATCGTCATCGACGAGCTTGCCGATCTCATGCTGGTGGCGCCGGCGAAGGTCGAGACGACGATCATGCGCCTCGCGCAGCTCGCACGCGCGACGGGTATTCATCTCATCGTTGCGACGCAGCGTCCGTCGGTCGACGTCATCACCGGCCTTATCAAAGCAAACATTCCGTCGCGCATCGCGTTCGCGGTGAGCTCGCAAATCGATTCGCGCACGATTCGCGACAGGGGCGGCGCGGCACGGCTGCTGGGCCGCGGCGACATGCTGTATCTCCCGATCGATGCGCCCAAGCCGATCCGTTCGCAAGGCGCACTTATCACGGGCTCCGAGGTGAATCGCCTGGTGCAGTTCTGGGAGAAGCAGGGACGGCCGGAAAATCTGCTCGACGTCGAGGTCACGCCGATCTCAGACGACGAAGGCAACGGAAAGAAAGACATCGACCCGCTGTGTTACGATGCGGCGAAGTTCATCATCGAAAGCCAGTACGCATCGACGGCCGCGCTGCAGTCGCAGTTTTCGATCGGCCATCCGCGCGCGGTGCGCGTGATGAAGCAGCTCGAAGAGTTCAAAGTTGTCGGCCCACACGAGGGCACGAAACCGCGCCGCATTATTCTTGGCCTTGCCGAACTGGAGCAGATCGCGCCCCGAATGGGACGCGACGAACAGCAGGATCTGTTTGCAGCCGGCGGCTGATCGGAAGAGCCGCCGCAGCGTTTTCGCGCTAGCCGCCGCAGCGTTATTGCTCGTGCTGTTCGTGTTGCTCGGTCTTCACGTTACCGCGCACGGCGAACCGCCCGGCTTATTAACCTTCGCGCATGCGGTGCGCGGGCACGCAACCGGTCTTGCATGGATCTTGACGAACTTCGGTTGGGTTCAGGTGCTCGGGCCGCTGTTTATCATCGCCATCTACATCGCGTTTCGCTTCGCCGCGTGGCGCTCGCGGATGATCTACCTAATGCTCTCGTGTTTGGTTACCTGGGGCATTACCGACTGGCTGCAGCGCGTCTTTGGGCGTCCGCGGCGCGAAGATTGGCTGATCCGCCACGAGCACGCGTTTTCGTATCCGAGTTCGCACGCGTCGACGTCGACGGCGTTCTATCTGCTCGCCGGCATACTGCTGCTGACCTCGGATTTGCCGAAAGCAGTACGCTACACCGGGTTTGCGGTTTTCGCGCTGCTCTGGGCCGGCATCTGCTGGTCGCGGCTCGCTTTAGCTGCGCATTATCCGACTGATGTCGCAGGCGGAATCATGCTGGGCGGCGCGCTTGCACTAATCGGCTCAGCCTTCGTCCGGTTGGCGGGCAAAACGGCGCCGAACGCCTAATTTTAGGCGTCATGACCCGTTTCATGGATCCTGCCCTTGCGCCCATCGAACGCAAGGTAGAAGAAGGCATACCGCTCTCGATGGATGACGGCCTTACGCTGCTCACCACGTTCGATATTCACGGCCTGGGCAAAATGGCGCGCGCGGCAAAAGAGCGCAAGAGCGGCAAGAAAGTCTTTTACGTTCTCAACCGCTACATCAACTCGACCAACGTGTGTTATGCGAACTGCCGGTTTTGTTCGTTCGCCGTCGACGAGTTCAAAGAGTCCGAACGCGTGGTCCGCATGGCCGCCGACACCGTCTTCGCCAAAGCGATCGAAACGGGAACCAACTTCAATCAGATCCATATCGTAGGCGGCCACGATCCGCGTCAGCTCTCGCTGGATTATTGGCTCCCGCTCATGCGCCGCTTTAAGGAAGCGCTGCCGCACGTGCAGCTCTCGCTGTTTACCGCAGCCGAGATCGAGTACATGTGCAAGCGGCACCGCATGAGTTTCGCCGAGATGATCGCGCTGCTCAAAGAAGCCGGCCTGGATAACGTGAACGGCGGCGGCGCGGAGATCTTCGCCGAAGAGACGCGCAAGAAAATCTGCCCGGGCAAAGTCAACTCGGAGAACTGGCTCGCGATCCACGAAGAACTGCACCGCCAAGGCGTCGCCTCAAACGCCACGATGCTTTACGGCCAGATCGAATCGCTGGAAGATCGCGTCGATCATTTGATCCGCCTGCGCGAATCGCAAGACCGCTCGCCCGGCTTCAACGCGTTCATCCCGCTGGCGTTCCATCCGGACGGCAACGAGCTGAGCGACTGCGGCTGGACCGGCGGTTTGGACGATATCCGCATGTTCGCAACGGCCCGCCTGATGCTGAACAACTTCGATCACATCAAAGCGTACTGGATGATCCAGGGGCTGAAGGTTTGCCAAGTTGCGCTGCAGTTCGGAGCCGACGATATGGACGGCACGCACGGCAGCACCGATGAAGAACTCATCTATCACAGTGCGGGCACGCAGTCGGGACAGTACGTCGACGATCGCGAGTTCCGCCGTTTGATCGAAGAGTCCGGATACGAACCGGTACGGCGCAACTCTACGTACGACGAGTTTCCGTTCGACTGGACGCCGGCCGCGGCGCCTGCGCCCGTCTAGTGCTCAGAAGCAGCCGAATGCGGTACGTCAACGATCTGCCGATTTACGCGGCAATCGATGCCGGTGCCGTAGAGTATCCCGGCACGCTGACGGCGGGCGTACCCGCTCACCTCAACGATTTGATGCGCGAAGGCGAGCTCGACATGGGACCGGTCAGCGCATTTGAGTACGCGCGCAACGCCGATCGCTATGCGCTGCTTCCCGATCTGTGCATCGGTGCGCGCAACGAGATCGTCTCGGTGCTGCTCATCTCGCGAACGCCGCCCGCGCTGCTGCACGGCGCCGCGATCGCAACGACGCCGGAATCCGCCAGCGGGCGCAACTTGCTGCGCGTGCTGCTAAATGGCCGCTATGGCGTCGATGCACGGTTGGAAGACGCGGCGGACCCGCTTGCACGCGCGCGCGCAGGCGAACCGGCGATGGTCATCGGCGATGCGGCGATCGACGCCGCGTTCGAGTTTCCCAGCGAGCACGTGTACGATCTCGGCCTGCTCTGGCGCGATTGGACGGGGGAACAGTCCGTTACCGCCGTGTGGGTCGCGCGCCGCGAAGTGTACGAGCAGCGCTTGGATGAAGTTCGTGCGTGTCTGCGTGCGCTGACCGATGCCTATTCGTGGGGACGCGCTCACCGCGACGACGTCATCGCGCAGGCGCAGGGCGCCAAGCCGCGTCCGGCCGGTTTTTACGAGATCTACTACGATAAACTGAACTTCACGTTTCATTCCGCAGCGCAGCAGGGACTAGCGGCATATTGCCGCGAGCTGCGCGCGATCGGTGCAATCGATCGCATTCCGCCCGTTTCTCCGGAGGTCATCGGTGTCGCTCAATAGTTTGCTGGATAAAGCCGCTGCCGGCGGCCGTCTGACGTTCGAAGAAGGGGTGCGGCTGTACAAAGAAGCGCCGCTGCACGATCTCGGCGCAGCCGCGCACACGCGCCGGATGCAGTTGTATCCGGAAAACGTCGTGACGTACGTGATCGACACGACGATCAACTACACGAACGTGTGCAACGTTCACTGTACTTTCTGCGCGTTTTTCCGTCCGGAAAAACACAAAGAAGGCTACACGATGTCGCACGACGAGGTGCTCTCGCGCGCGCGGTACGCGGCGGACATGGGCGCAACGCAGATCATGATCCAGGGCGGCGTCAATCCCGAGCTGGGCATCGAGTGGTTTGAACAACTCTTCGCGCTCGTCGCTCGCGAACTGCCGAACGTCGACATCCACTCGCTGTCCGTTTCGGAAGTGGCGGGTCTTGCCAAGATCGAGGAGATGCCGGTGCGCGAGGTGCTGACGCGCCTCAAAGCTGCGGGAATGAAATCGCTTCCGGGAGCCGGTGCGGAGATTCTCGTCGAGCGCGTTCGCAAACGCATCAGCGCGCGCAAAGTCAAACCGGACGAATGGCTCGGCGTCATGCGCGAGGCCCAACTCCTGGGCATGCCGACGACGGCGACGATGATGTTCGGTTCGATCGAGACCGAAGAAGAGCGCATCGAGCATCTGGACGTGCTGCGCTCGCTGCAAGACGAAACGGGCGGCTTTACCGCATTCATTCCATGGTACTACGTTCCGTGGAAGACGCCGTTGCGCGGAAAAGAAGCGACGGGCTTACAGTATCTGCGCGTGCTCGCGATCTCGCGCTTGTATCTCGACAACTTCCCGCATCTGCAGGCATCGTGGTTGACGCCCGGCCTGAAGATGGGGCAACTCGCCCTGTTCTACGGGTGCGACGACATGGGCGGCACGATTATCGAGGAGCAGGTCGTGCGCGATGCCGGTTCCACCAACTCGGCCTCCAGGCGCGACCTGGAGAACATCATCACGGGTGCCGGCTTTAGGCCCGTTATACGCGATACTTATTGGAATATTCGTTCCGACGTAGCACTAGCGACGGTGTAATAGCCGCTTGCGTCGCCCGCCGGAGACGACGGGCGAATGCCAAATTGCATGCGGGCATACAATTTATTGTACCGTTCGTGTGACAGGCCAGAGTCCTCGCGCCTGGAAAACGGCTGGCAACATCGCTCGTTTTTCAAATCGCGAGGACTTTCTTCTTTGGATGATGACGGCGTCGTCCAGCACTCCGCATTACGCGATGGGAGTAGTGGCGAATGCGAACCGGTCGCTGAAATACCGGCTTGGTGGAGCGGGTTCTTATTTCATGTTTTGAACCCGCGCCAGATCAGCATGTACATCTATTTGATCATGCTGACGGATGGTCGCGGCGTTTGCCACCCAACCATCGAACAGATCCGTAAGGATCTGGGGCTGTTGAGCACGACAATGGTGTTCGAATCGATCGCCGTCTTAGAAGACTACGGCTTCTTCGTGCGTTCGCGTCAAGCGCTGCCCGAGTCGCGGTCCCGGCGGAACGTCTATCGCCGCACAGCGTGCGAATATACGGTTCTACGCCTGCTCGAAACAAATCGTCTCGACGGCAATCTCTCGCCGGTCGGTGCTCCCGACGACGCCTCTGAGGAGTCGCGTGCGCTGGTTACCGAGGGTATGAAGAAGATGCTCGAAGGGGACTATCCGCTGTACGCAGCCGCCGCGCCCGAGCGCAAACGCGACGTCCTTATCGAGATGCTGAATAAGATTCTGCGCGCGCGCAGCGGCGGAATCTACTGCGATTAAAGCGCGCGGCGAATCGTCGCCGCGCCGACAACCTCTTCACCGTCTTCGGCAAAGAGTGCCACCAGTTGTCCCGGCGAGATAGCGCGCTGCGGTTTTTCGAACCGCAGGGTTAACGTATTGCCTTCAATCGAAGCCACCGCCGGCGCCGCCGCGGAGCGGTAACGGATCATCGCAAGAACGCGCGTTTGTCCGCTTGCGAACTTTTCAGGCCGGATCACGTTCACTTCGTCCGCTTCCAGGCCGAACGCATCGAGTTCGTCCTCGCGGCCGATCACGATCGTGTTCGACTCCGCGTCGATGCGCGTAACGTAACGCGGGCCCTCGCCGCTTGCCGGCAGTCCCGAACGCTGCCCTACCGTGAAGTGTGCGACGCCCTGATGCGTACCGACGACAGTGCCCGCGCTTGTCACGATGCTGCCCTCACGCCGGATGCCGGCATCGGCGCGTTCGAGAATGTCGCGATAGTCGCCGCCTTCGACAAAGCAGATGTCCTGCGACTCGGTCTTGTCGTGAACGGATAAGCCTAAGCGGCGCGCGTGTTCGCGTGTCTGCGCCTTATCGAACTCGCCCAGCGGCAGCAACAAGCGCTCGAGTTGCGCGCGTTCGAGCTGCGCGAGAGCGTATGCCTGATCTTTCGCATGGGTGCCGCGAAAGAGATGCGGACCGTCCGAAGCGTGCACCAGGCGCGCATAATGTCCGGTCGCGACGAATTGCGCGCCGACGGAATCGGCATATTTGCGCAGCGTTCCCAGCTTCACGAAGTTGTTGCACGAAACGCACGGGTTGGGCGTGCGGCCCGTCGCGTAGTCGTTTACGAACCGGTCGATCACGGTGCGCCGGAATGTCTCTTCAAAGTTGAGGACGTAGTGCGGAATATTCAGCACGGCTGCGCTTTTGCGGGCATCGTCGAAATCGTCGATGCCGCAGCAGCTTTTTGCATGCGGCGCCTTCTTCGGCTCGTACATCTTCATCGTGACGCCGATTACGTCGTAGCCCGCTTCCGCGAGAAGCCCGGCTGCGACCGCCGAGTCCACGCCGCCGCTCATCGCAGCGATTACACGCGTTTTTGCCATATTTCGCCTGGACAGGATAACAGGACGGTGGCGCAAACTCCAAGCTCCAATGTCGCTGGGAGAACGGTTTAGAGCGGCGCGCGAGCAGCGCGGGCTTACGCTTTCCGAAGTTGCCGAGCAGCTTCGGATACGTTCCGTCTACCTTGCAGCCATCGAAGAAGAAAATTGGCCGGCGATCGGAGCGCCCGTCTATACGCGCGGCTTCCTGCGGACTTACGCCCGCTTCCTCAATCTGGACCCCGAGGAAGCCGTGGCTGACTATATGAAGGCCGCCGGCGGCGCCTCGGCAACGGCTCCGGCCGCGCCCGTCCGGCCGTTGCGAAACGACTCGCCCGGCAGCCTGAAGTGGCTGCTTTGGGGAGCCGGGGCGGTAGCGGTGGCCCTTATCGGCTTCGTGGTCTACCTTTTCGTAACGCCCGCGGGCGGCCAGCAGCGCCCCGCCGGCCAGGTGATAGCCGCTTCGACGGCTGCCCCCTCGGCCGCGTCCTCGGCGACCCCGGGGCCGCCGGCGACACCGACCCCCCAGCCGCATACCCTTTCCTTGGTTCTCAGCGCCCCCTCATGGCTGCGGGTTAGCGTTGACGGCAGTGTTAGTATTGAGGGTACGTTTCCGGCCGGAACGCACAAGACGTTCCATGGCTCGAGCGCTCAAGTACGCGTCGGCAACGCCGGCGGCGTGGTCATCACGGTTGACGGGCGCCAGGTCGGCAAGCTCGGTGCAGCCGGGGACGTCGTCGAAAAAACCTTCGTCTTATAGGAACTGACCTTTGAGCGACGCCTCCTTCGATGTTGTATCGAAAGTCGATCAGCAAGAACTCGATAACGCCTTGAACCAAGCCCGCAAAGAGATCGGCGGCCGGTTCGATTTTAAGAACAGCGTCACGCAGATCGACTTTGACGGTAAGTCCGCGATTACGATCCTCTCGGACGACGAACTCAAGCTGAAGAACGTCACCGACATCATCCAATCGAAGGCGGTCAAGCGAGGCATCGACATCAAGGCGCTCGACTTCGGCAAGGTCGAGCCCGCGACGCACAACGCGGTTCGTCAGGTGCTTACCGTTAAAAGCGGCATTCCCAAAGACAAAAGCAAGCCGTTGATGGAAGCGATCAAAAGCCTGAAACTCAAGGTTAGCGCGCAGTACCAAGACGAGCAGATCCGCGTCTCGGGCAAGAGCCGCGACGATCTGCAGAAGGTTATCGCCCACCTCAAAGAGCTCAACTACGAGCTTCCGCTGCAATTCACGAACTATCGATGAGAAGATCGCGCTCTTGCGGCGCCCTCGGGAGGCGCTGATGTTTTCACTTACGTTGAGGCGCCATGAGGTTTCGGGGGCCCCATCTCTGATGGGGGGCGTGGAGCCTAGGGCGGAACGCCGTTGAAAAAGGTAAGTTTTGTCTCGCTCGGGTGCGCGAAAAATCTCGTCGATACCGAGGTGATGATCGCTAAGCTCGGGCAAGCCGGCTGGCAACTCTCCGACGATTCGCGCGACGCGGACACCGTCATCGTGAACACGTGCGCGTTTATCGATCCGGCGAAAGAAGAATCGACCGACGCGATCATGGAACAGGCGCAGCAAAAAGCGCCCGGGCAGCAGCTGATCGTGGCAGGATGCCTTGCGCAGCGCTTCGGCGACCAGTTGCAGCAGCTCGTTCCCGAAATCGACGGCGTTATCGGTACCGGCGCGTATGCGGGCATCGTGGATCTGCTTGACGACGCGCGCGCGGGACATCACCCGGTGCGGCTGCAGTTCGACGCTCCGCCGGAACACGATTTTCTTCCGCGGCTCGTGACCACGCCTAAAGCGACGGCCTATTTGAAGATCGCCGAAGGCTGCGACCACCCGTGCACGTTCTGCATCATTCCGAAGCTGCGCGGCAAATTCGTCAGCCGCAGCGAGGAGTCCATTCTGATGGAAGCCGCGGCGCTCGCGGCGGCCGGGACGAAAGAGCTGATTCTCATCGCGCAGGATACGTCGATGTGGGGCCGCGATCGCGGTATCCGCCGCGGCGGTTTGGCGCAGCTGCTTGAAAAGCTGCACGAGATCGACGGCATCGAGTGGATCCGGCTGCTCTATCTGTATCCCGCAACCGTCGACAGCGAGTTGATCGACGCGATGGCGCGTTTGCCGAAGGTGTGCAAGTACATGGACATGCCGCTGCAGCACGCGCATGCGGACGTCCTTCGCGGCATGCTTCGTCCGAGCAACGGCGAGCGGTATCTCGAGATCATCGAGCAGTTCCGCGAGCGCGTGCCGGGCATTACGATGCGCTCGACATTCATCGTCGGTTTTCCGGGCGAGCGCGAAGAGCACGTCGCCTATCTCGAAGAATGGATCGCCCGCGCTCAACTCGACCGCGTCGGGTTCTTCCAATACAGCCAAGAAGAGGGTACGCCCAGCGCCGAACTCGCGGGACAAGTGACGGCGGCCGAAAAGCGGCGCCGGCTCGTGCGTCTGCGCGAAGCCCAGCGTCTGGCCAGTCTGCGCGCTCGCGAGCGCCGGATCGGTTCGACGGTTCAAGTCCTTGCGGAAGAACGCCGTACGCTGCGCAAGACCGATCCGCTGCGCCGACACCTCGATTCCGCAAGCGTGTGGTTCGGCCGTTCGATGGGCGAAGCGCCCGGCGTCGACGGCGGCATCTACTTCACCGGGCCGGCGCAGGCCGGCGAATTCGTAACGGTCACGCTGACCGGAGCGAGCGCGTTCGATTTCTCCGGACGCGTTGCCATTGGGGAAACAGCAGCAGTTGGGTAATTCGTGGGATCGCGCGCGGATCGTTAAAACGGTCGCGGCGATACTGGTTTTAGGGTTTATCGCGCTTGTGGGCAGCTTCTCGTTTGCCTTGCATCGCAATCCATTTCAGATCTTGACGCTGCAGTTGACGCCTTCGCCTGAAGAGTTGTTCCAAAAGAACAACATCCTCGTGCTCGTCGAAGGCCTGGACTACGACTACACCAACAAAGACGAAGAGTATTCGACGAACTCGCGCAGCGACGTCATCTGGGCGGTGAACCTCGATTTCACCGACAAGCGCGTATACCAGCTGTCGATTCCTCGCGATATGGTCGCAACGCTGCCGAACGGCACGCAGGCGAAGATCAATCAGGCACAGTCGGACGGCGGCGTGCGCGAAGCGCAGTCGGTCATCTCCAAGTGGCTCGGCATCCCCGGCTTCGATCGTTACATGGTGCTCCGCGCCGATACCACGAAGGACTTGATCGCCGCTCTCGGCGGTGTCGACGTCAACGTCATGAACTCGGATTGCATCAGCACCCCGAAAAACTGCACGAACGGTCCGCTCGATTATGTGGACACCTGGGGCCACCTCAATATCCATTTAAAGCCCGGTATGCAGCACTTGAACGGCGAGGAAGCCGTGGGATACATGCGCTTCCGCCACGATTGGTGCGGCGATCCGTGCCGCATCAAGCGCCAGCAAGAGGTGCTGCACGCCCTCATGCAGCGCCTGACGGCCGACAAGGTCAACACGCTGATGCATGCCGGCGATCTGCTCGGTGTGCTCAACCGCGACGTGCAAACGAATCTAACGCGTCCCGAAGAAGAGAGCTTGGTACAAGCGTTTATGGGCATGCCCAAGAACGCGCTGCAGACACAGCAAGTACCGTACGTAGCCGAAACGTATCTGCCGAATTACGGCGACGCGATCGTTCCCGATACGGCGGCGCGCGCCAAACTCGTGCACGACATGCTGCTCGATCCGCCGCGTCCGTCGCCGGCGCCCGATACGCAAGCGGTTGCCGCAGTCGACCCGAAGAGCGTGCGCGTCGAGGTGCAGAACGGTTCGGGCATCGCAGGCGTTGCCAAGCGCGTCGCCGCGCTGCTCAGCAAACAGGGATTCACGATTGCGTCGGTCGGAAACGCGCCGCGCTCGGATCTCGCTGCGAGCGAAGTGCACACGCATTCCAACATTCAATACGCAGGCGTCCGGGTGAAACAGGCGCTCGGCAAAAACGCTGCCGGCATTACGATCGTCAACGATCCGACTTCGCCCGCATCGCCTAGCGACGTAACCGTTATCGTCGGGCAAGACCTCGCATCGCGTCTCGCACTGCAGACGGTTACGCAATGAAGCGGACGGTCTGGATTCTTGTCGCGCTCGTCGCCGCGGGCGCGCTCGGTTACGGCGCGTTTCGCGTCTTCAAACACGACCAAGGACTGCATCCGGCAATCGTAACGCCGCAGATGGACGCGCAGCAGGCTATCTCGCCTTCGATCGCCGGCCATATCAAACGGCTATTAAACGAAAATGTTTCGTATGGCGACCGCAGCGGCCGTCCGAAACTGATTGCGCTCACCTTCGACGACGGTCCGTATCCGGTGTTCACCCCGCTGCTGCTCGATACGCTGCAGCGGCTGAACGTGCACGCCACGTTCTTCTTGATCGGCCGCGACGCGCAGCAGTGGCCCGAGCTGGCCGCCCGCATCGAACAGTCGGGCAACGAGATTGCCGACCACACGTACACCCATCCGAACCTCGATCAGGAGACGAACGACCAGGTCCGCAACGAGATCCGGACCGGCGGCCGCGTGCTCTTCGAATTGGTTCACGACAAGGCGGTCTTCGATCTGTTCCGGCCGCCGCACGGCCGGTACACGACCGCGACGGTCAAGGTCGCGCAGTCGCTGGGCTACAAGACCATCCTTTGGAACGACGACGCGGGCGATTGGCGCCCGGCGGTGACGCCGGACGGGTTGGCCACGCACCTCGAAGAACACGCCACGGCGCCCGAAATCGTGCTGCTCCACAGCGGGCGCTTGGCGACGGTGGAGATGCTGCCCGAAGTGGTCGAGCGTTTCCGCGCCGCCGGGTACCGGTTCGTCACGGTCAGCGAGCTGCTGGCCGCGGTGAAGCCTTACGAATTGAACCATCCGGCCAAGCACGCCGTTTAAGGAGCAGCGAATGCCTCGCGAGATTATCGACACGCAGTCGAGCCGCCCCCGGTACGTCCGCCGCGTCGCCTTCACGGTGGCGGTCGGAATCATCGTTCTGGCAGCGGTCGTTTTTGGGATTTGGTCGGCCTTCGGTCATGCCGTCCCAGGAAAGTAATCTACCGTAAGTGTATCCACGGAACCGACACAGCCGAAAGGGAGTATCGATGCTGGCCCGCCTGACCCCCGGATTCTTCTTGCTCGTTCTGGCGACCGCGATTGCGGCGTGCAGTTCGAACGCGACCACGCCCTCCAGCGGCGGGGTCCCGGGCATCGGTCCGAACTTTCCGACCAACTCGATCTACGTAGCCAACACCGGCGGCGAGGCGATCGAGATCTTCATGCCCTCGCCTGCACCGTCGACGCTTCCGGCCTACGCCATCGGCGGCTCGAACACGACGATGAACGGCCCGCAATATCTCGCGTTCGATTCGAACAAGAACCTGTACGCGACCAACTTTAACGCGGCGCAGAGCACCTCGTCCATTCTGCAGTTCGCGGAATTCGCGACCGGCAACGTGCTCCCGGTGAACTCGTACGCGCTTGCCTCGACGCAGCATCCGCGCGGAATTGCGACGCTTCCGAGCGCCGCCGGTTTCGTGGTGGCCGTGACCAACCCCGGAAACTTCTTCAACAACCAAGTGCTGGTCTATGAAGGCGGCGCTCTCGCGATGGAGATCGCCGGCGCCAACACGCAGCTGAACATTCCGACGGGCGTTGCCGTCAAGGGCGGCAACACGTTCTTCGTTTCGAATAACGGCGGCGCATCGGTCACTGTGTACGTCACGCCTTCGCCCGCACCGTCGCCTACGCCGACTGCGACCCCGACCGCCACGCCTGCTCCCACGCCCACCCCGACGCCCACGCCGGTTGGCGCAACGCCGTCGCCGACGCCGGTTCCGACCGCGACTCCGACGCCCGCATCGGACGATCTCACGCCTGCGTTTACGATCGCCGGCGCCAACACGCAGTTGTCGTCACCGATGGGCATTGCGCTGGACTCCGCCGGCAACTTGTACGTTGCCGATGCCGGCCAGCCGTCGCCGCGCATCCTCGTTTTCAACGCGCCGTCCGGAACGGGCACGGTGAACATCGCTCCGTCGCGCACCATCACCAGCGCATCGCTCGTCAATCCGACGGACGTGAAAGTCGACGCGTCGGGCACCATCTACGTCATCGATCAGGGCGCAGGTCCCAGCGGAACCAGCAAACTGCTGATCTTTGCCGCAAACGCCAACGGTAACTCGGTACCCACGATCGTGCCGCTGCCCGGAAACGATACGGGACTGGCTCTATCACCGTAACGCGTATGACGACTCGTGCGGCGCTCGACCGTTTTGCGCTGCTGACGCAGCTGCCGTCGCTGCCGTCGCTCGAAGAGAAGAGTGCAGCGCTTGCGCGCGCAGCTCACGCGACCGTCCCCTGTTCAAGGGCGACGGTCGTTGTCTTCAGCGGCGAGCGCGTCCATTATGCGACGGCGCCGGAAGGCGGCGGTTTCAAACTGCGTGAGAGCACGCGCGGTCTGCGCCGGCTTTGGTTTCCGTCCATGGCGCGCTTTGCGCGTAATGGCTGTTACTTTATTCCGAACGATGCCGCGCGGGCGCTCGTTGCCGTAAGCGATTTCCACCCCGTTGCGGACCTGCTGGTCGTTCCGCTCGAAACAGCCGAAGGGGCCATCGGCGCGATCGTGTTCGACGTAGACGCCGAGCCGTCGGGTGACTCGCTGCGCGAACTGCGCACGTTCGCCGACATCGCCGCATGGATGCTCGCGTACGAACGGGATGTCTCCACCGCGGAACGTGAAGCCAAGCAGAGCGCCCTGCTCGCACAGATTAACGAGCGCGCGCGTAAATCGCTCGACCGGCAAAGCATCTTGGAATCCGTGGTCGAGGACGTGCGCCGTTCGTTCAATGCGATGCGCTGTACCGTTTTCGGACGCGATCGTTCGGCGCCCGAATTCGCGGTTGTGCTCGCCTCAGCTGAAAGCGCGCAAGCCAAAGAATCCATTCCCGGACGCGTTCGCGTTTCGCACACGTGGCTCGAACGCGCTTTTGCGGGATCCGTCGTCAGCCGCGAGGCCGTCGAGCACGAGAATCCGCGCGACGAGATCTTACGGCAAAGCGGCGCGGGAAGCGCGCTCATCGTTCCGCTCGTGATCGAAGGCCGTGTCGAGCATGCCATCTCGCTGCATTTCGCGCAGGCCGACGCATTCGACGAGCTGGACATGGTGATGCTGCGCTCGGTCGGTTCGCACGTCGGCCTCGCGCTTGCGAACGTGCAGCTCTACGATCTCGAACGCATGCGCCGCGCTCGCGCCGAGTCGCTGGAACGCGTGGTGCGTATGCTTCGCGATACGCAGACACTGGAAGAAGTGCTGCTCGTCTTCGCGGTGACCGTCTCGCACGAAACCAAACTCACGTGCGCAGCCTACGAGTTTGAGGGCCTGCACGCCGAACGCCGCGCGATGCGCGCGGTCGAATCGGCACGCCAAGGCTTGAGCGAAGAAGTGCCGGCGAGTGCGCTTTGTAATCTGCTCGAACGCGAAGACGTCGTGCAGAGCAGCGCCGTCCCGCCCGCCGAACGCTTTCCGATCTTCGGCGGCAGCGAAGGATTGCTGGCGGCCCTGCGTATCGACGGGAATCTCTGGGGCTTTGTCGCGTTCTGCGCGGCGCCGGGCATCTACGATTGGGGCGACTCGGAACGGCGCGTGTACTTCCACATGCTCGCATCGCACTTGGAGCTCGCGCTCTCGAGCGCGCTGGGCTTCGAGCGGGTGCAGCATCTCGCGCGCGCGCTTTCGGAGAGCAACGAGTTCAAAGACGATCTGCTCGCCATGCTGGCGCACGATTTCAAGGGTCCGCTGACGGTTATTACCGGTTACTGCGAACTGCTGCTCGAGAATGCGCCTGCAGAAGTCCGCGAAGAGCTCGAGACGATCTACTCGCAGACCAAACGGCTGGTGCGCCTCGCCGAAGACGCCGTCGCTCTCGCGCAAACCCAGGCGGGCGGCTTCTCGCTGGCGCGGGCGGCCGTCGACCTGCGCGAAATCGTCGGCGAAAGCGTGCGAGCGCACAATCGCGGAAATGCCCGCATCCGTCTCGAAACGCCCGACCGGCCGGTACGTGTCTCGCTGGATACCGCCCGGTTCAACCACGTGCTCGACAACCTGCTGATGAATGCGCTGAAATACTCGCAAGACGAGGTGTCGGTGGTTATCGCCGCGGCCGCCGGGACGGCGACCATTGCCATCGTGGACCGCGGCATCGGTATCCCCGAGTCGGAACTGGGCATGGTCTTCGCGCGCTTCGGCCGCGCAACCAATGCGCGCCGCAAGGGTATCTCTGGTTCGGGCGTCGGCCTGTACGTCAGCCGCAAGATCGTGGAAGTCCACGGCGGCAGCATCGGCGTGCAATCGGTCGAAGGCGCGGGCAGTACGTTTTCCGTGACCCTGCCCTTGGCGGGCGAGAGTCTACTATCTACGAACGGTGATCGAACTTA
Organism: Vulcanimicrobiaceae bacterium; assembly: GCA_035701665.1. Taxonomy (GTDB): domain Bacteria; phylum Vulcanimicrobiota; class Vulcanimicrobiia; order Vulcanimicrobiales; family Vulcanimicrobiaceae; genus DASSRQ01. The sequence goes on from DASSRQ010000222.1 coordinate 15,192, forward strand.
AACTATGGCATTCCTGAAGTCCATTTTCGACGGCAACGAACGCGAAGTCGCGCGCCTGCGGCGCACGGCAGAAAAAGTGAATGCGCTCGAAAACTCGTTCTCGAGCCTTACCGACGAGCAGCTCGCGGCAAAGACGCCCGAGTTCCGCGCGCGGCTCGAGAAGGGCGAAACGCTCGACGCGCTTCTTCCCGAAGTGTTTGCGACGGTTCGCGAGGCCGGTAAACGCACGCTGGGCATGCGCCACTTCGACGTGCAGATCATGGGCGGCCAAGTGCTGTACGAAGGCCGCATCGCCGAGATGAAGACGGGCGAAGGTAAAACGCTCGTAGCGACGCTGCCGGTGTACGCCCGCGCGCTCGAAGGTAACGGCGTGCACGTCGTTACGGTCAACGATTATTTGGCCCGCCGCGACGCCGAATGGATGAGCCCCATCTATCATGCTCTCGGTCTCACGGTCGGCATCATTCAGCACGATCTGACGCCGGAGCAGCGCCGCGAAGCCTACAACTGCGACGTTACGTACGTTACGAACAACGAAGTCGGCTTCGACTATCTGCGCGATAACATGGCGTGGCGCGTCGAAGACATGGTGCAGCGCGACCTGTACTTCGCGCTCGTCGACGAAGTCGATTCGATTCTTATCGACGAAGCGCGCACGCCGCTGATCATCAGCGGACAAGGTACCGAACCGACGGAGCTGTACCAGAAGTTCGCGCAGATTCTTCCGCGCCTGAAAAAAGACGAAGATTACACCGTCGATGAAAAAGCGCACGCCGTTCCGATTACGGAAGCGGGCGTTGCCAAAGTCGAAAAGATGCTGGGCATCCAGAATCTCTACGATCAGCGCAACATCGAACTCGCCCATCAGTTGAACGCGGCGCTCAAGGCGTGGAATCTGTTCAACCGCGATCAGCAATACATCGTCAAAGACGGCGAAGTCGTCATCGTCGACGAGTTCACCGGCCGTTTGATGTACGGGCGCCGTTACTCGGACGGCATCCATCAAGCGATCGAGGCCAAAGAAGGCATCAAAGTCCGCAGCGAAGACCAGACGCTCGCAACGATCACGTTCCAGAACTACTTCCGCCTCTACGATAAACTGGCGGGGATGACCGGTACGGCAAAGACCGAAGAACGCGAGTTCCGCGACATCTACGGCTTGGACGTCGTGGTGATTCCGACGAACCGGCCGATGGCGCGTAAAGACGTCTCGGATATCGTGTTCAAAACCGAGAAAGCGAAGTTCGACGCGGTCGTCGACGAGATCATCGCCGAGCATCAAAAAGGCCGGCCGGTCCTGGTCGGTACGCGCTCCATCGAGAAGTCTGAACTGCTCGCAGCGATGCTGCGCCGCAAGGGCGTCGAATGCAACGTGCTCAACGCGAAGTATCACGAGCAGGAAGCCGAAATCGTCAAAGACGCCGGACAAGGCGGTCAAGTGACGATCGCGACCAACATGGCCGGCCGCGGTACGGACATCAAACTCGGCGAAGGCGTCGCGGCGCTAGGCGGCCTCGCGATTATCGGCACGGAACGGCATGAATCGCGGCGCATCGACAACCAGCTGCGCGGCCGTTCGGGCCGCCAAGGCGACCCCGGTTCGACGCGCTTCTACGTCTCGCTTGAAGACGAAGTGATGCGGTTGTTCGGCGGCGAGCGCATGAACAACATCATGGAACGCGTCGGCTTCACCGACGAGGCGCCGATCGAATCCGGTCTGGTAACGAAGTCGCTCGAGCGCGCGCAGAGCAAAGTCGAAGCGCACAACTACGAGATTCGTAAACACGTCCTCGAGTACGACGACGTCATGAACAAGCAGCGCGAAGTGATCTACGGCGACCGCCGCGCGATCCTCGCGGGACAGTTCGATTCGCGCGAGTTCATGATGCAGACGCTGGAAGCCAAAGTGGACAGCGCGGTTCAAGAGAACGCGCCGGAGAACGCCAACCCGGCGGATTGGGATCTGGAAGAGATGCTGGTGCAGCTCGAGATGATCTTCCCGGTCCGCGAAACCGTCAGCGTCGACGCGCTCGCGAGGATGAACCGCGAGGAGATCCGCCGCACGCTGCTCGATGCTGCGATCGCCGCATATGAGGCCAAAGAGCGCGAAGTCTCGCCCGAGATTCTGCGCGTGGTCGAACAGCAGTACTTACTGCTGCCGATCATCGACCGCATGTGGGTCGACCATCTGTACGTGATGGATCACCTCAAGACGGGCATCGGTCTGCGCGGCTACGGCCAGATCGACCCGCGCGTCGAGTACGAAAAAGAAGCGTTCTCGATCTTCGAAGACCTCAAGAACAACATCGCGGACGAAGCGATCAAGGGCGTTTTCCGCGTCGTGCTCGAGCAGGGGCCGCCGCCGGATCATCTCCAGCAGCAAGTGCCCACGTCGCCCGGAGCGCCGGTGTTCGAACCGATTCCGTCCGGCGAGATGCTGCCGCAAGCAGCGCCGCCGCCTGCTCCGCCGCTGCCGCCGCAAGCGCGCCAGCCGCGGAATCTGCATACCAATAAGGACGATGAAGAGCCGGCCAAGCCGGCGCAGCGTGCCGAGCCGAAAGTCGGCCGGAACGATCTGTGTCCATGCGGCAGCGGGAAAAAATTCAAGAAGTGCCACGGCGCGGCGGCTTAGGCTACCTCGCCGTCATTCTCTTCGCGTTTGCGATGCTGTTCGCAAACGTGCTTCGTCATCCGGTCTACACGCCTGACGGAATCGTCTACGCGCGGTACGCCGCGCGCGACGCGGGCGCCGGCGATCGTGACGCGACCCTGCAGGCGCGCGCGTACTACGAACAAAGCCCGCTTGCCGCATCGCCGCGTTACCGCCCGCTGATCGAACTCGATCCGTCGGTCGCGTTCGCGCGATCGCAGATCTTCGTGAACCGGGTGCTCTATCCGCGCATCGTCGCGCTTCTGCTTCCGGCTACCGGCTTTCGCGCTCTCTTCATCGTTTCGGCTGCAGCGTACGTGTTGTTCGGCATTGCGCTGTTTTGGCTGCTCGACGCCTTCCGCAGTTTTTGGACCGCACTGGGCATAACGATCGTCGCCCTGGCGCTCCCGATCACCCGCGATCTCGCCGCAAGCGATCTCACCGACATGCTGGCGGCGTTGTTCTGGACGCTTGCGCTCGGCGCGCTGCTGCGCAGTCTCGCGCTCGAGCGCTCGGCGCTGCTGACGACGGTCTTGGCGGCGGCATCGGTGCTGCTCGTGCTCACGCGGCCGACGCCGTATTTAATCGTGTTGCCGGCGCTGGCAGCCGGAATTACGCGCGGTTTATGGGTCGAGTTCGGCGCCGCGTGCACGTCGATCGTTGCATTCGCCCTCGACGCGGTAACGACGCACGCCTTCGGTTTCATGCAGCAGTTGCAGTGGATCTACGATCGCGTACCGGGAACGAACAAACCGCCGTTGGGCGTTTGGTACCGCGGTGCATTGCTGCAGACCGATCGCGCGGCGGCCGCGTCGGGCGTGAAGACGGTGATTCCCCCGGTTGCACTTTTATGCGCGATCTACGCCGCGCGCGGCCGTTTCGGAGCCGAAGCGTGGGTGCTGGCCGCCGCGTTCGTCGCATGTCTGCTTTCGCTGATCGTTAATCCGGTACCGGACCAAATTGCACGTGTTGTTGGATTCCCGTTGATTCCCGTCTTCACAGCCATGATCCAGGCTGCAGCTGCGCAGTTTGCGGCAGATCGCCGCTCAAGTCTACGCGGTGTGCCCGTACGCTGACGTCGACGCCCTGACCGTTTAACCGCATCGTCGTTTCGATCGAGCCGCCTTGCCGGTTGCGGTCGACGATTCGCAGCGAACCGTCTTGTCCGCGTTGAACGAACGCGCCGTTTCCGAGCGGAACGCGCTGGCCCTCGGCGATCTGCGTTGCCTGCGAGCCTTGCATCAGCGTCGCGGTTCCATCCTTGTTCAACGTGATGCTCGTGCTTCCGAAGTTCGTCGTGACCGTCGCGCTTTGGTTGTAAGTAATGCCGTTGGCAGACGGCGCCGTCGCTTGCGTCGAGAGCCGGTATCCGCCGATGAAAGAATCAGATGAGAGCAGATCGCCGTGTCCGGTCATGCTGTCGAACTGCGTCTGTTCGCTGCCGCCGGCGGTCGTGCCGGAAAACGAGAGATGCGGATCGCCCACCGATGCGGCTTGCGCATCGTTGAAAAACTGCTCTCCCGGCGCGCTTGAGCCCGTAAAACCGTTCTGTCCGAACAGTTGGGAGAGCATGCCGAAGAGTTGCTGCAGCGCGTCCCACAGTCCGGCGGGTGCCGGCTGCGGACTTTGCGGCGCAGGCAGCCACTGCGAGACGGTATCGTCGAATGCCGAAGCCGGGTGCTGCAGCGCGGCGGCGTTCTGCGCATCGGCGCTAAAGATGTCGGGTGTCATTGCGAAGACGCCGCCGGCAGGCGGACGCTCTTGAACGTAAGTCATGTGTTCCTCCGATACTTGCCGCACGTCGTTCACGCTGCTGCGCGGCTGCGGAAAGGGGGCGCGGTCCGCCTCCAGAAAACGCGCGGTATGAGCGATTCACAACTCACGGCCATTGCACGCCTCTCCGATCGCCTGAACGCGATCAAGGAGCGTCTTTGACTACGCGGGTAAATCGCGTCTAGTCGCCGAGCTCGAAAACCGCTCGCGAACCGACACTTTTTGGAATGACGCCGACGCCGCGCAGCGCGTGATGAAGCAGTTGGCGGAAGTCCGCTCCGACACCGAAGCGATGGATTCGGTCGCCCGTTCGCTGACCGATGCGCGTGAAATGCTGGATCTGTTTGCCGGCGATCCATCGGCCGATAGCGAGGTCGACGCCAATATCGAAGCTGCCGGGCAGCAACTCGACGCGCTGGAGATGGCCGCAAACTTTGACGGCGAGTTCGACACGCATAGCGCGATCGTCAGCATCTTTGCCGGCGCGGGCGGCGTGGATGCAGCCGACTGGACGCAGATGCTTTCGCGCATGTATCTACGCTGGGCGGACAGCAAAAACTTCAGCACGCATATCGTAGACGAATCTCCCGCGGAAGAGGCCGGGCTCAAGTCCGTTACGTTTTTCGTGCGCGGACGCAACGCGTACGGCATGATGGAGAGCGAGCGCGGCGTGCACCGGTTGGTCCGCATCTCGCCGTTCGATGCGGCGCATCGCAGACACACCTCGTTCGCCGCGGTCGATATCATTCCGGAGATCGAAGCCGGCGAGAACGTCCAGGTCGAGATCAAACCGGAAGATCTCCGCATCGAAACGTTCAAATCGGGCGGCGCCGGCGGTCAGTACGTGAATAAGACGGAGTCGGCGGTGCGCATCATTCACGAACCGACGGGCATCGTCGTGGCCTCGCAGCAGGAGCGATCGCAAGCGCAGAACCGCGACGTCGCGATGAACATTCTGCGCGCGAAACTCGTGCAGCGCGAGGCCGAAGAACGCGATAAGCGTCTGAGCGAACTGCGGGGCGAGCGCAGTGCGAACGAGTGGGGTTCGCAGATCCGCTCGTATGTGCTCAACCCGTATCAATTGGTCAAAGATCACCGCACGAACGTCGAGACGGGCAATACGGGTGCCGTGCTCGACGGCGAGATCGATACGTTCATCTGGCCGTACCTGCAGACGCGGCGTGCCTGACGTAGACGCGATCGTCGTCAATTGGAACGGCCGCAGCCAGACGCCGGCCGCGGTGGATTCGCTGCTGCGCTCGGGCGCCGCGCACGTTATCGTTTCGGATAACGGTTCGACCGACGACAGCGTCGCCGTCTTTCGCGAACGGTACGGCGAACGCATAACGATTGTCGAAAACGGCGAGAACCTGGGATTCGGAACGGGCGTTAATCGAGGCGCCCGGGCCGGCAGCGCGCCGTTGCTGTTTCTCCTGAATCCCGATGCGGTCGTGCACGACGGCGCGATCGAAACGTTAGTCTCGTTCATGCATGCGCATCCGAAGTGCGCGATAGCCGGACCGAAGATTCTCGAAACGGACGGCCGCGTCGCGCAGTCGTGCGGCGAATTCGATTCTTGGATGGGCGCGTTTTTACGGTCGAGCGCCTGGGGCGAGTGGCCGGTCTTGCGCCGGTTCGCAAACGGCGCATCCCTGCGCGGATGGAACTACGATACGCCGCGCCGTGTGGATTTGGTTATCGGCGCCGCATTGATGATCCGCCGCGACGTGTTCGAACAACTCGGCGGCTTCGACGAACGCTACTTCATGTATCACGAAGAAGTCGATCTTGCAAAACGCGTTGCGGACGCCGGTTACGAATCGTGGTTCGTTCCGGATGCGCAAGCCACGCATATCGGGATGGCCAGCGGCGCTGCGAGCGGCTCGGAACGCGCTCACCGGGCGAACGTCGAGCGCTGGAAAACGCAGTCGCGGCGGTATTATTGGATCAAGCATCACGGCAAGCTGTGGTATTACTCGCTCTCGGCCGCGCTGGTCGCGCGCTATGCGCTCTATTTAGCGGTGCTTGCGGGGATCGGATTCGGCATCAAGCGTCTGCTGTTTCGTTGAGTAACGTGTCCAGCGCGCCGTAGACGCGCCACGCCCATTCGGGTTTAAGCCAGATCGTTTCTGCCGGAGCGGCCCACGGCCGCCAGCGATTCACTTGTGGAATGAACTCCTGCGACCCATACACGGCGACGACAGGAGTGCCGGTCATTCCGGCCACGTGCGCGGCACCCGAATCCGGCGCAATCAGTGCGCGGCTTGCCGCGATCGCTTCTTTCCACGGCGGCAAAGAATCGAAGAAGTCGATCTTCGCGTTCACCTTATGCGCAAAGCGGTCGGCGAACGAGCGTTCCGAGGACGAAGCGATAAACCGCAGCTCGTGACGGTCGCGTGCGCGCGCTGCTGCAGCGACGACGTCGTTGATGGATGCTCCGAGACGCGTCCATTTATCCGTGACTTGAAACGCGACGCGCGCGTCGGAGACCGGGTCGTTATCGATAACCAACGGGCGCAGGGTCTGCGGTTCGCGCGGTGCGCTTTGGTTCGGCAGCAGCACCCTTCCGAGTTCGAAAACGATCTCGCATTCGTGTCTGCCGCCCGTGTCCAAACCCGCCGGCCGGTAAACGACGCGCGTGCATTGGCGGCGGATCCACAGCGACTTGAACGGCTTGGCGCGCAGACCGTGCCAGAAGCCGATGCGCTTCGGAATGCCCGCGTCGCGCGCGAGTTCGTACGCCTCGGGCTCTTCAGACGGGATGAGCGCAACGTCGTACTTCCGGGTGCGGACCTCGTCCAGCGACTCGAGGCCGATGTGCACGTACTCGAGCGCCCGCTGCGAGAAGGCCTCGGCATTCGCTTTCGACAGAACGGCGCTTACGGCGAACCCGGCGGCGCGAAGCGCAGCCACGAGCGGTACCGTGACGAGTGCGTCGCCGATGGCATCTAAACGGACGATGAGCACCGATGGTGAAGAAGAGCGCTGCACACCCGATGATTGCAAGAGAGAACCTCGTAACCCTCGACCTGCCCGACGGATATCGCATCCTGACCTCGTTCGGACGCGTAACCGCCGGCGCGACGCGTCCCCACAACATGCTGCGGGCCACGTTCCGTTCGATTGGGGCGTTCATCGGGCTTGCGCCGATCGAGTACTTGACCGATGCGGAACGCGCGCGGGAAGAAGCGCTCGAGTCGCTGCGCGAAAACGCCGAGCGGCTTGGAGCGGATGCGGTGATCGGCATCCGATTCGATGCGGTCGAACAGCACGACGGTTCGACGAGCGTCATCGCTTACGGCGAGGCCGTGCGCCTCGCGCCGGCGACGTACGGAGAACGATGAGCCTCCAAGAACGGGCGCGGCGCGAGCGGCTGCTTTCGCAAGCGGCAACGGTAGCCGCGGGATGCCGCAAATGTCAGATCGGTTACGAGCGCCGCAACAACGTGTTCGGCGAAGGCGATCCGTCCGCGCGGTTGATGCTGATCGGCGAAGGGCCCGGCGAAACCGAGGATCTGCTCGGGCGCCCGTTCGTCGGACGCGCCGGCGAGTTGCTCGAGAAGATGCTGCTGGCGATCGATCTGCCGCGCGAAGACGTGTACATCTGCAACACCGTCAAATGCCGGCCGACGCTGCGCGAAGGACAAAAACTCAAAAACCGCGCGCCGATGCCTGCCGAGATGGCAAACTGCCGGCCGTATCTCGACGAACAGATCGACATCATCTCGCCCGACGTCATTCTTGCGTTGGGTGCGCCGGCGGCGAAGTCGTTTCTCGGTCAGGATTTCGCGATTACGCGCGGGCGCGGCCAATGGTACAACGGGCCGAACGGCATTCCGTTGATGGTGACGTTTCATCCGGCGTACGTCCTACGCCAAGGCGGCATGTCGTTGACGGAAACCAAGCGCCAAGTCTGGTCGGATCTCAAGCAGGTGCGCGCGCGATTGGACGAGCTGGAAAAGGCCCGCTCGCAACCCTCCGATGAGCCGGTTGCGTTAAGCCTGCTGGATATGGAAGAGGAGACGCTTTAGATGCGCGACGCGCAAACCGTTTGGTTCGAAGACAAAGTGCGCCGCGCAGGATTCGAAAGCGTGGAAGCATTTTCGCAGCATTTTGCGCTCAAGCCGTTCCGGCTCAAGCAGATTTATCGCGCAGCCACCAAAGAACTCGCCGCCGATATCGACGACGTCACGACGCTGCCGAAAGAACTACGGGCATCGCTTAAGGAAGCGGGCTTTACGTTTAGTTCGGTTGCGCCGGTGGTGGAGCAGCGATCGAACGACAAACAGACCAGCAAAGGGCTCTTCCGGCTGGCCGACGGTTCGGAAGTCGAAGCCGTGCTGATGGAGCACTACGGCGATCGCAATACTGTTTGCATCAGTTCGCAGGCCGGATGCGCGTTTGCATGCGCGTTCTGTTCGACCGGGCAGGCCGGTTTCACGCGGCAGCTCGAGCCGACGGAGATCTTCGATCAAGCGCGGTTCTTCGCGCGCGAACTCGCGTCGAAGGGTAAGCGCATTACCAATATCGTGTTCATGGGAATGGGCGAACCGTTTCATAACTACGACTCGGTGATGTCGGCGGTCTCGCTGCTCAACGACGGACAAGGCTTCAATTTAGGGCAGCGGCATATCACGATCTCCACCGTCGGCCTAGTTGACAAGATCGATCAGTTTGCGGACGAGCACGTGCAAGTCAATCTCGCGATCTCGCTGCATGCGCCCAGCGACGACGTGCGCAGCGGCATCATGCCGGTTAACCGCCGCTTCAAGATGGACGAACTGCTCGCCGCCTGCGACCGCTACATCGAAAAAACGAACCGGAAAGTATTTTTCGAATACGTCATGCTCAAAGGCGTGAACGACTCCGACGAGCACGCGCGAGAGTTGGCGCGGCGGATGAAGGGGCATCTGTACCACGTCAATCTGATTCCGTACAACACGACGCCGGACGCGCCGTATCAGGGTTCGGAGCAGGACCAGATCTGGAAATTCGCCGCGATTTTAGATGAGGCCGGCATTCCCACGACCGTGCGCGCCAATATGGGTCGCGATATTTCAGCGGCGTGCGGGCAGCTCAGGTCAGAGACGCAACCTAAAGCACACGCGTTGTCCTAAGGTAGCGGGTCGCCGCGGAATATCGTGAACACTTCAGACGTATTGTCCTTTTTGCATCGCCATCGTTGGGCGGTAGTGGCGACGGTCTCTGCGAACGGAGCGCCTGAAGGGGCCCTCGTCGGGATTGCAACTACCGGCGACATGGAGATCGTCTTCGACACGACCGACGACACCCGTAAGTTCGCAAACCTCAAGTCAAATGCGAAGATCGCGCTGGTTGTCGGAGGCTGGGTCGCCGGGGACGAGCGTACATTGCAATGCGAGGGCTGCGCGGATCTCCCCGAAGGCGATGAATTGGAGCGTTTAAAAGAGGTCTACTTCGGCGTTTTTCCGGAAGGACGCGAACGTCAAGCGTGGCCGGGAATCACGTACGTTCGCGTGCGCCCAACGTGGCTGCGATACAGCGATTTCACCGTAGCACCGCCAATCATTTCCGAAGCGACGTTCGGGCCGAATTGAATCGGGCAATTTCAATTCGCGCAATACACGGAAACTTTAGCGCGGTTTACTCGCTAACTCAGTCGCACAGGAAATAACTGCGCGCTAAACCGGGTAGTATTCCCCGCGAATTTGATAATGGCAGCGCAGTCCGGCGTGAACGTTTTCGGCTGACACCGCACCCCTGAACCAAAAAGAACCGTCCGCCTGGCGGTCGACTGGAACGTTCCAAACTTTGGAACGCGGCCGAGACCAGCACACGAAATACTCGATCTTTACGACATCGAATGTGCGCGGCGGAATCGCGAAAACAAATGTTTCGGGAAAGTCTGCGCCCGGCAGCAGTGCCGCCGCGCGCTGCCCGCCGAAGGCTCTCCACGTATCGGCAAAAGTATATTGCAGCACGGGTTTGCCCGGCACGAGCGCCCGGCTCTCTTCCACGATTCCGCTGATCGATTTCTCGATGTGCTCTCCCGTGCGCGAAGTGTACTTTACGCCGTACGCGTTAACGACTAGACCCCCGAGTTCTAACGGCGGGTTGCCGATGTTTTTCATCTGAATGCCGACGCGTATGAATTCTTTGTTGCTTTGTAGCGGCGTGTGATCCACGGATAGCGTCGTTTCGAGTTCAACCGGCTCGCCTGCGGGCTTGATGTTTTCCTGATAAATAAAGACGTAAAAGCCCCAAACCGCAGCAATAACAAGCGCGACGATCTCTGTAAGATGCCGCCAATGCTCGACGCCCGAAGGGTGCGAGTGGACGTGCAGTTCGCGTCCCATGGGCGCGTCATTCCACGGGAGTATGCTTGCTTCCTCAGTACAACCGCGCAGGCGCGGCCTTGTCTCGCGCGAATGGCTTGAGCGCTAGGGCTCCTATGAAGGAGGCGCGTCATCGCTACAGCTGCCGCCGGTTTTCACCGCTCCTCGCCGACCCTCGTTGCGTTTGCCAGTCTGATCGGCACGTCTACAGAGTGGTACGACTTCTACCTTTTTGGTTTTGGCGCCGCGCTCGTGTTTCCGCACGTGTTTTTCCCGATGGCGGGCCAAGCCGGCGTGTTGCTCTCCTTCGCGGTGTTTTGGGTCGCGTTCGCGGCACGCCCGATCGGTGGTGCGCTCTTCGGACATTTCGGCGACCGCGTCGGCCGGAAATCCATGCTCATTCTAGCGCTGCTGATCATGGGCTGCGGTACGTGCGCCATCGGCCTGCTGCCTTCGTACGCGCAGATCGGCGCCTGGGCGCCCGCGGCGCTGATTGCGCTGCGCTTCCTGCAAGGCCTTGCCGTGGGCGGCGAGTGGGGCGGTGCGGCGTTAATGGCCACCGAGCACGCACCGGAAGGCCGCCGCGGATTCTTCGGCGCGTTTCCACAGATGGGTTCGCCGATCGGTTCGATATTATCGAGCAGCATCGCCGCATGGGTGACGCATGCCTACTCCGTCAACGGGACGCTTACACCGCAGTTCTATGGTTTCGGATGGCGCATCCCGTTTCTCGCAAGCGCAGTACTCGTCGCGATTGGTTTAACGATCCGGATCAGTGTGAGTGAGTCGCCGGCATTCCAAGAGATGCGGCAAACCGCTGCGATCGTTGCATCGCCTCTGCGCTCCGCACTCTCAAAATATTGGCCGACGATGCTGCTTGCCGCGGGAACACTCTTCGCGGTAAACATCGGCTATCTGTACGGAACGCAAATCGTTTCTTACGCATCGGGGCCGCAGTCGCTGCTTCGTGTCCCGGCGTCACAGATCTCCGCAGCGGTAGCGATCGGCGGGGTCGCTTATCTCCTCTCGGTCGCGCTATCGGGCTGGCTTTCCGACCGGTACGGGCGCCGCCTGGTGGCGATGTCGGGTGCCGCGCTTGCCCTCGTCATCGCTTTCCCCATCTACATGCTGATCGACACGGCGCGCTTTCCCGCGATGGTGCTTGCGGAATGTCTTGCGTACACGAGTAACGGTCTACTCTATGGTCCGCTCGCCGCGCTCTTCTGCGAAGCGTTTCCGGCCAACGTGCGGTATACGGCCGCGTCTGTCGCTTATCACGGCGCGTCGCTCGTCGGCGGCCTTGCCCCGGTCATCGGCACGGCATTGCTTTCGTACTCGCACGGACGTTCGTGGGTCTTATCGCTTTATATCATTGCGACCGCCTGCGTTTCGCTATCGTCCCTGATAGCTCTTAAGCGTACCGACGCGCACGCCGCGAACGCGACGGAACCGTTCGCGGAAGCCGTCGCAATACCATAAGCAAGGAGATACGGTGAAGTTCGAACGCGTGATTCCGATTATACGTATTTTGGACGTAACAAAAGCGCGCGAGTTTTACATCGGCTATCTCGGATTCACCGTGGACTTCGAACACCGCTTTCACGATAACGCTCCCCTGTTCATGGGCGTCTCACGCGGCGGTCTCTCGCTGTTTCTGAGCGAGCATCACGGGGACGGATGCCCTGGGGCGCATATGCGCATCGATGTGGACGGCGGCCTGGACGAATTGCATGCGGAGCTCAAAGCCAAAAACTACCGCTACATGAACCCCGGCATCCAAGAGCAAGAGTGGGGGCGCCGCGAGATGACGGTTTACGATCCGTTCAACAACCACTTGACGTTTAGCGAGCCATTGTAGGCAAAAGAAAAACGAGACGCCGCATTACTGCGGCGCCTCGCGCGTTTCGATGTGTCTTTCGGATTGATACCCCTTGACGATCCGACAGTAGCACAGCGCCGACGGCTTCGCAACAGGTCGCCTGATCCCGGCTGGAGCGCCCGGGATCGAACCCGGTGCCACAGGGTACGCCAACGGTTGCGATTCAGAAAGACAAGAAAGAAATGAACGAGGCGCCGCGCCCCAGCACTACGGCATTCACGTCAGGCTTGCTCTTTAGAAACAGTCTGTGAAACAATTCGCGCTCCTGGCTGCCTCTTTCGTACAGAGAATGCCGAAACAAAGGACGGTGGGCAAAGTGGGGCGTTGGGCTGACCCGGATGTTATTGCGGCTGCGGTTCGCGGACGAAGCGCGGCTGATGCACTGATCGCGCAGATATGGCCGGCCTGTTTTAGGCTTGCGGCGACGCTGACCGGCGATAGCGCGCTTGCGCAGGATGCGGCGCAGGAAGCGTGTGTGCAAGTCTATCGTAAGGTGCGCGGCCTGCGAAACATCGATGCGTTCGACGCATGGATCTACCGCATCGTCGTGCGCGAAGCGCTGCGCGTGCGCGGCAAGCGCCCGACCGAGGCGGTGTACGAACAATCCGTATTTCCGCACGACGGTGTTTCCGTCGACGTGTGGCGAGCGCTGGAATCTCTTTCACCCGAACAGCGTGCTGTTTGCGTTCTCTACTATTTTGATGACTTCACCACGGCGGAGATCGCCGGTATTCTTCGAGCTCCGCACGCAACGGTTCGAACGCGACTTGCCCGCGCTCGCGAACGTTTGGCCGGTTTGCTCGAGGATTATGCCGGTGATTTTCGCCCTGTAACGGAGGTACGCAATGCCTGTTGAGTTCTCTCAAGCCGGACGCGGCGCACGCGATGCAATCCAAACGCCGGCGCTACCGCTGGAGGGCATCCGGCATCGGGCCGCAACAGCCGACCGGCGCCAACGCGCTCTGTTCGCCGTAATTCTTTCGGCGCTGGTTTTGTCGGGCGTATCGGTAGGAACCGGTGCCGCCGAGCGCGCCTACCAAGGTATCCGCATTTGGATATCGGGCTCGCAGGGCTCGATGCAACTGCATTCATTGGGAACCGTGAGCTATCCGATGGCCGCCGATATTCGTGCTCTTGCACGCACCGCGGCGTTCCCGGTGATCTTTCCATCCGGAATTCCGTCGGGTACGCGAATCGTACGAATCGTTTACAGCCCGGCGGATCGCCCGACCACGATCAGCGTGCAGTATCAAGTGCCGCGCGGCCGGCAGTTCGCGGTTTCGCTCGTCCAGACGGCGTCGATCGATCGCGGTTTGCCCGCGGACGCTAAAACAACGCGCATCACGGAGATACGCGCGGGTGAAGAGAGCGTCGTTACGCCATCCGCGTACCCGCTGCCGGCCTTCGTGCGATGGAACGAATCGCCGCAGCAAAGCGAAGCACAGACCGAGTCGTTCGCGGCGCCGATGCGCATAATGGATATCCACCCCCGCGTTATCGCGCAGGCAGAGCACCTGGTGGGCGGCAACGCAAGCGCCGTGCTTGTCGGACCGTTCTATGTCGCCCAGATTACTCGGTTGGCGCACCGCCACGAGCCCCTGCTCGATTCTCGCCGTGAAGTGCTCACGAATATTCCGAACGGACGCATCGGTCCGGACATCGGACGCGCCACCCGCAAATGGCCGAAAGCGGTTGCGGTCGATGCGCGCGGCGTTCAGGCATTGAACGCACGATTGCAGCGCCATCCGTGCACTTGCCCCGTGCTCGTCATCCCGTCTGCGCGCGGATACACGATAAAGCAGTTTGACCTGAACGGCAACGTGCTGCAGTAGTATCTCGCGAGCACAAACACGGTGAATGGCGAGGCAGTTGAATAGCGAATACACCGGCGCATGGCAACGTTGAATGACGTGCGCCGGCTCGCCATGGCGCTGCCCGAAGTCGCGGAGCATCCGTCGTATGACGGTCAGGCTTCATGGACCGTCAAGGGCAAAGGCTTCGTTTGGGAACGCCCGCTGCGCAAGAGCGATCTCGCCGAGCTGGGTGACGACGCGCCGTCGGGCCCCATCCTCGGAGTGCGAACGGAAGATTTAGAGATGAAAGATGCCATGCTCGCAAGCGAGCCGGGCATCTTTTTCACTACATCACACTTCGACGGTTATCCCTCGGTGTTAGTGCGGCTGAACAAGATCGGCCTAAAGTTGCTCAAACAGGTGATTGTCGACGCGTGGCTTACGCGCGCGCCCAAACGTTTGGCTAACGAGTTTTTGAAAGATAGGGTGTGAGCGATGATTGGCGTTCTTCTTGCGGCTGCGGTGGCTGCGGCAACCCCCGAGGGCGTAGTTCGCGTTAACCGCCGGCGCTTCGCGCACAAGGCACCTTCTTCGCGGAATGGGCAGGTTGGAACAACTGGAACCGTGCGAACCATTTTCCACCGACCATGGCAGCGCTAGCGACATAGGCGTGGTCCGTGCTCTCGCTCGCGGTCCGTTTACCCCTTACGTGCTCATATCACATGATTGGGCCCTAGCCGAATGGTATGGGGCGGGCGGGGGCGATACGGTTTTCCATCGCGTCGACGGCGCCTGGAGAGTCGTCAAGAGCGCGGGCGGGTCAATATATGTTGATGACTTGCACCGCCTTTTTGCGGCCGGCTCGGCCGCGCTTCGACAGGGTCAGCGTGACACGGGAAGCGGCTCGCATTAAGGGCGCGACAGGACGCCCCCAAACCCGGCCCAAACCATAAGCCCCCCATGGATACCGAGCAGGCTCAAAAGTCGAACGTCACCCTCGATGAGATTACGGCGCTGGCAAAGCGCCGCGGTTTTATCTTTCAGTCGAGCGAGATTTACGGAGGCATCGGCGGATTCTACGATTACGGTCCGCTCGGTTCGATCCTGAAGCGCAACGTCAAAGATGCGTGGTGGCGCGAGAACGTCGAGCTGCGCGACGACGTCGTGCCGTTCGATTCGTCCATCGTCATGCATCCGCTCACCTGGAAGGCGTCCGGTCACGTCGATGCGTTCCACGATCGCATGGTGGACTGTAAGGTCTGCAAGCACCGTTTCCGCGCGGACCACTTGAAGTCGCTCGAACAATGTCCGGACTGCGGCAGTAAAAACTCGTTCACGGAGCCGCGCAACTTCAACTTGATGCTGCGCACGTTCGTCGGTCCGATGGAAGATACGGCGTCCACCGCATACCTGCGTCCGGAAACCGCTCAGGGCATGTTCGTCAACTTCAAGAACATCTACCAGACCGCGCGCAAAAAGCCGCCGTTCGGTATCGCGCAGATCGGGAAGTCGTTCCGGAATGAGATCACGCCGGGCAACTTCACGTACCGTATGCGCGAGTTCGAACAAGCCGAGCTGGAGTATTTCGTTCCGGACGACGGCAACGATATGCAGACGTTTAAAGAATGGGTCGAGCGCCGCAAAGCCTGGTACTCGGACTATGGCGTCAAACCCGATAAACTGCGCTTCTACGAACTCACGCCGCAAGAGCGTCCGCACTACGCCAAGGCCGGCATCGACGTCGAGTATCTCTTTCCGTGGGGCTGGGGCGAACTCGAATCGATCGCGCACCGCGGCACGTACGATCTCGACGCGCACATGAGGTTGTCGGGCAAAGATCTGCAGTTCTTCGACGAGGCGAGCAAAACGAAGTACACGCCGCTGCTGATCGAAAGTTCGGCCGGAATGGACCGCACGACGCTCACGTTCCTGATCGACGCTTACGAAAACGAGACGAGCACCGATCCGAACGGTAAAGAGACCACCCGCGTCGTGCTGCACTTCCATCCGAAGATCGCTCCCGTGCAAGTAGCCGTTTTCTCGCTTGCTCGGAACCGTCCCGAGCTGGTCGAGGGTGCCCGCAATATCGAACGCGCGCGGCGCCGCGACTTCCGCACCGTGTACGACGAGGGCAACATCGGGCAGCTCTACCGGCGCCAGGACGAGATAGGCACGCCTTACTGCGTAACCTTCGACTTCGACTCGCTG
>DASSRQ010000223.1:0-3534 GCA_035701665.1 Vulcanimicrobiaceae bacterium
CGCATAACGGCGCGCGCGTTCGCGCTCGATATAGGTTGCGAAGTCGCGACGCAGTTGGCCGGAGCGGGTCGTACCGAACACGCTCGAGACGCGCAGCGGCGCCTGCGCGCGCAGCGGCACCTTTCGCGGCAGATACGCACTCGCGCGATCGTAGATGGCATCGCTCTGCGAAAGCGGATGCTCTACCGCAAGGTAAAGGTTTCGCGCAACGATCGGCGAGCCGTCGCAGCGCCCGGAGACCAGCGCATCGGGCAGCATCGCGAAGTCGAACAGACGCACTTCGCGCAGGTCGACGTCGGCGCCGATCGCCTGCAGTTCGATCTCTTGCCGCAGATAGAGTGCATCGCTATGCGCTATGGGCGTCCAAACGGCGCGCACACCCGCTTCGCGATGAAGCAGCGTAACGCTCGTTGCGGTCGCGTTCTCAATAGTAAACGCGCTTGCACCGATGGGCTTGCCCTCGCCTATCGTCACCGAGAACACTTCGCGCGGAAGCGGCACGTCGCGTTGTCCGATCCGGTCGCGAAGCGATGTGTACCGGAAACGTCCGCCTTCGGTCGTCCAACCCGCTTCGATGCCGCGCGTACGCGCACGCAACGTGCCGGAGGCTGCAAACAGGACGCCGGATGGCAAAAGCGCCGCAGCCATTCCGGCCGCGGCGCTCTCTACGAACGTCTTCCTGCGCAGGGTTATTGCACCTTGCGCGAGATGGATTTCGCCTGCAAGAACAACAGCAGATAATCGGAACCGCCGGCTTTACTGTCCGTGCCGGACATATTGAATCCGCCGAACGGATTGCCGCCTACGAGCGCTCCGGTACATTTGCGGTTCAAGTACAGATTACCGGCGAAGAACTCTTCCTTCGCGCGTTCGAGTTTGGCTTCGTCCTTGCTGAACACGGCGCCGGTAAGCCCGAACTCGGTGTTGTTCGCAATCTCAAGCGCGTGATCGTAGTCGTTTGCTTTGATGATCGCGAGCACCGGTCCGAAGATCTCTTCCTGCGCGATGGTCGCGTCAGGCGCAACGTCGGCGATGACGGTCGGCTGAAGGAAGAATCCGGTGTCGGACGCGCGCTCGCCGCCGGCGATGAGACGGCCTTCGGTCTTGCCCTTCTCGATGTACTTTTGAATGGTCTTCATTGCGCGCTCGTTTACGACCGGCCCCATCCAGTTCGATTTGTCCGACGGATCGCCGATGGTGATCTTCGCAACGCGCGCTTTCAATTTCTCGACGAACTCGTCGTAGATCGATGCGTCGACGATCGCTCGCGAACACGCCGAACACTTCTGACCCTGGAAACCGAAGGCCGAGACTGCTACGCCTTCGACGGCTGCGTCGATATCCGCATCTGCGGCTACGACGATCGAGTCTTTGCCGCCCATCTCGGCGACGACGCGTTTGATCCATTTCTGGCCCGGCTGCGTCTTTGCCGCGCGCTCGTTGACGCGCAAGCCGACTTCTTTGCTTCCCGTAAACGAGATGAAGCGCGTGAGCGGATGATCGACGATTGCATCGCCGATGACGCTGCCGTTGCCCGGCACAAAGTTGACTACGCCTTTCGGTACGCCGACTTCGTGCAGCAGATCCACGAACCACGATGCGATAACCGCCGAGTCGCTCGAGGGTTTGAGCACGACCGTGTTGCCCGTAACAACCGCAGCGGACGTCATGCCGGCCATGATCGCGAACGCGAAGTTCCACGGCGGAATGACGACGCCCACGCCCAGCGGGATGTAGCGCAATTCGTTCTGTTCGCCCGGAATCGGCGTGACCGGATGTTCGCCGGCGTAGCGCAGGGCTTCGCGCGCGTAGAACTCGAGGAAGTCGATCGCTTCGGCCGTATCCGCATCGGCTTCGACCCAACTCTTACCGACTTCGAACACCATGAGCGCGTTGTAGTGGAAACGCCGTTCTCGAACCAGCTCGGCTGCGCGGAATAAGAAACCGGCGCGTTCCTGCGCGGTCGTCTTCTTCCAGGTTTGAAACCGCTCGTGCGCGATCTCGATCGCGCGCGTCGCTTGTTCGAGCGATGCCGCCGCAACTTCACCGACGACTTCGTTCGGATTGGAAGGGTTGATCGACGGGATCGTCTTTTCGGTGTCGATGCGCTCGCCGTCGATCACCAGCGGATACTTCTTTCCGAATCCGCTGCGGACGGCGGCCAGGGCGGCCTGCATGGCGGCGGCGTCGGCCGCGTCAGCGAAAGTCTTGATCGGCTCGTTGGTGAACGGCGCGATGCGCTCCATGGTCGTACTCATATCGCCTATATTAACCTTATAAGTCGGCATTCCGGTTACGACTAGAGGCTTACCCTGGCAAGCGGGCCACGTGAGAGAATCTGAGGCGATATGACGTACGACATCGCAATCGTCGGCGGCGGCATCGTCGGCCTGGCGACCGGGCGGGAACTGCTCCTGCGCCATCCCCACCTGAAGCTGGCGGTCCTCGAAAAAGAGCCCGAGGTCAGCAAGCACCAGACCGGACATAACAGCGGTGTCATCCACTCCGGCATCTACTACACGCCGGGATCCCTCAAGGCGCGCCTCTGCACCGAGGGCCGGCGCTCGCTCTGGAAGTACTGCGACGCCAAGGGCATCGAGTACCGCCAGGTCGGCAAGCTGATCGTCGCGACCGAAGAGAGCGAGATCCCGCGTCTGGAGGCGCTTTGGGAACGCGGCCACGCGAACGGCATCGAGAATCTCGAGATGCTGGACGCCGCGGGCATCCGCGAGCGCGAGCCGCACTGCGCAGGCATCAAGGCGATCTTCTCGCCGGTCACGGGCATCGTCGATTATGGCCAAGTCGCCCGCTCGTACGCCGCAGATATAAAAGAAGCCGGCGGTGAGATTTTGACCGGCCGTAAGGTCACGGCGATCACCCGCAAGAACGGCACGACCCTGATCTCCAGCACCGGCGGCGACGTCGAAGCCCGCTCCGTGATCACGTGCGGCGGCCTGCAGTCCGACCGGCTGGCAAAGATGACCGGCGGCGGCGGCGACCCCAAGATCGTGCCGTTCCGCGGCGACTACCTGATCCTCAAGCCCGAAAAGCGCGACCTGGTCCGCGGCAACATCTATCCCGTCCCGGATCCGGCCTTCCCGTTCCTCGGCGTCCACTTCACGCCGCGCATGAACGGCGACGTCTGGCTCGGGCCGAACGCGGTGCTCGCGTTCGCCCGCGAAGGCTACAGCTTCACGACCATCAACCTGGGCGACCTCATGGAGTCGCTGACGTACTCCGGCTTCATTAAGCTCGCCGGAAAATACATGTCGATCGGCATGGGAGAGATGTATCGCGACGTCGTCCGCAGCGCATACGTCAAGGCGCTCCAGCGCTACATCCCGGATCTGAAGGTCGAAGACACGCTCCCAGGACCGTCGGGCGTGCGCGCCCAGGCGATGAACGCCGACGGCTCGATGGTCGACGACTTCGTCTTCGAGGGTTCGGAAGGCGTCGTTCACGTGCGCAACGCCCCCTCGCCGGCCGCGACGTCGTCGCTCGCCATCGGCGCCTATATCGCCGACGACGCCGACA
>DASSRQ010000224.1:0-10028 GCA_035701665.1 Vulcanimicrobiaceae bacterium
TACTTGCCCGCACAGGCTGCGCAGGCGGGAGCAGAGTCCACGCCTTCGATGTCGCTCGAGTTAATCAAACGCGCCATCGAAATTACGATCGAAACCGTCGTGCCGTGGGTCGAGCATCGTGCGCCGGAGCGCACGGCCATCCGCACGACGAAGGGACCGCAAGTGTGGATCCCGCGCGGAGTAAAGGAAGTAGAACGCTGAGCGATCCCCGCCTACCCGCCATTCCGGACTGTCACGGTCACGCGAAGGGCGAGCACAAAGCGTTTGCCGAGGAACGGCCCATCGCGTATTCACCGCGCATGCTGTTCCTTTGGTTCTACCATGCATGCCGCCGCGGTTCGCCGCGGTTCATGATGGTTAGCGACCACATCAACTATCTGACGTTCGAAGATCCGGGCGCGGTGCACACCGTCCGGCGCGCGCTCAAACTTGCCGAAGCGGGCGATCTGTACGGCGCGGCCGAGACTGCCGGCGTCGACGTCGCGCATGCGGCCATCGTCTCGCAAGGACTGCGCCGCGGTATGCGTTTCTCCATCGGCGCCGAGCTGGACAACGATCCGCGCGCGAGACCGGATGCGCAAAATATCGTCGACGCGATGCGCCCCGACGGCATGCTGCGTGCCGTGCATTTTCTGACGATCGAGCATCCGGAGAAAGGCCCCGACTATCAATGGGCCTTCGACAATCCGGAGTTTCAAGAGCTGTACGACGTCGTGGGCACCGAACGCGTGTGGGAACTGTACATGGCCAAGCTGCTCGACGATATCGAGAAGCTGCCCGGTCATATCGTCGCGCATTTTTACGTGCCCGCGCAGTTCGGCCATTGGCCCGAACCGGCAAAACTGGAACAGTACGAAGATCAGCTGCTCGACGCGTGCGCGGCACGCGGGATGGCGGTTGAGTTCAACGCGCGCTTCCTCTATCGCGAGAACGATCCGCAGGAACAGGAGCGTTACCGCGCCGCGCTGCTGCGTTTGATGAAGAAAGCCAAGGCGAAGAACGTCGGCATCGCCATCGCGTCGGACGCGCACAGCCCCAAAGATCAGGGCAACGGTTTCGAAACGATGCTGCAACTGCTCGACGAAGCGGACGTCAACGAGATCGTCTTTCCGGTGGCCGGCCGCCTTGCCCGCGTCGCGCTGCGCGCCACGCAGGAACATCTGCAAAAGGTCAAAGCGCAGGAGCCGCAGCCGCAGCCCGGCAGCAGCATCAGCGGATTCAGCCGCGCGGAACTCGGCTTGCCGGAGCGCGACGAAGCCGAAGAGCGCGAGCTGGCCGCGGCAGCGTCTTCGTCGAAGCGCGCCCGCGTAGCCAAGCCCAAAGCGGAACCGAAAGCCAAGGCCGAACCGAAGCCCAAGGCGGAGCCGAAAGCCAAAGCGGAACCGAAAGCCAAAGCTGAACCCAAGCCCAAGGCGGAACCCAAGCCCAAGGCGGAGCCGAAAGCCAAGGCCGAGCCCAAGGCCAAAGCCGAGCCGAAGCCCGCCGCTGAGCCGAAGGCCGCGGCGAAAGCGAAGCCCAAGGCCGAGCCCAAGCCCAAAGCCGAGCCGAAAGCCGCGGCTAAAGCCAAGCCGGAATCCAAAGCGAAGCCTGAGGCCAAAGCAAAGGCCGAGCCGAAGGCCAAAGCGATGCCGAAGGTCGCAGCCAAGCCTGCCCCCGCGAAGCCCGCACCGAAAGCCGCGGCGGCCGCGAAGACGGTGAAAGCCGCGGTCAAGAAAGCCCCGGCTGCCAAGAAAGCCGCGCCGGTTAAAAAGACGGCCGCCGCCAAAAAACTCGTGCCCGCGCCTGCCAAAAAAGCGCCGGCCGCCAAGAAAACGGCGCCTGTAAAAAAAGCAGCGCCCGCGAAGAAATCTGCAGCCGTTAAGAAAACCGCGCCTGCGAAAAAAACCGCGAGCGTGAAGAAAACGGCAGCCAAAGTTTCAGCAGCCAAACGGACGGTAACAAAGAAAACCTCAAAACGCCGTTAAGGAGTCTCTCGTATGGCGACGGACGTCTCTCGTGTTCGCAACATCGGCATTGTCGGGTCGCATCATGCCGGGAAGACGACGCTGGTCGAGGCGATTCTGGCGCACTGCGGTGCGATAGGACGCAAAGGCTCCGTAACCGACGGCACGTCGACGACCGACTACGAACCGGAATGTACGAGTCATGCGC
This sequence comes from Vulcanimicrobiaceae bacterium, assembly GCA_035701665.1. Classification (GTDB taxonomy): domain Bacteria; phylum Vulcanimicrobiota; class Vulcanimicrobiia; order Vulcanimicrobiales; family Vulcanimicrobiaceae; genus DASSRQ01. The sequence goes on from DASSRQ010000224.1 coordinate 2,152, forward strand.
AATCGACGAGCGTCGGATTCGCGCATTGCGAAGCGGACGGGATCGACATCACCATGGTCGACTGTCCCGGCTTCGTCGACTTTTTTGAAGAAACAAAACTCGCGCTGCTCGGCTGCGACGCTGCAGTGATCGTCATCGACGCCGACTCGTCGCGCGTTTCGCAAACGCAGCTGCTCGTCGATTTTCTCGAATCGCGCAAGATGCCGCATCTGTTCGTCGTGAACAAGATGGACCGGCCGGGCGCGGACTTCGCCGCTACGCTCGATGCACTGCAAGCCGCATACGGCCGTCACGTCGTCGCCGAGCAATGGCCCTTCGGCAACGCCGAAGCGTTCAAAGGATTCGTCGACCTGGCGGATCGCAAAGCGTACGCCTACGACGCGGATAAACTGACCGAAAGCGCGGTTCCCGGCGAGCTGCACGAGCAGATCGAAGTCGCGCACGGCCAGCTGCTCGAAGCGATGGCCGACTTCGACGATCATTTGATGGAAGAGCTGCTCGAAGGCGTCGAGCCGCCGCAGGACGAGGTGCAGAAAGATCTGTGCGAAGAGTGTTCGCACGACCAAATCGTGCCCGTTCTCGCAGCCGCCGGATTGCAAGGCTTCGGCGTCAGCGCGCTGGTGCAGGCGATCGAGAAATGGTTCCCCTCGCCGCTCGAGGCACCGCAGGTGGATGCCGAAGGCCGCAAGATCGAGCCGAAAGCCGACGGCCCCGTCGTCGCGCAGGTTATCAAAACGTTCGTCCATCCGCAGTCGGGTAAACTCTCGGTCGTGCGCGTGCTGACCGGCACGTTGAAATCCGACGCGACGCTCACCAACATCTCGAAGAACGGCGAGAAGGTCCGTTCGGGCGGCCTTTACCGGCTGCAAGGAAAGAAACAGGAAGCGGTCCCGCAGACCGGTCCCGGAACGATCGCTGCGATCGCGCGGCTCGAAACGGTGGGCACCGGCGACGTGCTGACCGAGAACGGTTTCAAGATTCTGCTGCCGCGCATACCGGAAAACGAACCGGTCTTCGCCGTCGCAATAAAACCCAAAGAGCGCATGGACGAAGCGAAGATCTCGCAGATGCTCGCGCGCATCATCGATGAAGATCCGGCGCTGCGCATCGAGCGCGCACCGATCACGAACGAACTGCTGCTGCTGGGCAGCGGCGAACAGCACGTGAACATCGCGGTGGAACGGCTTACGCGCAAGTTCAAAGTCGAAGTCGTTACCGCGCCGCCCGAGATTCCGTACCAGGAAACGATCACGGCCGGCACCGAGGTGCACTCCCGCTACAAGCATCAAACCGGCGGCCACGGACAGTTTGGCGACGTGTGGCTGCGGTTCGCGCCCCGCGATCGCGGAAACGGCGTAACGTTCGACCAGCAGATCGTCGGCGGCGTCGTGCCGCGGCAGTTCATTCCGGCAGTCGAAAAAGGCGTGCGCGAAGCACTGCTCCACGGCAGCGTCAACGGCTATCCGGTGACCGATATTCACGTCACGCTGTACGACGGCGCGTATCACGACGTGGACTCCAGCGAACAATCGTTCAAGACCGCCGCCGGCATGGGCGTGCGCGACGCGCTGCCCAAATGCCGTCCGGTAGTGCTGGAACCGATCGTCCGGGTCAACGTCACCGTTCCCTCGATGTACACGTCGACCGTCATCCAGCAGCTCACGGGTAAGCGCGGGCAGATTCTGGGCACGAACCCCGCTGAAAAGAGCGGGCACGACGTGGTCGAGGCCGATGTTCCGCAAGTCGAACTCGCGCGCTATATCACCGAACTCCGCACCGCCACGCAAGGCCTGGGTACGTACTCGTGGCGCCACGAACGGTTCGACCCCGTGCCGGGCGGCGCGGGACCAAAGGCGGCCGCACGGGCATAGCGAAGCCCCGAAGGCTTTCGTTTAAAAGTGGAGGGTAACCGTATTTTGAGACGTCTCTTCGCGCTCGCCGTACTCGGCGGGCTTCTTGCGGGCTGTACGCAGACCGGCAACAACCCCGGCACGGCGGCCTCGGGCGCCGGCACGGGCATGCTTCGCGTCGCCATTCAGCAAGACGTGAAAAACCTGAACCCGCTGCTGAACTCGAATACCACCGACGGCTTCATCGCGCGGTTGATGTTCGAACCGCTCGTGTCGGCCGACGACAAGGGCAACACGATTCCGATGCTCGCGAGCGCCGTTCCGACGCAAGAGAACGGCGGTATCAGCAAAGACGGCCTGGTGATTACCTATCACCTGCGTAAAAATGCGAAATGGTCCGACGGCGTGCCGGTCACGAGCAAGGACGTCAAGTGGTCGTGGCAAGCGATCATGAACAACAACAATAACATCATCTCGCGCCACGGTTACGATTACGTCACGCGCGTCGATACGCCGGACGACTACACCGTCGCCGTGCACCTCAAACAGAAGTTTGCGCCGTTCGTCGACACGTTCTTCGCCGACTCCGATCAGCCGTATCCGGTTGCGCCGGCGCACGCGCTCTCGAAGTATCCGGATATCAATCAGATTCCGTTCAATGCGAATCCGAACGTCACCGACGGTCCCTTCAAGTTCGTGCGCTGGGTCCATGGCGACCATATCGAACTCGCCGCCAACGACGACTTCTTTATGGGCAAACCGGGACTGCGCGGTATCTACCTGCGGATCGTGCCGAACGAGAACACTACGGTCAACATGCTGCGCACGCACGACGTCGATTGGATGTTCCAAGCCTCCATCTCCAACTATCCGAACGTAAAAGACATCCCGGGCGTCAAGCTCGTCTTCGTCGACATCAATGGGTATGAAGACGTTCAGCTGAACGTGCAGCGCCCGCTGCTGCAGGACGTGCGCGTGCGTCAAGCGATTGCGTATGCCATCGACAAAGAGCGCATCGTTCAAACGCTGACGTACGGTCAGCAAAAGATCGCGACGTGGGATATGCCGCAGTTCATGTGGGCATACGACCCGAACGTGCAGCCCGCGTACACGCATGACGTCCAGAAGGCGAAAGCGCTGCTGCAGCAAGCCGGATACACGCCCGGCGCTAACGGCATCATGCAGAAAAACGGCGAGCCGCTCACGCTCGTCATGGTCTCGAACAATAGCAACGTAACGCGCCGCAAGAACACCGTCGAAGTGCAGGACATGCTCAAACAGGTCGGCATCGACGCGCAGATCAAGTTCTACGACGGCGACGTGCTGTTTGCGCCGGTCGGCGAAGGCGGCATTCTGCAGGGCGGCAAGTTCGATCTTTCGCTCGCGGGCTGGTACGCCGGAACCGATCCGGACGACTCCTCGCAGCTCACCTGTTCGAACGTCGCGCCGGCGGGTTACAACTACTCGCGTTACTGCAACCCGGAGATGGACGCGGCGCAGAAGATGGCGCTGGACAACTACGATCGTCCGACGCGTAAAAAGGCGTACAGCCAGATCCAGCATCTGCTCGCGCGCGACATCCCCGAAGTCTACTTCTACTACTTGCGCACGATGCAGCCGGTCAGCGAAAACTTCAAAGGCTTCCGCCCCAGCCCCGTCATCGAATCTTGGAATGCCTGGGAATGGAGTATTTAGGCTCGCCAGATCCGATTGGACGAGTCCAAGATCTTACGTGGCTGCGTAAGGTGATCGTCGAACGCGCGCTGACCCGGGGAGACTACGTGCTCTCCGGCGGCGCGCGAAGCGACTATTACATCGACAAGTTCCGTCTATTCTCCGATCCGCACGTGCTGCGCCGCATCGCGCGGCTGTTCGTGCCGATCATCTCTGAAGTAACGCCCGACCTGATCGCCGGCACCGAGCTCGGCGGCGTCGTGATCGCCACGGCAGTCTCGCAACTGAGCGGCATCCCGATGATCGCCGTGCGCAAACAGCCCAAGGGCTTCGGCGCGTTTCCCGGCGAGTACGTGGAAGGCGCGTTCGAACCCGGCCATCGCGTGCTGCTTGTGGAAGACGTCGTCACGACGGGCCGCGAGCTGCTCGCCGCGAAAGCGCGGTTGGAAGAGTTGAATCTGCGCGTGACGGCCTGCGCGGTCGTCAGCCGCGGGTTGGCACCGGTGAGGTCGCTGATACAGTTTTCACTGCCGCGCGGCGCAGCGAAGACCGACAATTAGAAAGAGGCTGTCCGGTTCGGACAGCCTCTCTTTCTTTTAGAGCGAACCCAGTACGTCGGCAGCGTGGCCTTCTACCGAAACTTTGGGCCACACTTTCACTAGCGTTCCGTTCTCGTCGAATAAGAACGTCGACCGCTGCACGCCTTTGGTGATTTTGCCGTACATGTTCTTGTCGACAATGACGCCGAACGCGTTGCACAGTTCGGACTCCACGTCGGCAAGCAGCGGAAACGGAATGCCGTACTTGGCTTTAAACTTTTGATGTGAAGCCACGGAGTCGCGGCTGACGCCGACGATCTGCGCGTTCTTCTTCTCGAACTCGGGTAGGGCGTCGCGAAACTGCGACGCTTCGTTCGTTCAACCCGGTGTGTCGTCTTTCGGGTAAAACCACAAAACCAGCGGGCGCCCTTTGAAGTCCCGCAGGTTCACGTTCGCGCCCGAATCGTCCGCAACGGCGATCTCGGGAAGCGACGCTCCTGATTCCAGCATCGGTTACTCCTTGGCTCCCGCACGGAATTGCGAGAGCGGTACGATATCCAGCAGCCGGTCACCGGGCTGCAAGTCGTCAAAGTTGCGAGTCTGCAGCAACTCTCCTGCGCGCCAAACGAAGAGCGGAACGCCGCCTTCGCCGCGCGGGACGTACATGTCGGCGGTGCGCTCGCCGATTGCGAACATCTCACCCGCAAACGTGACGCGGCCGCGGCTGGCCGGAAAGCGCGAGAGACCTGCGATGAGCGGCGCCGTGAGATCGCTCGTCGCAAACGATAAGCCGATCGAAAAATTGCGCGCGATGGATCGCGCGAATTCGACGTCGCCGATACGCAGCACGACCGGAACGCGCGAGTTATACGCGAGCGCGCCGAGCGCCGCTTCCACATTGGCCGTATCGCTGTCGGTGACCGCAGCCACGCCGTGCGCGCGCCGCAGGTTGCAGAACGCGAGCGTATCGTCGTCGGTGGCATCCGAGGCGAGCAGATCGACGCGGCGCCGGCGGGCAAGTTCGAGCAAACGCGAGTTCGGCCGCGGCTCGACCACCACGACCTCCTGCCCGAGATCGAGCAGAAACTCGATAACGCGCATACCGACGTTGCCGGCTCCGAAGATCACGATGTGGTTCTCGGCACGGATCTGGCGCAGACCCCGAAGCGCGGTTTCCTGCGCACGGTTCAGCAGCGAGCTGATCGAGGCGATGAACACGCCGCCGATCGTCACGCCCGCGCCCATGACGAAGATCGCCGCGACGTACGCAGGCCAATCGGAGTGGCGTATGTACGGCGTGATATCGCCGTAGCCAACCGTAAACATCGTTGCCGCCACGAAGTACATCGCTTCGAGAAACGTGATGTGCATGTCAACCGAAAAATAGACGCTCGCGGCAAAGAACAGCACGAATCCGACCGCAAACGTGTACAAAAGGAGCGGCTCTAGCCGGACCGCCGTGCGGAATGCATCGCGCAGCCGGGGCCGTCGCGCGGGCCGCGCGGGCTGCTCGGCGCGCGAGCGTCTGCGCCGCGGATGCAGTTCGGTAACCGGTCCGCACACGACGAGCGTATCCCCGGGTTGAATGCGGTCGTTCGCCGCGGGGTTCACCGCGCCGTTAAGAGCGACGATGCGGCATTCGATGTGCCGCTCGGCATCGGCGACGGTCGTTGCACCCAAGCCGAAATCCCGTGCGGAACGCTGCGCAAAACTCATCAAGGGGCCGTCGGCGAGCGGGAATTGTACGGCTTGGATCGTTGACGGATCGATGCAAGCGGCAGCAAATGTCGCCGCGGCATGGGTCGCAGGCGAAACCGCGACGCAGCCGTGGAGGTTCTGTTCGATCTTGCGCCCCAGCGCGCGGTTGAATTGCCGCAACACGATGCGGATCTCCGGATTGAGGTCGCGCGCTTTCAGGGCGACGCGAAGATTGACGCGATCGTCGTCGCCGACGGGAATAATACACTCCGCGGTGCGGGCCCCCGCTGTTTCCAGCACGCCGTAATCGTCGGCGCTTGCGAGCAGAACGACTTCATGGCCTTGCGTCGCGCTCAACTCTTCGCAAACGCGCTGTGCAAGGTCATTTGCGCCGACCACAATAATGAGGGGCAGCGAACGCATGGACGACTCTTCGGCGCATCCGACAAACCTCCGGCCGCACCGGCTTGCAGCCGAACTGGCCGCGTTGCTGAAGCCCGGCGACGCGGTACTCGATTTTGCCGCAGGGAGCGAACGCAACACCGCATTTTTGCGTCAGCAAGGGTTTCACGTGGACGCGATATCCGACGGTGACGCGCCGCTCTATCGCGGCACGGGGCGCCGGTACGACGCAGCGGTTTCGACACACGGCATGCTGCACGGTACGCCCGAAACCATCAAAGCGGCGGCCGGCGAGATCGCGGAATCGCTCGTGCCCGGCGCACCGTTTTTTGCAACGTTTGCCTCGACAAACGATCCGCGGTTCGGTAAAGGCGAGCGGCTAGGCGCATCGACGTTCGCGCCGCAAGAGGGCGAGGAACAAGGCGTTCCGCACACGTTCTTCGACGAAACCGGCGTACGCGATCTCTTAGCGGAGCGGTTCTCTATCGCAGCAATGGAAGAACACGGTGCCGAGCATATAGCCGGCAGCGTGCATTGGTTCGTGCGCGCGCGGCGCCGTTAGTAGGTTCCGACGCTCGAATCGACGCGGCGTGCATACGCATCAATGCCGCCGTCAACGTTGTACACGCGTTCGAATCCATTCGCTGCCAGATACATTGCCGCATGACGGCTTCGTGCCCCGTGATGGCAAAGGACCGCGATTTCGGCATCGCGATCGATCTCGCCGATGCGCGCGGGAATTTCACGCATCGGCACGTGCAGTGCGCCGCCGATGCTCGCCACGGCTAGTTCGTGGGCTTCGCGAACGTCCAACAAGACGAACGAACGCCCCGAAAGGCGCCACCGTTCGAGTTCTTCAACGCTAAGCTCAGTCAACGGAGATCAAGTCTTGCATCGGGCTCGAAGCGTTTGCATACAGGCGTTTCTGCATGCGGCCGGAGCGGAACGCAAGCCGGCCGGCCTGTACCGCGAGCTTCATCGCCGTCGCCATCTCGACCGGATCTTTTGAAAGCGCAATGCCGGTGTTCATCAGTACCGCATCCGCGCCCAACTCCATAGCGATTGCCGCATCGCTTGCGGTTCCCACACCGGCGTCGACGATCACCGGAACGCCGGCGCGCTCTTTGATGATCTTAATCGAATAGGGATTGCAGACGCCGAGCCCGCTGCCGATCGGAGCGGCCAGCGGCATCACTGCAGCGCAGCCGATCTCTTCGAGGTGTTTGCACGCAACCGGATCGTCGGCGATGTACGGCAGCACGGTGAAACCGTCCGCGATGAGTTGTTCGGCTGCGGCGAGCGTCTCGCGCGTGTCGGGATAAAGCGTCTCGCGGTCGCCGATCACTTCGAGTTTGACGAGATCCGTTTCGAGCAACTCGCGCGCGAGCTGCGCCGTAAGCACCGCTTCTTTGGCGTTGTAGCATCCGGCGGTGTTCGGCAGAATCGCGAAACGCGTGCGATCGATGTAATCCAACAGCGTTTTACCGCTGGCATCGTCCAAGTTGATGCGGCGGATTGCCACCGTCACCATCTGCGCCCCCGATGCGTCGTGCGCTTGCTGCATCACCTCGAGCGAGGGATACTTGCCCGTCCCGACGATCAGGCGCGACGTCAGTTCGAGCGACCCGATTTTTAATACATCCACGTTAGCCACCGGCAACTGCTTTGATAATCTCCAGGCGGTCGCCTTCGCTCAGGCGCTCGCTTGTAAAGT
>DASSRQ010000225.1:0-15420 GCA_035701665.1 Vulcanimicrobiaceae bacterium
ATATCCGAGCGGCGCGGTGCTGTCGCTCGAACGCCGTTATGCCTTGCTCGAATGGGCGCAAAAATACGGATCGTGGATCGTCGAAGACGATTACGACAGCGAGTTCAACTACACGGGCCGTCCGCAGCCGGCACTGTGCGCCCTCGCCGGCGATACGCGCGTCTGTTACACGGGGACGTTCAGCAAAGTGCTTACGCCGGCATTGCGCATCGCGTATATCGTCGCGCCCGAAGCGCTGCGCGAACCGTTGCGCGCGAGCCAGATCGTTTCCGGCGGCGCTCCGGACACGTTCGTGCAAGCGGCACTGGCGCGATTTATGAACGGCGGACACTTTGCGCGCCACATCACGAAGATGCGCAAACTCTACGACGAACGCCGCCGCTTCGCGGCAAGCCGCCTCGCGCGCTCCGAACACTTCGCCGTGCGCGACTCGTTGGCAGGCTTGCATTTCATCGCCGGATTGCCGGCGCACGTGCGCGACGCGCAGATTAGCGCAAGTGCTGCCGCGCACGGTCTCATCGTCCCGGCGCTTTCATCATACTATTCCGGGCGCCCGCGGCACGGCGGCTTGGTCATCGGGTACGCGGCCACCGATACCGCGCAGGCGGCGAAGGCGTTTTCCGTCTTGGAGAAATTGGTTAGCGGGGCCGGACGCTAGTGCACCGAACCGGGCAAGCTATGGTCACCGCATTCATCCTGATCAACGTCGAACGCCCGCGCCTGAAAAGCATCGCGGACGATCTGCTGGCAATCGAAGGCATCGCGGAGGTCTACAGCGTCGCGGGCCCGTTCGATATGATCGCGATCGTTCGCGTGAAAGAGCACGAGCAGCTCAGCGATTTGGTCACCGAACAGATCGGCGCGCTCGAAGGCATTACGGATACGGAAACGCTCATCTCGTTCCGGTCGTTTTCGAAAAAAGATTTGGGCATGCTCTGGGATATCGGCGTCGACTAACCTGACGGCCCGTCCGTCGGCGGCTGTGCAGCCCGGCAAGGACTAACGGCTCGTCCGGCGCGCTAGAGGGCGGTTCACCGGTACTCGCCGGTACCACTATACTCGGGCCCAAGATGAACAACATCCGCCGCGCGTGTCTGGTGCTCGTTCCGCTACTGCTTACGCTCGCCGGATGCCGGCAGCAAGCGGCGCTCCCGCCGCCGGTGCAGCCGGCTTACGTCGACTCCGGCGATTCCGAACCGATTACGACGCTGTCGACGACGGCCGGCGTTACGATGCTTCCCGATACGACCGGCCGGTTCGGGCTCACGCAGATCTTCGATTGGGACGGCACTTCGCATCCGCCGCTGACCGCATCGCAGATCGAAGGTGAGGCGCCGCACGAAGATAGCGTGTGGGGCGCATATTATCCGCAATATTGGAACGCGACGCATAGCGGCATGCTGGTCTCGCGCTACATGCTGCCGGTCGAGGACGACTACAGCGTCTCTCAACACAACTTGACCTGGTGGAAAACGAACCATCCGAGTTGGATCCTGTATGCCTGCGACTCCAAAGGCAATCCGACGACGCAGCTCGCGTGGTCGACCGATGGATTCGCCGACGTACCGCTGGACTTCGCAAACACTTCGGTCGTGCAGTATCAAATGAATCTGCTGATTCCGTACATGAAGGCGCATGGGTACAACACGCTGGCCGCGGACAATACCGATCTAACGAACTATCTGAAGGGCGGGAACCCGGAACTCGGCCAAACGTATATTAGCGGCTATTACGGCTGCGGCTATTACGTGGGAAGCACGTTCCACCGCGTGTTCGGACCTGGAAACGATCCCGCGTTCATCTCTGCGATGGTGAATTGGGTTTCGGCTGCGAGTTCGTCGCTGCACGCCGCCGGTTACAAATTAGTCATCAATCACCCGCTGTACAACCCGCCGACGAATACCAACGAGGCGGCCTTGCTTTCGCATGCAGACGGCATGGTGTACGAGCGCGGCTTTACCGATTATGGAAAATATAAGACCGAAGCCGCCTCCCTCGTATCGCCGGCGATTACATGGGCGTCTTACGCGCAGTCGCACCACGTCGCGTTCTTTATCGTGGACTATTTGTGCACCGGCTGGAACGGAACGCAGCCGTTCAATAACAACGCCGCGTGTCCGACGGATCCGGCCCTGATTCCGGCCCCGCAAGCCGATTGGGCTCTGGCAACGTATGCGCTGGTTAACCAAGGCGGCGCCGGCGTCTACATCTCGCCGCAGACGGGCCAGCGGCTTTCGTACCGCACGGAATATGCAACGCATTACGGATCGCCGTGCAGCGCTTATACGACGCTCGCAACGAACGTGTACGAAAGAAAATTCGTGAGCGGTTTGGTCGTTGTAAATGCCGGTACCACGCCGTACACGCTGCATCTCTCGACCTCGCACACCTTCCACGATATCGAGAAACGTGCGGTTCCGAACCCGCTGACCGTCGCGCCTGCCGACGCCTACGTCTTATTGACCCAGTACGGCTGCTCCGCGTAAACTAACTAAAAGCGCTGCCGGACACGGCGCGGAGCGGCTACGTCAGTGGCGTGAAACGTAGACGGCGGCAGCGCTCCCTACGGGGGGTGAAATGGGCGGTCCCCAAGGGCGCCGGATTTTGGCGCTGGCGTTGTTTCTGCTTCTGGCCGCCGCTATCGTCGGCCCCGATTTACGCCGCGTGTTCGGCAATCCGCTGGGTTTAAACGGCGTCGGTTTCGACTATAGCGCGACGGTCGTTCGCGTTAACGAGGAAGCGGCGCGCGCCGGGATACGCATCGGCGACCGCGCAGATCTCGCTCGGGCCGGCATCGATCTTCGCCAGAGCGTCGTGATGGGGTACGCGGTGGCACCGGGCTTACATTACGATCTTCCGCTGATCCGCGGTACGCGCCACTTTACGGCTCCCATCGTAACGACGCCCGAAAGCGGCGATAGGCTGGCGATGGTGTGGCTGCGCCTCGCCGTTCAGATTCTCGTCACCGGCATGGCAACGCTGCTCGTGCTGCGCCGTCCGAACCCCGCAACTTGGGGCCTTTTTTTCGTCATGCTTGCCGGCTGCAGTCCAACCAACGACACCTATCTCCTGGGGCCGGTGCCGTGGCGCGTCTTCGCTTGGAACGTATTTTGGTTCTTTAACGCCGCCGTTACCTTCGGCGCATTATTTTTCGCGCTGCATCTTTTGCACCCGGGGCCGCTCCCGCTGTGGCGCCGCAGGCTCGAAACCGCGGCAATAGTTTTGAGCGCGGCGGCGTTTGCTAATGCGCTGGTTCTGGCCAACTCCACGCTCTTCGCTAACTCGCCGAATGTGGTGAGTTGGATTATTTACGCGATCTCCGCGCCGCTGCCGTTTTATCTGGCGCCCGCGGTTATCGTTGCCACGTACTTCGAAAGCACGCCGCAAGTCCGTCAACGTTTGCGCTGGATTATCGCCGGATTTCTGTTCGCCGCGTTGTGCGACACGGCCGACACCCTCGGCTCGCAAGGGAACCTGGGCGTCTATCAAACGACCTACGTGCAGCATTCGCTGCTCGTCGTCGGCGAGTACGCCGGCATTATGCTTCCCGTTGCGTACGCAATTTTAAAACATCACATCATCGACGTTAACGTCGCAATCAGCCGGGCGACGGTCTATACCGCGCTGTCGGTATTTATCGTCGGTACGTTCGCGCTCGTCGATATGCTCTTTTCGCATCTGCTCGCCGAGAATCGCGCGGGCCTGATCGCCGACGTCGTGCTCGCGCTTTTCCTTGGATTTACGTTTAACTCCATCCACCATCACGTCGACGATTTCGTCGACCGGCTGCTCTTCCGCAAAAAGCATCAGGCGGAGGCGTACGTCGCCGGTCTCGCGCCCGCGATGGCGTACGCCCATACGCCCTCGCACGTTTGCAGTTTGCTGCTGGACGAACCGAAGACGGCATTCGGGCTCTCGGGCGCAGCGCTGTTGGATTGCCGGGATGGATGTCCCGAACGGATCGACGTCTTCGCGTCGTATTTGGAAGGCCGCCGCGGATCGATTCGCCTGGCTTCGACGGCGTGGAATATCACGGAGTTTCTGGACGGCACGTGGACGCCGACGCTTGCCATTCCGCTCTATTCGCACAGTACGGTTACCGGCATCGCGGTGTACGGACTGCACCGCGATATGACGGACATCGATGCGGAAGAAGCGGCGCTTTTAGAACGCGCTGTAGAAGCGGCAGGCAGCGCCTTCGACCGGCTGGAGGCGGACGCGATGCGGGTAGAGATCGCGCAGCTGCGATCGCAGCTTACGCCGGTCTCCTAAGGCAGGTCGATCCGGTACATCGGCAGCCCGTCGATCCACATGCGCTGCATTTGACCGCCGGCGAGCGTGTCGAATCGCACGACGGACGAACCGAGCTTAAACGTGCCGTTCTTTTGTTCGATTAGCGGCGTACCGTCAACTGTGAGTTTGCCTTTGAGCGCAAACACACGGCTTGCAGGACTGACGCCCCACAATTGTTCGCCTTCATAGCGGCCTGCGTACAGCGCAAGGTTCGCCGGGGCAGCGTACGTTTTCGGACCGGTGTACTTCTCGTTATAAAACCATTGCGGTCCCGAGACGACTTCCATCGCGCCGTTTTTGCCGGGAACGAACGTCAGTCCGTATGCGGCAAAGCGCGGATCGTCTACCCAAAACGTGGTGCCGCCGCGTGTATAAAGCGGCGCCGGACCGCGCGGCGTCGCGAGCGTCAGCATCGAACCGCCGGACGAAATCGTTATCGCGGAGCTATCCGTGCCGCTCGTGTACGTTCCGCTAAGGCGATCGGCGTTTTCGACGTGCGTATTTTGCAGGTACGTTCCCTGCGTCGCAGCCGGCGCAGCAGGCAGCGGTTGTCCCAGCGCCTGCGCATGCAAGACCTGCATCGCGTAAAGCACGATCGCGCACGGATGCAGCGGCGCTTCGACGAGGTTGGACATGGCGATGACGCCGTAACCGCCCGTGACGTCCGTTTCCATACATGCGCTGTATCCGCCGATCCCGCCGGTGTGCGCGACGTATTTCTCGCCGTTCTCGGTGTGCAGCGCAAGGCCGAACCCGTAGTGCTGATACATAAGCGGCGCCTCGCTCAACTCCGGCGTCGCGGGACCCGCGGGTTTGCCGTTCATATCGTCGGGCGTCGTCATCAAGTCGTAACTGTTTTGTGAGATCACGCGCTCGCCGCGATCGTTTACGCCGCCGTTGATGAGAAAGCGCATGTACCGGGCCATATCTTCAGGCGTCGAGATCACCGTGCCCGCAGGATCGACGAAATCGCCGGGATAGACGGCCAGCAGCCGCGGCTGCGCGGGCGTAAGGACGTTCATATCGCCGAACTCGTAACCGTTCGCGGCGTCTGCCAGCGACTGCGCCGTGAACGATGCGCTCGTGCGCGTCATTCCCAAACGGTCGAAGACGCGCGTCTGCACGGATCGTTCCCACGTACGGCCATCGAGCGCCGAGAGGATTGCACCGGCGGTCGAGAGTCCGTCGTTCGAGTATGCCCAGCGCGAACCCGGAGCGAAGAGCGTGTGCGCGTCGCGAAGCGCCGCAACGCTGAACAGGTAGCCGGGCGCAAACGTAAAGTCGTCCGGTATGCCGGCGGTGTGCGAAAGCAGCTGATGCGCGTAGATCGTTTTACGATCGGAGTTGATGCGAAACCAAGGCAGATACGCGGACACGGGTTTGCGCGGATCGAAGGTTCCGGCATCGCGCAGCTCCATGAGCGCCGTCGCCGTCATGCCTTTGGTGATAGAGCCTACCGGGAAGCGCGTTTGCGGCGTCACGGGCGTTTTTGCGTCGAGGTTCGCATAGCCCAGCGTGATGACGCGCAGCGTGTGCGTACGATCCGTGATCGCGATCGAGACGCCCGGAGCACCTTGATACGCCAACGCTTGCGGCGCATATGCAGCGATTGCGTTCAGCGCGTCGTTCATCGCCGGCGGACTCGCGGCGCGCACCGGCAAGGCGCAAAACGAAACCGCCGCTACGGCGGCAGCGGCGGCGGCTTTAGAATAACGCGAGCTGCGCATGTTCCTCCAGATACTCGGCATCTATGCCCATGCGCCGCAGACGGTACGTGAAGTCGCGCCATCCGTGATTCAAGAGCACTTTCTTCGGCTGCGCTAACTCGATGTAGCGCAGCAGCGAGGGATAATCGGCGTGATCGGAAAGCGCGAAGCCCCGGTCGACACCGTACCGGAACGATGCGCTCCGATCGAGCGTCCACCCTGTCAGGATTGCCGTACGCACCGGTTTCCCGCGCAGCGCCTTCGGCAGCGCGCGTCCGGACGGCGGCCACACCAGCACGCCGTCACCGGCAAACGATGCGTCGTACCGTTTGTAGGGCGGCAGTTGCACGCCGCACGATTCGTAGACTTCGCAGATGTTCGCAACCGCACCGTGCACGGTCACCGGCAGCCCGGCGCGCCCTGCAATCGCAACGGCCTCTTGCGCTTTGCCTAACGAGTAGGCGAAAAACACCGGAACGGCGCCCGCCTCGAGTGCGTCGCGCGCGAACGCGACCATCTCGCCTGCAACCTCGTCGCGCGGCGGAAACGCGTATTGAGGGCGTCCGTACGTGCACTCCATCAGCACGACGTCGCACGGTTTTACTTCGGGCGCATCGCACGTAAATGAATCGCCGAGTTTGAAGTCGCCCGTGTAAACGAAGCGGCCGTGCTCGCCTTCGATCATGATCTGCGAACTGCCTAAAACGTGGCCGGCGGAGAACAGCGTGACGCGGTGGCCGCCTTCCATCCAGGGTTCGTTGTAGGCGTGCTCTTCGAACTCGGCCGGCGGCCGCGGAGCCTTGATCGACCCCAGCAGCGAGGTTTGCACCGGACGCTGTTCGCGTTTGGCGAAGCGCGCGCGGCAGATCTGCGCCGTCGCAGGCGTAGCCAAAATCAGATCGTGCTCGCGCGCATGATCCGAATGGCCGTGGGAAACATAACAGCGCTGTCTCGTACGCATCGAGTCGATCCAAAGATCGATAGCCTCGACGTACAGCGATTTTTGGGCGAGGGAAAACACCGGACCCGCTAGTTCGGGCGGCTTGCAACGCGAGCCTGTCCGCTTTGGTTATAGAGGGGACCATGGCACGAATTTATGACAATCTCGCCGATACGTTCGGCAACACGCCGCTTGTAAAACTCTCACGCTTGGGCAAGGGGCTGCCAGGCACGGTGCTGGTCAAGATGGAGTCGTTCAATCCCGCCGGCTCCGTGAAGGACCGCATCGGCGTGGCAATGATCGAAGCTGCCGAGCGAGACGGGCGCCTGCGGCCGGGCATGGTGATTCTGGAACCGACCTCCGGCAACACCGGGATCGCGCTCGCGTTCGTAGCGGCCGCCAAGGGCTATCCGATTATTTTGGTCATGCCGGATACGATGACGGTCGAGCGCCGGAACCTGCTCAAAGCCTACGGTGCGCAAGTCGTGCTGACGCCGGGCGCCCAGGGAATGAAGGCCGCGATTGCGCGCGTGCAAGAGATCGCGCAGAGCGATCCCGCAAAGTACTTCGTGCCGCAGCAGTTCGAAAATCCGGCGAACCCGGAGATTCACCGCCGCACGACGGCCGAAGAGATCTGGCGCGACACCGACGGCGCAATAGATATCTTTGTCGCAGCGGTTGGCACCGGCGGTACGATCACCGGCGTGAGCCACGTGCTGCGCGAGCGCAAGCCGTCGCTGCAGGTTATCGCCGTCGAACCGGATGCTTCTCCGGTGCTTTCCGGCGGCGAACCGGGCCCGCACAAAATTCAAGGAACCGGGACGGGGTTCGTGCCCAAAGTCCTCGATACGAATTCGTACCAGGACGTGATCCGCGTCACCGACGCGGATGCAATTGCGATGGCACGCAGAGCTGCGCGCGAAGAAGGCATGCTCGTCGGCATCTCCGCGGGCGCAAATATTTGGGCGGCATTGCAAGTAGCGGCGCGTCCGGAATCGAAAGGCAAGCTCATTGTGACGATCGGCTGCGATACGGGCGAGCGTTATCTCTCAAACCCCGTCTTTTCCGAGCAAGAAACGACGGTGGTCGAACCGGCATTGGTGTAATTGGAAGTTCAAGTAACCCGCGGCGATCTCGTGGAGTCCGTTCACGAAATCGCCGCTTGCGCGATCGACACTGACGGAAACGTCGTCTTCTCATCCGGCAACATCGACGAGCCGGTCTACCTTCGCTCCACCGCAAAGCCGTTTATTGCCGCTGCGGCAATCGCTGCCGGCGTGCGCGAGAAGTTCGAAATCCAGCCGCACGAGATCGCGCTGATGGCCGCTTCGCACACCGGCGAACCGTTTCACGTAGCCGCCGCCCGATCGATCCTCGATAAGATCGGAATGGACGAAAGCGCACTGCAGTGCGGTGCGCATCTGCCGTACAACGCGGAGGCCGCAGCCGATCTGCAGCGCCGCGGCATTGCGCCGACGCCGATCTACAACAACTGCTCGGGCAAGCACGCCGGCATCCTTGCGCTCTGCAAAGCGATCGGCGCCGACCCGTCCACCTATATGAATACGGACAATCCGGCGCAGCAGCGCATCCTGGACTTGTGCGCGCGCGTTTCGGATGAAAACACTGCGAAGATGCCGCTCGGCGTCGACGGCTGCGGCATCCCGGTGTACGCGACATCGCTTCGCCATGCGGCGCTGTCGTTCGTGCGCCTGGCTACGCTTGAAAACGGTTTGAATGAAGAGGATGCGGCTGCGCTGCGCATCGTTCGCGACTCGATGATGGCGCATCCGGAGTATGTCAGCGGTACCGGCGAGTTCGATTCGGAGCTGATGGAAACGGCGCAGAGAACGCTGGCGTGCAAGAGCGGCGCCGAAGGCGTGCACGGAACGGCCGTTATCGGCCGCGGCGGCTTGGTCGTGAAAGTAGTGGACGGCACGTCGCGCGCGCGCGGGCCTGCTGTTTTGAGTATCCTGCGTTCGCTGGGGTGGGTGTCGGAGAGTACGTTGAAGGACCTCCACGCATTCGAACGTCCGCACCTGCGCAATCGCGCCGGTACGCTGGTCGGCGAGGTGCGCGCGGTTGTCTAAGTATCTCGAAGCGCTCGCACAGCGCGTGCTGCTGTTCGATGGAGCGATGGGCACGCAGCTCATGGCGCTCGAACTTTCCGATGAAGATTTCGGCGGCGCCAAGTATCACGGCTGCAACGAAGCGCTCGTGCTTACGCGACCGCATCTCATCCAAAAGATTCACGAAGATTATTTGGCTGCAGGCGCCGACGTCGTCGAAACGGACACGTTCACCGCATCGCGTTTAAAACTCGACGAGTACGGGTTGGGCGATCGCGTCGCCGACGTCAATCGCAACGCGGCGCAGCTGGCTCGCGCGGCGTGCGACAACTTCTCGACGGCCGAACGGCCGCGTTTCGTCGCCGGATCGATGGGCCCGACCGGGATGCTGATCTCGTCGTCGGATCCGTCGCTTTCGAAGATCACCTTCGAAGAACTCGCAAACATCTACGGCGAGCAGGCGCGCTACTTAGTTGAAGGCGGCGCGGATCTGCTGCTGCTCGAGACGATGCAGGATCTCCTCGAACTCAAAGCGGCGATTGCCGGCATCACGCGCGAGTTCGCGAAGGGCCTGCGAAAAGTGCCGATCCAAGCGCAGCCGACGCTGATCACCGAGGGCCGCATGCTGCTCGGCACCGACATCAGTGCGATCTGTGCGACGCTCGGCGCGCTGCCGGTCGATGTCATCGGGTTGAACTGTTCGACGGGCCCCGCGCAAATGCGCGACTCCATTCGCTATCTCTGCGAGACGTCCGATAAATTTGTCAGCGTCATTCCGAACGCCGGACTGCCCATCATGGGGCCGAAAGGCGAGACGATCTATCCGGAAACGCCTGAAGAGCTCGCCGAAGAACTCGGCGCATTCGTGCGCGAGTTCGGTGTGAACGCCATCGGCGGCTGCTGCGGTACGACGCCTGCGCATATTCGCGCGCTTCGCTCGGTGCTCGACCGCTGTCATCCTGAGCTCGTCGAAGGACGGCCGAGCCTGTCGAGGCCGGCAACTGTCCAATTCCTCGCCTCCGCCATGACTGCCACCTCGCTGGAACAAGAGCCGCGTCCGCTGCTCGTCGGCGAGCGCATCAACGCGCAAGGCTCGCGCCGTCTGAAGAAGATGCTGCTAGAAGAGCGCTACGACGATATCGCGCTGCTTGCGCGCGAGCAAGTCGAAGGCGGCGCGCACACGCTCGATATCTGCTGCGCGCTCACCGAGCGCACCGACGAAGACGAACAGATGCGAACCGTCGTGCGCAAACTCGCGCAGTCGGTTGAAGTTCCGCTGATGATCGACTCGACGGAGCCGCGGGTCATTCAAGCCGCGCTCGAAAACTATCCCGGGCGCGCCGTCGTAAACTCGGTGCACCTGGAAAGCGGCCGTGCCAAGATCGACTCGATCTTGCCTATGGTCAAAGAGCATGGCGCCGCTGTCGTCGCTTTGACGATCGACGAGACCGGGATGGCGAAGACCGGCCAGCGCAAGTTTGAAGTCGCGAAGCGTATCTACGACATCGTTTGCGGCGAATACGGGCTTCCGCCCGGCGCGCTCATCTTTGACGATTTGACCTTCACCCTGGCAACGGGCGACGAAGAGTACGTCAACTCCGCGGTGGAGACGATCGAAGGCGTGCGGCTGATCAAAGCCGGCCTGCCTGGCGTGCTGACGTCGCTCGGCGTGAGTAATGTGTCGTTCGGATTGAGCGCTCCGGCACGCGCGGCGCTCAACTCGGTGTTTCTGCATCACTGCGTGCAAGCTGGGCTCGACCTCGCGCTTGTGCACGCCAAAGAGATCACGCCCTATGCGGAGATCGATGAAGAGCAGCGCGCGCTCTGCGACGATTTGGTTTTCAACCGCCGGCCCGATGCGCTCCAGCGCTTGATCGAGTTCTTTAGTCAAAACGACAACGCGAAAACCGCGGAGACGGCGAAGGCTGCGGACGACGAGCACGAACCGCCCGAACTGCAGATTCACAACGCCATCCTGCGTCGCCGCAAAGACGGCATCGAAGCAAAGATCGATCGCGCGCTCGAAACGCGCGATGCGGTCGGTGTGCTCAACGACGTCTTGCTGCCGGCGATGAAAGAGGTCGGCGACAAGTTCGGCGCGGGCGAGCTGATTCTGCCGTTCGTGCTGCAGTCGGCCGAAGTGATGAAGAAGGCGGTCGCGCATCTCGAGCAGTTTCTCGAGAAGAAGGAAGGTTCGACCAAAGGAAAGGTCGTGCTCGCGACGGTGTTCGGCGACGTGCACGACATCGGCAAGAATCTCGTCCATACGATTCTGCAAAACAACGGCTACACGGTCGTCGACCTCGGCAAACAAGTGCCGATGAACACGATTCTTGAAAAGGCAGTCGAAGAGAACGCCGATGCCATCGGGCTTTCCGCGCTGCTCGTATCCACGAGTAAGCAGATGCCGATCTGCGTGAAAGAACAAGACTCGCGCGGCTTGCAGTTCCCCGTGCTTGTCGGAGGCGCGGCGATCAACCGCGACTTCGGGCGCCGGATCGTTCTGCTCGACGAAGGCGAGCGGTTCTTCGAACCCGGACTGTTCTATGCCAAGGACGCATTCGAAGGCTTGCAGATCATGGAGTCGCTCTCCGATCCGAAAGCCAGAGAGAATCTGCTCGAGCGCACGCGTTCCGAGGCGTTCCGTCTGCGCGACTCGGCGAAATCCGCGGTCCAGCCCAACGGCGCGGGCGCGAAGATCTCCGAGGTGAAATCGGAGCATGCTCCGGTGCCGAACCCGCCGTTCTGGGGAACGCGCGTGGTGGACGATATCGATCCCGCGCTGCTGTGGAGCTGCTTCGATCTGCGCAGCCTGTACCGGCTTTCGTGGGGAGCGGCGAACACCAAAGGCGATGCGTTCGACCGGCTCGTGCGCGACGATTTCGAACCGCGCCTGCACCGCTATCAGCACACCGCGATTGCCGACGGATTATTGGAGCCGCGCTACGTGTACGGATACTTCCCCGCGGCCGGCGAAGGCGACGACGTCATCGTCTACGATCCGAACGACACGAAGAAAGAGATCGCGCGGTTCACGTTTGCGCGTCAAGCCGGCGGCGAACACCTGTGCCTTGCCGACTATCTGCGCGAGCCGGAGAACGGCGGCGCTTCCGACGTCATCGCGCTGCAGGTAGTGACGGTGGGAACGCCTGCGGCCGAGCGCGTCGAGGCGTTACAGCGCGCCGGCGAATACAGCGAGTCGTACTTTTTGCACGGCTTTTCGGTGCAGAGCGCCGAGGCGCTTGCCGAATACGCGCACCGCAAGATTCGCGAAGAGCTCGGACTCGGCAACGAGGGCGGCAAGCGGTACTCGTGGGGCTACGGCGCTTGTCCGGACCTCTCGCAGCATGCTACGGCGTTCGCGCTCCTCGATGCGAGAAACGCAATCGGCGTGGACCTAACGGAAGCGTTTCAGATTACGCCGGAACAGTCGACGGCGGCAATTATCATGCACCATCCGCGCGCGTCGTATTTCAACGCGGCGGCGGTGCGCGAACTCGTTACTCCGTAGCGATAGCGCCCGCGCCGACCGCGCGCTGCGAGCGCTCGACGTACGCCGAACGCAGCATCATGATCGCCGTATAGATGACGACGAGAACGACCAGCCAGCGCACCCACACGAGCGGAAGCGATTTCACGAGGTAGGCCGCGATGAGGACGCCCGGAATTCCCGCGATCGTCAGACCGAGTGCAGCGCGCAGCTCATACGCGTTGAACTTGATGAAGCGTTTGCTCGCAACGGGCATCAAGAACGCGCACGAGCCCATCATGATCGGGAACGCGGCGAGCGGCGACATACCGAGCAGGCTCACCATGATCATTGCCGGCGCATATAAGCCGATGCCCAGCGTCATCAACGCACCCAGAATGAAGTTGCCGACGATGCCGACGATCAACAGCGTGCCCGTCAAGCCGAGCGCCGTGCCGCCGGCCGGGCCGACGCCGAGATTCTTCATCGCAAACAGAATTGCAGCTGCGACGAGCGCGACACCCATGCCGATTTGCACGTAGCGGCGCGGCCAGTTTGCAACGATGCCGGCGCCGAGCCACGATCCTAAAACAGCGGCGAGGATGAGCAGCACGAGCGTCCATGGCGCTACGCCGACGACTGCGATAAAGACGAGTGCTTCAACGACCGTCGGGAGGGCGTGCCCGACGTTGAGCGTGCCGGGGATGCGTTCGTCGGGAACGCGTTTCCACAATTTGTATGCTGCGGTTGTAATCGCGAACGAACCGATGCCGAGCGTATCGAGAAGGTCGGTTACGAATCCGATAGCGTACTCGACCGGCGTCGTTTCGGGCCATTTGCCGTATTGACGGATTGCGGTGAAGAGAACGTACGCAAACCACAGGCCGATCAGGACCAGCGCGGCTTCGATGGCGTAGATAACCGCTTGCATGCTCATCTGTGAAAGGTACGCCACCGCACGGGCTCGTCCATTTAGTTAGTCCACTTGCCCCAACGCCCGGGGCCGCGCTAATCAAGGCCGGCAGGGCCGGTCCGGGCTAGAACCTTGTCATGCGAAAAAGTTCGTTAGTTTGGTGGGCAGGGCTCGGGGCGGCAGCGGTGTTGGCTGCGTGTTCGTCCGGTAACTCTACCGCCGTTGCGCCGCCGGTTCCGGAAGGTCTTCCGCAGAGCGGCCCGGTCGCGGATTCGTACTCGCAAAGCGGATCCAACATCACCGTCACCGGCCCGATCACCTCGATCGTGAGCAGTACCGAGTTTTCCGTGAATGCGGGGACCGGGTGCGGAACGCTGCACGTCTACACGAGTTCGTCCACGACGTGGACGCCGGCGGGCGCGAAAGCCGTTACCGGCGAGAACGTCACGGCGTCGGGCACCGGCAGCTGCGCGACAAACGTACAAGCGGCAAGCGTTAAAGTGAATTCGTCGGCAACGCCGACGCCCTCGGGATCGGCGACGCCTTCGCCGCTTCCCGCAAGCCGGACGATCGGTTCGGGAGGAACGCCGTTCGGACTGGACGACGCTTTCAATCCCACCGACGGCGACACCGCAAGCGGCGGCAACGGTCAATCGGTGGACGGCATCCCATGCGCAACGACGATGCCCAACACGTATCACGTGCACGCATTCGTCGGCATCATCATCAACGGACGTCAATACGCGGTTCCGGACGGCGTCGGTTTGAATAAGCCCGGCGCGGACAGCACGTACGCCGGCTTTACGAATTGGACGGAGTACGCGACCAGCTGCTACTACTACACGCACACGCACGATGCGTCCGGCGTCGTGCATATCGAGGCGCCGAACAGCGTTCCGCAATCGACGTACATCTATAAATTACAGAACTTCTTCGATGTATGGGGACAGAAGATCTCGTCGACGCAGATCGGTCCGTTTACCGGAACCGTCACCGCTTACGTCGCGCAGGTTCCGCTGAAACAAGCGCAGATTACGAGTTCGATGTACACGACGTACAGCGGTAATCCGGCGAACATTCCGCTGAAGTCGCACACGACGGTGTGGCTGCAGATCGGTCCGAAGATCTACACGCCTTCGCAGCTTCCCGTCTTGAACTACTACGAGGAGTATTAGTTACGGCTGCACGGCAACCGTAACCGCATCACCCTGGGCCGCAACCGGCGGTCCATACATGGCATAGGCGTTCGGCCCCGGCGCGGTATACGTGCCCGGGGTCGTTACGCGCAACGTGTACTGCAGCGTGACGGGCCACCGCTGATAAACTGTATCCGCGAAGAACACCGCGCGATCGTCGAAGAACTGCATACCGCTCCAATCTTGTCCGGTCTGTCCTTGAAGCGGCTGATACTCGACGCCCGCCGGGAACGGATCTTCGATCGCAACGTACTGCACGTCTTGATCCGCGCGTACCGTTACCGTTACATGCACCTCATCGCCGACGCGCCACGCGCCTTTGTGGCCCGTGTCGTATGTCCGCGTAACGCTCAGCGGCGGCTGCTTCGGAAACAGGCGCGCGAAGATCGAACGGCTCTTGTCGGATGTCGCGTGCACCCACGGCGGCGCGTACCGCGTGAAGTCGCTCGACCAGTAGAGCGCTCCCGTTCCGCTGCGTTCGATGGCAACGGTGCTTCCGGGTTTGAGCGAGCTTGCAGGAACGGTTATGTCCGCATCGCTGCTTTCAAGAATCGCTTTCGTAACGTGCACGGTCTTTACGATGCGCCCGTCAACCGACACGCGCACCGTTTCATCCGGAGAGAACCCGGGCGATGAATCCGGAACCGTTTGCGCGATCGCATAGATGGCGGCGGCCGTGTCTTTGGTCGTAAACCACCACGACCCGTGCTGTTCCGATCGCAGGAACGCGACGGTTCGTGCGGTTCCGGCCGCATCGCCGAGCGCAGCATTCAACCGCAAAGCGTACGCGGTCGTTTCGATCGGGTCGTCTTCCCATGCGTAGTGCCACGACTC
>DASSRQ010000226.1:0-5611 GCA_035701665.1 Vulcanimicrobiaceae bacterium
ATTCTGACCCAAGCGTCCAGCCTGCACCCCGAGCACTACCACGCCACGGACACTGCGGTCCTGGATGCGGGAACGGCCCCGCACATCGTTGTGGACGACCGCGACTCGCGGATCGTCGTCACGCCCTCCTATGACGGACGCGTGCACGTAGCCGACCAATCCGAGTCGTTCGGATTCGTTTGGCGCAGCCGCGGGCAGCGCTCGCGCCTGGCGATCGCCCGGACCGGCGACGGCGTCGCGGTGTCCCGCCCCTCGACGGGCGGCCTGGGAATCAACGTTCTCGGGTATGAGGACGCCCGCGTATCGCTCAGCATCCCGCCGGGGAGTTATCTCGACGTGAAGGGCTGCGACGGGGCCGACGTGCGCGGCTTACGGGCACAATCGGTGTCGGTGACCTGTCAGGACGGAAGCCTGCGCGTGAGCGACCTGGCCGTTCAAAGCGGCACGCTGCAAACAGCCGATGGATCGATTAGAGTAGCGCTTGCCGCCTCGGACGTGACCGTGCATGCGGTCACCGGCGACGGCAGCTTGCGCTTCAACGGCCGGCGCGTGCGTTCGAACGACGACAGCGACGGCGCCGAAGGAACGTTTCAACTGGGATCGGGCAGCGGCCGGCTCGAGGTAGGAACCCACGACGGCAGCATCCGGATCACCACCACGGGAGTTCAGTAAACCATGGCACCGCATGAAGACATCACCGCCATCTTTGCCATCCTCGTCATCTTCGGCATGCCGATCGCGTTTGCGATGGCCAGCCGTTGGTACGCCCACCAAGAGCGTATGGCGATGATCCAGCGCGGCATGGCCCCGCCGCAGAACGCCCCCTTCGGCCGCGGCCGCGCATCGTATTCGCAGCCCGGGCCCGCGCCCGCCGCTCCGGTGGATCTCGACTATGCGGAGTGGCACGCGAACCGCATGCTGCATAAGGGCATCGTCGTCGGCATGATCGGCCTTGCGATTACCATCGGACTCTCGTTCATCAACGGCTTCGTCGGCCGGCCGGGTCCGTGGCTGCTGGGCGGACTGATTCCGATGTTCATCGGCATCGCGCAGATCATCATCGCAGTGCTCTCGGGCGCCACGTTCGGCGGGATGCGGATGAGCAGCGCTCCTCCGCCGCCGCTCGGCCAACCCTCGCAGCCGCAGGCCGGCCCTTACCAAACCCCTCCGCGCGACGTTACGCCGGGCCCTTACGCCTGGCGCCCGGGCGCGACAACCGAACTCGAACGCCCGCCTTCCCCTCCGGACCAACGCTAGCCCCGAGCGCGCGATCTGACGGGCCAACGGCCGGGGGCCCCAGACGGCAGTCTGGGGGGCGCGCAGGCCGCAGGCCGGATGCGCCTTTCAAACTCACACGCTTCTCGGCGCGTGCAGCAAATGAAAAAAGCCCCCACATCCGTGGGGGCTTTTCTCTTGCTGCACTAAGCCTTGAAGCGTGTGAGGGTCACTTGCAGCTGACCAGGGCAATCGCCCATCCAGCTGCAGTCCTCGTCCGGACGAGATACCCGTCCGAAGTACGGTCGTACACCTGATAGCCCGCTCTGAGCGCGTCGGCTAAGGATTTGAAGACCATTAGACCTGCCATTATTTGTGGACCCTCCTTCCTGAATTTTTCTTTCTATACCCTATAACGGTCGTAGCATTAAAGAAGTTCAGTCAAATGTCGCACTGTTAATTAAAAATTCCGTTACGGAAGTATGTCGTTTCGATGACGCGAAGCCCATCGGCCATGCCGTCCACCACCGCTGCACGCGTACACGACGTGCGAGTGCTCGATCGCGAGGAGCTCGCGCCAGGCGTCATCCTCCTTAGTTTTCACGCGCCGGAGCTTGCTTCCGTGACGCGTCCGGGACAGTTTCTAATGGCGATTCCGCCGGGCGGCGAGCGCGCGGCGACTGCGCTCGGCATCTACGAAGCGCAAGGCGAGCGCGCATCGATCATGTTCTTCGTTTGCGGTCCGCGAACGCGCGAATTGGAGCTGCTCGACGCGGGCGACACGCTCTCGGTAACCGGCCCGCTCGGCAACGGATTTTCGATTGGCGGCGCGCGCGACGTCGCCATCGTTGCCGGTGGTACCGGCATCGCATCGGTTTTGCTTGCGGCGCAAGCGTGCATCGCTGCCGGCGCACGCACGCGGTTGTTCTACGGCGCGCGCACGGCGGAGCTGCTGGTCGATCGCGAGCGCTTCGAACGCGAAGGCTGCGAAGTGATCTGCGCGACCGACGACGGTTCGTTCGGTTTCCACGGTTTCGTCACGCAAGCGCTCGCGCAAGTGCACGAGCGGCCCGAGTTAATTCTCGCGTGCGGTCCCTCACCGATGCTGCGCGCTACCGCCAAAGTGGCGGCCGAACTCGGCGTGCCGGCGCAGCTTTCGCTGGAAGAAACGTTCGCATGCGGTGTCGGCGGATGCTGGGGCTGTACCGTACCGCTGGCGCGTACGTCCGCGCAAGCACCGTCGTTTCCCGACGGCGCTCACGGCGGCAGCGATGTGGTCAACGCGCGCATCTGTAAAGAAGGCCCGGTCTTCCTGGCATCGGAGCTGCGATGGTAGAGACAATCGATTTAACCGCGAAGCTCGGAAAGTTGGAGCTCGCGTTTCCCACGCTGATGGGGAGCGGGTGCTACGGTTCGGGCGAAGAGTTTGAATCGTTCGTCGACCTCGCGCAGATCGGCGGCGTCGTGCTCAAGAGCGTCACGCGTCAGCCGCGCTTGGGCAATCCGACGCCCCGCCTCGTCCAAACGCCGGCGGGCATGCTCAACGCGATCGGGCTGCAGAATCCGGGCATCGAGCACTATCTGCTCAACGACGTCAAGAAGTTCGCCTCGCGCCCGTGCAAAGTGATCGGCAGCGTTGCCGGTTTCTCCGTAGACGACTACGCGTACGTCGCCGAAAAACTCGCGGCGCGCGACGAGATTCACGCGCTTGAAGTCAACATTTCGTGCCCGAACGTGGCCTCCGAGGGCGAGACGTTCGCCTGCGATCCGAAGTTGACCGCGAACGTCGTGCGCGCCGTGCGGAACGTCACCGATAAAACCGTCATCGTCAAACTCTCGCCGAACGTCACCGACATCGCCGCGATCGCGCGCGAAGCGCAGAACGCCGGCGCCGATGCGCTCGCGGTGATCAATACGGTTCGCGGCATGGCGATCGACGTGAATGCGTGGCGGCCGCGGCTCGGCAACGTTACCGGCGGTCTTTCGGGTCCCGCGATCCGGCCCGTTGCCGTCCTCGCCGTGTACGAAGTCGCTCGCGCGGTGACGATACCGATTGTCGGCCAAGGCGGCATCGAAACGGTCCAAGACGCGCTCGAGTTTTTCCTCGCCGGCGCGACGGCAATCTCGATCGGCACGGCAAACTTCACCGATCCGCGCATCCCGGTTCGCATCGTCGAAGGACTGCGCGAGTATCTCGCGGCGCGCGGCGTGCAGTCGCTGCGCGATATCATCGGGAAAGCGAACGTCGGATTCGCAAATGCAAATCAATACGAAGGAGATCAAGGATAATGGCGCAGCTCGTAGTCGCGCTCGATGTCGCACGGCCCGAAGAGGCCGAAGCGCTGGTCGACCGGCTCTACGAACTCGATCTCATCTATAAGGTCGGAATGGAGCCGCTCTACGGATACGGGGAGCGGATCTTTTCGTACCTGGAGGCGCGCGACGTGCGGCACTTCATCGATGCCAAGTTGCACGATATTCCGCGTACGGTTGCCGCCGGCGTTACGCAGCTCGTGCGTCACGGCACGCACATCATCAACGTGCACGCACTCGGCGGCATCGAGATGATGCGCGCGGCGGTACAAGCGGCGGAGCAGCGCGCCAAAGATCTTGCCATGAGCCCTCCGCCGCATGTGTTTGCGGTCACGATTCTTACGAGCATGAACCAAAGCGATTTGCGCGACGTCGGCTTGGGCGAAGATCCGCTCGAGGACACGCTGCGTCTGGCACAACTCGCAAAAGATGCGGGCTGCAGCGGCGTCGTATGCAGCGCGCAGGAAGCAGGCGTCATCAAAGCCTCGCTCGGCAAGAACTTTCTGACGCTGACGCCGGGCATTCGGCCCGCGGGCACGCAGGCCGGCGATCAGAAACGCATCATGACGCCGCAAGCGGCGGTTCGCGCCGGTTCGGATTATCTAGTCGTCGGGCGGCCGATCACTGAAGCCGCCGATCCGTTTGCGGCGGCGCAAGCGATCCTCGAGGAGATGAACGGAGCGCGCGTATGAATCTGGAACAAGAACTGCAAGATCGCGGCGCGCTGCTGAGCGGCCACTTCAAACTCAGCTCGGGCCGCCATAGCGACCGTTTCATTCAAAAGTTCCGCATTTTGGAAGATCCGGCGCTGCTCGAGCCGGTTGCGCGAGAGATCGCCGCGGCGTTCGAAGCGGAGAAACCGGAGATCGTCGTCAGCGCCGCGGTCGGCGGCATTCTTCTCGGATACGAAGTCGCGCGCGCGCTCGGCACTAAAGCGATCTTCGTCGAAAAAGAGAACGGCGTGCCCGTTTTGCGCCGCAACTTCGAACTGCGTCCGGGGCAGCGCGTGCTGGTCGTCGAGGATGTCGTCACCACGGGCGGTTCCGTCATGGAAGTGCTCGATCTTATACGCAAGGCGCAAGCGGTACCCGTCGGCGTCGGCGTGATCGTGCAGCGCGGCGCGGCGGACTTCGGCGTGAAGACCAACGCGCTGCTCGACATGCCGATCGTTTCGTACGAAGCTTCGGAGTGTCCGCAGTGCGCGTCCAATCAGCCGATCACCGATCCGGGTTCGCGCCGGAAGTGAGCCGCGAAGCGGTACGGGCGCTCCGTCCATACGTGCCGGGAACCAGTATCGAAGAGGTGCAGCGCGACCTCGGGCTGCGCACGGTTATCAAACTCGCTTCGAACGAAAATCCGCTTGGCAGTTCGCCGAAAGCGCTCGCAGCGTTGGGGAACCTCGACCGGCTGAACCTGTATTTCGACGATGCGCACACCGAACTGCGCGAACGGCTGGCGGCACCGCACGGACTCGACGCCGAAAACGTCGTGCTCGGTCACGGCAGCAACGAGCTCGTCAACATCGTCGCGCAAACGACGCTGGAGCCGGGCGATGAAGCCATTGCGGCAGCACCGTCGTTTTCGCTGTATCCGCTCGCAACGAAGTTGCAAGGCGCGAAGATCGTCGAGGTGCCGCTGGATGCCGGCGGCGTGCACGATCTCGATGCAATGCTCGCAGCGATCACGCCGCGGACCAAGCTGATCTTTATCTGCGATCCCAACAATCCGACGGGAACGGCACTCGAACCGCAAGCTTGGGATGCCTTTCTCGCACGCGTGCCCGAACATATCACGGTGCTCGTCGATCAGGCATACCGCGAATATATGCGTGCCGGCACGGTCGACGGAATTGCGGCCGTAAAACGGCGCGCGCGAACGATCGTGCTGCGCACCATGTCGAAGATCTACGGACTCGCCTCGCTGCGCTTCGGTTATGGCTACGCCGACAGCCAGACGGTCGAGTTTCTCAACCGCGTTCGCCTGCCGTTCAACGTTTCGCGGCCCGCCGCAGTCGGTGCGCGGGCGGCCATCGAAGACGATGCATTCGTGCAATCGAGCATCGAGATGAACGAAGCCGGAAAAA
>DASSRQ010000227.1:0-20795 GCA_035701665.1 Vulcanimicrobiaceae bacterium
CGCAGGCGAGCTGCGTTTTCTCTTTAGCAAACACGGCGGCGCGCTCGGGGAAACGGGCGGCGTTGCGTGGATGTTCGATCCGGTCGGAATTCTCGTCGTCGACCCGGCTGGGCGATCGGAAGATGCGATGACGGAAGCCGCGCTCATCGACGGCGTCGTCGATCTCGAGTACGGCGAACCGACCGAGATCCACACGGAACCGTCGAGCCTTGCACAGGTGCGCGACAGTTTAAGCAAAGCCGGAATGAAAGTCTCGGAAGCTTATCTCGGCGTGCGCGCGAAGCAGAAAACGGCGCCGCCGGATGCGGAACTTCCCGCGGTGCTCGCGTTTCTCGAAGCGCTGGACGAGCATGAAGACGCGCAGCACGTGTATTCGAATTTGGAAGTGAGCGAAGCCGCGCTCGAGGCGCTCGTTTGACGGCTATCGAGCGCTACATCCCGCGCGATTGGGTTTTTCCGTTGGTGTTCGCCGCGTTCGTCGGCGTGCTCGTGTGGTTCGGTCACTCCGTTCAGCAGTTTCTGCTGCCGGGCCCGAACACGGTTACCGTCCCGTCCTTCGTCGGTTTGCCGCAGACGGACGCCGTGAATCAAATCGCGCGCATGCAGCTGAAATCCGCGGTTGCCGGACACGCGCCCAGTTCGATCTATCCAAAGGGCGTCGTGATGAACCAGCAGCCGCAAGCGGGCATGCACGTGCGCGCCGGCCGCCAGATCTCGCTGGTCGTAAGCGACGGCGTTCAGACGATGCTGATGCCCGACGTGCGCTATCAATCGCTGCGCGACGCCAAACTCGATCTTTCGCATTCACGTTTAGCGCTCGATCGCGTGACGTATGCGAAGAACGAAGATATTCCGCCGGATCACGTGATCTCGCAGAAGCCCGAGCCCTCGATCAGCGTGACCGAAGGCTCTCCGGTTTCGCTGCTGGTGAGTAAGGGCGGCGCAACGTCGATCAAGGTTCCGAATATGACGGGCTTGGATATCGACGAAGCGCGGGGTCTTGCCGCGCAAGAACACGTCAAACTCGGCCAAGTCGTTTGGACGCCGCTCGGACCGAACGGACCGAAACACGGCGAAGTCGTTCATCAGCGTCCGGAAGCCGGAACCGTTATCGGGCCGTACGACGTGGTCTCGCTCAACGTAAGCGCCGGCCCGCACGAATCGGGACGCATCATTCACCAAACGCACGTGCTCGCCGCCGTTCCGCCTGCGGAACCGGGCGACAACCGCGCGCGCCGTATCCGCTTTTCGGTCAGCGACGACACCGGGCGGTACGACCTGATCGATCAATACGCGCAACCCGGCCAGAAGTTCGATCTGAACGTCACTACGATCGGAACGTCGGCGATCTACTTTTTCGTCAACGATACGCTCGTAGGGCAGACGAAGGTCGGACAAGAGCCCGAAAACGCGTATACGCACAACCAGCCGGCGAAGAAGACGCCGAAGTGACGAAGATCGCGCCCTCGATTCTCTCGGCCGACTTCTCGTGTATTGCAACCGAGGTCGCCGCCGTCGAATCGGCCGGCGCTTCGTACCTGCACATCGACGTGATGGACGGACGCTTCGTTCCGAACATTACGTGGGGCCCGAAAGTCGTCAAAGATCTGCGGCCGCACTCGAACTTGACGTTCGATTGCCATTTAATGATTGTCGAGCCCGAGCGGTACGTTGACGATTTCCGTAAAGCCGGCGCCGATCTCATCACGTTTCATCTCGAAGCGACGCCGCACGCGCAGCGTTTACTCACGTACATCCGCTCGATCGGTGCGCGAGCGGGCATATCGATCTGTCCGCAAACGCCGGTTGCGATGCTGGAGGATCTTGCGGGCGACTTCGATCTGCTGCTCGTTATGAGCGTCAATCCGGGCTTCGGCGGCCAATCGTTCATCCCGCGATCGATGGAGAAGATCCGCCAGGCCGCCGCGCTGCGCGAGCGCAGCGGCGCTTCGTTCGAGATCGAAGTGGACGGCGGCGTGAATCTCGAGAACGCCCGGTCGATCGCGGACGCCGGAGCGGACGTGCTCGTTGCCGGTTCGGCAATCTTCGACGGCGGACAATGCGCGAGCAAAACGCAAGCATTTCTGGCGAAGACGCGCTGATCGCGAAGTTCCGCGATCTCATCGAGAACGCGGGCTGCACGCAGCGGATTCTCAACGGCATCGGCGACGACGCCGCCGTGTGGCAGCCGTCGCGATCGAACCGCAGCATCGTGACGGCCGATATGCTGATCGAAGGCGTTCACTTTACGCGCGGCCTGATGAGTTTACACGACGCGGGCTATCGCGCCATGGCTGCAAATATCAGCGACGCCGCCGCGTCGGGCGCGCGCCCGGTGCTGGCGACCGTGAGTTTGGGTCTTCCGAAAGACACGCCGCAGGACGATGCTCTGGCGCTCTATCGCGGCATCGTCGCTTGCGCAAAAGAATACCGCTGCGCGATCGCGGGCGGCGACTGCAGCGCCTCGCCTGCAATTGCGATCTCTATCGCGCTCGTCGGTGAAGTCCGGGCGTCGAACGTGAAGACCCGTGCGGGCGCAAAGCCCGGCGACATCGCCGCTGTGACGGGACCGCTCGGCGCATCGCGCGCCGGTCTGTTTGCCGCAAAGGGCGACGTTGTACTTGCGCCCGAGGTGCAAGCGCAGGCGTTCGATGCGTTTCGCGTGCCGCAAGCGCGCGTAGCACAGGGACGCTGGCTCGCGGCGAGCGCGCACGTTCGCGCGATGATGGATATCTCCGACGGACTCTCGACCGATCTCGCACGGATGTGCGCGCGTTCGTCGTGCGGCGCGCTGGTGGAGGACGTTCCCGTTGCAGCGAGCGCGCTGCAGGCGGCTCGGCTGCAAGGCGCCGATCCGCAAGCGTTTGCCCTGGCGGGCGGCGAGGATTTCGAACTGCTCGTCGCCGTCGCGCCGCGCGCGTTCGCGCACCTGGCGTCACGTTATCGCGCACGATTCGGAAGCAGCCTGATCCCGATCGGACGTTTCCGCGAGGGAAGCGGCGTGGCTGCGCGTAACGCGGACGGCGAACTGCCGCTTACGCCTTCGGGCTTCGATCATTTTAATGGCGCTGCGCCCTAGGCTCCGCGCCCCCATGCAAGTGCGTGGGGCCCCCGAACCTCAATGGCGCCTCAGCGTGGGTGCTAACATGTTTGCTCCCCGAGGGCGCCGCAATAGTGACATTGACATACCATGCGCGATGATATAATTACCTATCCGCTCATAGGCTCCGTGCAAAACGCGGTAGGCATGGGCTTTATCGGCAGTCAGGCGCTGATTGCGATTGCGAACGCGCTCGGCGCGCGCGTGATCTCCGCGCCGACCGCGTATGCGAGCGCGCACGGCGGTTTCTCCGGCCGTTCGAGTTTCGTCGTCGATCCGCAGCACTTCCGCAAAGACGTTGCGTTTCTCATCAGCCAGCGGCCGGCCGTTCTGGTGATCGGCTACATTCCCAAGCCCAATCTGGTCGATATTCTCGCGACGCAATTGACGGATTATAAAGGCGTCGTTTTACTCGACCCCGTGATCGGTGACTATCAAAAAGGCCTTTACGTCAGCGCGGAGACCGCGCGCGCCATTCGCGATATGCTGCTGCCGATCTCGCAGATCGTTACGCCCAACCGGTTCGAGGCCGAAGTGCTGCTCGGACTTGCGGGCGACGAATCCGCTTCGGAACACGCCTTTTTAAACGGGATGTTCGATCTCGGTCCGGAGGCCGTCGTCGTGACGTCGTTCGAACGCGACGCCGAGAAGCACCGCATCAAAACGCTTTTTACCAACGGCTACAGCTACCACCGCATTCTTGCCCCGTACTATCCGACGTTTCCGGCGCACGGCGTCGGCGATGTATTCGCGGGCGCGCTCGGCGTGTTCATGGCGCTGGGCGCTTCGCCGTTTGCCGGTGCGCTGCTCGCAAGCGCGCTCTGCGCACGCTCGGTTGCCAACACCGGAAGCTACGGCGGAGCCACGGTCGATCCGGTCACGGCGCTTGAAAAATGGCGCCCGCTCGGGTATCAGGTGGACGACGACCGTACCATGCGTTTTTGCGAAAAATCTAACGTGGACACCGAGGTCATCAAACCGACCGCCTACGACGGTCCGCGGTTGAAGTTCGCGCCGCCAAAACACAAGATTATCTACGGCTGATGTTTACACCGCTCGCCATTCGCTTCGGTGCCGAAGCGGGTCCGCATCTCGAACTACACGTTGTCGACTACCAGCATCCGGAGCGCGCCGAACCGGCCGATCTCGATCTCATGCAGTGCCGCATCGCGGCGCATGCCGGCGCGCTGCAGGCGACGTTCGAGATGGCGATCGGTCTGTACGAGCTGTTCGAGATCCGCGATTATTTGCAGAAGATCGGAACGGGTAATGGACCGTCTGCCGGATTCACGCTCGCCGGCGGTTTGCTCGGCCTTTCGTTTGCGCCCTCAAAACGCGGTCCGGTATTGTGCGCGGTAATGTTGAAGACGATCGATGCCTCGCACGTCCGTCTCGAATATATGATCACGCTCGAGCCGCAAGATATTGCGCGCACGTTGTTTGCAGTCGCGCAGCTGCAAGCGCACGTGCAGAATCAGGCAAGCCCCTAGGCGCCTACCCCGCAGGACTCTGACGCCGCGCCGCAGGGCAACCTAGGATGAGCTTATGCAGCGTAACATTCGCTCACTCGGAGCTCTCGGGTTGGTTTTCGCGTTGGCCGGATGCGGCGGCGGTGGCGGCGGCGGAACCGCTTCGCTCCCGGGCGGTGGTAACGGCGGCGGCGGTGGCGGCGGAGGCGGCCTGCCTTCGTCGGTTGCAGTGTTCTACGGAAATATCGTTGGTGCCGACAATACGTTCTCGCCTGAGGACGGAGACGCGGCGAACGGCGGCCAAGGCCAAACAGTCGACGGCATTCCGTGTCTGCCCACGATGGACAACGCGCACTATCATATCCACGCGTTTCTCGGCTTCGTCGTGAACGGTACGCTGACTGCGCTTCCCGACGGAACCGGAATGGAGAATCCCGGCGCAGACTCCTCGGCCGGCGTAGTTAGTACGGCGACGTGCTTTTACTACTTGCACACGCACGACGCTGCCGGCGTGATTCACATCGAAGATCCTTCGACTGCAGCGCGTACTACGGCGCTTCACACCTTGGGGCAGTATCTGGATATTTGGGGGCATTCGCTTTCGGGTATGACGATCTACACGTCCGGCGCGCGGTACCAGGGTCAAGGCGATCAATCCGTTTCGAACACGACGTACTCGCTTTACACCGGCGACCCCCGATCGATTCCGTTATACGCGCACGAAGTTATTTGGGCGATCTCGGGCTCGCCGTCGTACAGCGCGGCGCAGCTGCCGAGCGTGCACTTTTCGTACTGACGCAAAGGAGAATGACGTGAACGCGGATTTCCGGACGACGGCGTACTTTGCAACGGAGATCGATGCGCGGCGCGCAGCGGAAGATCTTCGCGCGCAAGGCTGCGACGTCGAGGTCCGGCCCGAGGCCCCCGGCGGCGGCAGCGGCGCGATGCTGGAGGTAAGCGGCGGTGCGGGCGATCCGGGAACCATCGATGCCATCATCATGCAGCACAACGGCCGCACCAACGATACGACGCCGTCTACGGGAACGGTAATTACGGGAACCATAGACCGCACCGGCCGCTCGAGCAGCACCGGCGACAACCCTAACCTCGATTAGCCTGGAAGAGGAGAGTACCAATGGAAGAGCGCGAACCCGTCGATCCCATCGACGATGAAGATGAAGACGACGACGAAGAAGAATCGGACGCGGTAATCTCGGCCGACGATACGGGAATGGTCGGTCAGCAAAGTTACATCAACGAGGCCGAAGAGCGGCCGCAATAAGAAAAGGCGCGCCGCAAGGCGCGCCTTTTTCGAACTTCCGAGAACGCGGATTAGACCGCGCGCGTCACTTTCTTCGCGCGCAGGCACGACGTGCAGACGCGGGCCGTACGGGCCGTGCCGCGATCGTTGATGCGGACCGCCTGAAGATTCGGCAGCCAGCGGCGTTTGGTTTTGTTCATCGCGTGGCTGACGTTGTTGCCGGCCATCGGACCCTTGTTACAGACTTCACAGCGCTTCGCCATGACAAAATTCCCTTCGTATGCAATACCGCACTCGGCCGCAGGCGACCGGGCAACCCTGGTAGATTACCACGGCCGGGCGGCTTCGACAAGCTTTCAAAGCCGCATCCCACAAGGCCCACGGTCGTCTCTTAAGAAAGACGACCCTCCGATGGATGTGACGGCCCTGGACGGGCGCGCCTATGCGAAGTTTATTACCGCCGGCGCTTATTTTCTTCGGAAGTATCGCGGCGTACTGAACGATCTGAACGTCTTTCCCGTGCCCGACGGGGATACCGGGACGAACATGTATCTGACCTGCCGCCAGGCCGCGCTCGAGGCGGGCAAAATCCACGACCGTCCGCTCTCCGAAGTCGCCGCGGCCGCCGCGCAGGGGGCGCTGATGGGCGCCCGGGGCAACTCCGGGGTCATCATCTCGCAGATGCTGCGCGGGTTCGCGCACCATGTCCGCCACCGGAGCGAGATCGATACGTTTCTGCTCGCGACAGGCATGCGGGAAGCCGTCGGAGCGGCCAAGCAAGCTTTGGTCAAACCGGTCGAGGGGACGATTATCTCGGTAGCCGAGGCGGCCGCAGAGGCTGCTTACAAGCAGTCGTTTCACGAGCCGGATCTCTACCGGTTCCTAAACTCGGTGCTCCGCACCGCCAACGAGGCGCTGGACCACACGCCGGATCAGCTGCCGGCGCTCAAAGAGGCCGGCGTGGTGGATTCGGGCGGCGCGGGATTCGTCTATTTCCTGGAAGGCGTGCTGCGGTTTCTTCCCGATGCGATGGTGCGCACGACGGCCTTTCCGCGCCGGCCCGTCCGTCAGAAAGTGTTTACCGCCGCGCAGATCGTCGGCGAGAACAAGTACTGCACCGAATTCATTCTGGAAAACGCACGCTGCAGCGTCCACGAACTGCGCGACCAGCTCAAAGCGCGCGGCGACTCGCTGATCGTGGCCGGCGAACAGCCCACGATCAAAGTGCACTTGCACACGGACAATCCCGACGCCGTTAAAGCCATTGCGGCAAAATACGGCGACCTTGCGCGCTTAAAAGTCGACAACATGGAACAGCAGCACAACGTGCTCGTCGTCGACCAGCCGTCGGCGCCGTACTCGATCGCCTTCGTCGTGCCCGGTTCCGGGTTCGACCAGATCGCGCGCGAACTCGGCGCCGAAGTTACGCTGCTCGCGCAATCCAATCCGAGCGTGCGCGATTTGGTCCTGGCGATCAATAAGTGTTTGGCGCCCGTCGTCTACCTGTTTGCGAACGACAAAAACGTCGCGCTTGCGGCGAAGGAGGCTGCGCGGCTGAGCGGCCGCGACGTCCGGGTGATGACGACGCCGGACGTCGTCGCGGGACTGTCGGCGCTGCTGGCGATGCGCCAAGCGAGCGAGGGTGCGCCGGACGAGAGTGCGATTCGCGAGCAATCAGCACTGACGAAGTCGGCGCAGATCTTCTTTGCGGGGAAGGATGCAAGTATCGGTGGAACGTCCGTTCAGCGGGGCAAACCGGCCGCCGCGCACGACGGTGCGTTGTTCGCCGGCGAGAGCATCGGAGCGGCTGCCGTTGCAGTCCTTACAGCTATGGGAGCTCAATCGGGAGGCCTGATCACCGTGTATTACGGCGGATCGCAAAAAGAACGCGATGCACAGCGGCTCGTGGAGGAGCTGCGCTCGGTTTTTCCGTCCGCGGAAAGCGAGTACTATTACGGCGGGCAGAAAAACGCCGAGTATTGGATCTCCCTCGATGAGTAGACCGCGTATTGCCATCGATGCGATGGGCGGCGATAAAGCGCCCGGCGAGATCGTCGCCGGTGCCGTCCTTGCCGCGCAGGAAGATTACGGCGATTTGATCCTCGTCGGCGACGAAGCGCAGATACGTCCGCTGCTGACGGGTCCGAAGAGCGAAACGATCGAAGTCGTGCACGCACCCGAAGCGGTGCCGATGGATATGCATGCATCGCAGGCGCTGCGCATCGCCGATAAGACCTCGCTCGGCATGGCCGTTGCGATGGTCAAAGACGGTACGGCCGACGGCGTCGTTTCAGCCGGCAACAGCGGAGCGTTTTTAGCGATCGCGCTGATTCGTCTGCGCACGATTCCCGGCATCGCGCGTCCGGCGATTGCAACGGTCTGGCCGGCACTGAACGGACCGATGGTGCTGCTCGACTCCGGCGCCAACGTCGACTGCCGTCCCGAATGGCTCGAACAGTTCGGCATCATGGGCTCCGCCTATGCAAAGGGCGTGCTCGAGATTCCGAATCCGCGCGTTGCGATACTTTCGGTCGGTGAAGAAGCGACGAAAGGCAACTCGCAGGTCCTCGAAGCGGCCGCGCTGCTGCGCGAGGCGCCGATCAACTTCATCGGCAACGTCGAAGGCAAAGATATCTTCCACAACGCCGCGGACGTCATCGTCGTCGACGGTTTCGTCGGCAACGTCGTGCTCAAAATGGGTGAGGGTCTGATTCACGACCTGCAAAAGGTCATCAAAGACACGGTCCTCGGCGGATCGCTGCTGACCAAAGCCGGTGCCGCGCTGATGCTGCCGGCGCTGCGCAAACTCAAGACGCGGTTCGATTACGAAACCTACGGCGGCGCGCCGCTGCTTGGAATCGCCGGCAACTGCATCGTCACGCACGGCCGCGCGACGCGCAGCGCCATCAAGCATTCCATCCATCAAGCGGCCGTCGAAGCGCAGCACGATGTAGTCGGAACGATCACGCAGCTCGTGAAACCGCACCTCGCGAAAGAGGCCTAACGCTGGATATCGCAATCGTTACCGACAGCACTTCGGATATCGAGCCGCAGAGCGCGCGCGAAGCCGGGGTGGAGGTGGTGCCGCTGTTCGTGCGCTTCGGCGATCGCAGCTATCGCGATTACATCGATCTTTCGCGCAGCGAGTTCTATCACAAACTGGCGACCGAGAAAGAACTGCCGAATACCTCGCAGCCGACGGCGCAGATGTTCGAGGATGCTTTCCGGCCGCTGGCCGATGCGGGCAAGCAGATTCTTTGCTTGACCATTAGTTCGAAGCTTTCCGGAACGATCAACGCGGCGCGCAGTGCTGCCCAGCAGTTCGGACAGGCGCGAATCGAAGTTGTCGACTCCGAAACCGTTGCCGGCGGACTGCGCCTGCAAGTGCTGGCGGCGCAGGCGATGGCCGCGCAAGGCCGCAGCATGGACGACATCCTCGCTTATCTTGCCGGTCAGCGCGAGACGCAGCGGCTGTATGCATGCATCGCCGATCTCTCGCATGCCGTTCGTACCGGACGCATCGGCAAAGCGAAAGCCGCGCTCGGGACGCTGATGAAGATCGTTCCGGTCATCGCGCTGCGCGACGGCGAAGTTGTTGCCGAGGCGCAAGTGCGGACGATGACGCGCGCGCGTGAGACGATGATCGATCTCGCGATCAAAAACGCGCCCGATCCGGCGAATGCGCGCTTCCTGGTCATTCATACGAATGCGCCCGCGCTGGCGTCCGAGATTCAGAGCCGCCTTCGCGAACGCTTGGGCGCGGAGCCGAAAATGTTAGGCCTGCTCGAAGCGGGGCCCGTCATTGCAACCCACGGCGGTCCCGGCGCGGTCGGTATCTTCTCGGCGCACGACTAGCGCGCCGGCAACCCGTCATGGCCGGAATCTACGTTCATCTCCCGTTCTGCCCGTATATCTGCCCGTATTGCGACTTCGCAAAGTGGCCGCATAAAGCGAGTGCGGCGCGGCGCTATATGGATGCGCTGCTCCGGGAGATCGCGCTGTTCGAACGCGAGCGCGCATCCGCACACACGCCGTACGATACGGTCTTTCTCGGCGGCGGTACGCCGAACACGTACCCGGCGGCGGATATCGCCGCGCTGCTTGCAACGCTCGACAGGTTCGCCGGCGCGCCCGGACGCGAGACGACGATCGAAGTCAATCCCGAGCTCGTTACGGTCGACGCTGCGCGCGCATATGCGGATGCGGGTATCAACCGGTTCTCGATCGGCGTGCAGTCCTTCGTTCCGCACGAGATCGCTACGCTGGGCCGCCGCCACGATCCGCAGCAGATCGCGCAAGCGGTCCATGCCGCGCGCGAAGCCGCAATCCGCAGCGTCAGCATCGATTTGATCTTCGGGACGCCGGGGCAGACGCTCGAATCGTGGCGCACGAGCCTTGAAACCGCTATCGATCTCGGCGTCGATCATATCTCGACTTACGGATTGACGGTCGAAAGCGGTACGCCTTACGAGCGTTGGCAGCAGCGCGACCCGTCGGCGTTTCCGGGCGATTCGTTTGAAGCCGATCTCTACGATCTGGCTATCCGGACGCTGGAGTCGTCCGGGTTCGAACAGTACGAGATCAGTAACTTCGCCCGGCCGGGTCACGCGAGCGCACATAACCGGAATTACTGGGCCAACGGCGAGTATGCGGGCTTCGGGGTCGGCGCGGCCTCGTACTTAAACGGCGTACGCGCGGTGCATACGCGCAGTTTGGATGAATATACCGGCGCTGCGCTCTCGGGTACGCCTATTCCGGGTGAATCCGAAGAGTTGCAAGGCGCGCAGCGCGCCGGTGAGGCCATCATGCTGGCGCTGCGAACCGCGCAAGGGGTATCGTTCGCGCAGTTTAAAGAGCGGTATGGTCTGGACTTTCTCAGGGATTATGCGGCTGTGGTCCGGCAATATTGCGATGATGGACTTCTTGAAGTCGATGCGACGCATGCGCGTCTTACGCGCAGCGGCCGCTTCGTGGCGAACGACGTATGCGCGGCTTTCGTGACGTCCGGGTAGGCCCCGGCGTTGCAGCGGCACTGCTGCGCTTTCTTTTTGCTATCGTTTTCGGCGTCACCGGGTTTTTACTCGGCCGCGAAGCGTATCTGCGGCTGTTCTCGCTGCATTTGGCCGGTGAGGCCTGGCAACTGGTTTTCACGATCGTCACGCCGATCGCCGGCGCGCTCATCGGCGTGCTCGTCGCGCCCATTGCGCAGTCGTTTTTCGAAGACGAACTGAACGCGGTCGAACGCGCGATCGAACGGCTCGCACCCATCGAACTTGCGGGCGGTGCGATCGGATTGATCGTCGGCCTGCTCGTGGCGTTCTTGATACGCAGTATTCTGTTCGAGTTCGTCGCATCGATGGGCGCGGCGGGCACGTACATCGCGATCCTGTTTTATATTCTCATCAGTATTTTTGCGGCGTATCTCGGTGCGCGCGTCGGCTCGCGCATGCACGTCCTGCCGCTGAACGTCTCGGCCGTCACCGGCGTGCGCGGAACGCCGAAGATCATCGACACGTCGGTGATTGTCGACGGACGTATCGTCGAGATTCTGGAGTCCGGCTTTCTCGAAGGGCCGTTTATTCTGCCGCGGTTCATTCTGCGCGAACTGCAGTCGATAGCGGATTCGACCGATCCGCTCAAACGCACGCGCGGCCGCCGCGGGCTCGACGTTTTGAACCGTCTGCAAGACCTGGGCGTGCTGGAGATTAGCGAACGCGACTACAGCGACGTGCGCGAAGCCGACGCGAAACTCGTTCGCGTCGCTCAGGAACTTGCCGGCAAACTGCTGACGAACGATTACAATTTGAACCGCGTGGCCGGCGTCGAAGGCGTGCAGGTGCTGAACATCAACGAGCTCGCCGGTGCGGTCAAACCGGTCGTGCTGCCCGGCGAAGAGATGCACGTGCAGGTCGTGCGCGAAGGCAAAGAGCCGCACCAGGGCGTGGGCTATTTGGACGACGGAACGATGATCGTGGTCGAGCAGGGGCGCCGTCTTATCGGCGAGTCGACCGACGTGGTCGTCACCAGCGTGCTGCAAACGGTAGCGGGCCGCATGATCTTCGCGCGCCCCAAGATCAAGTGAGACAAATGCGCGCCCTCGGGGAGCTATCGAGCTAGCAGTGCATTTAGGCGCAATGAGGTTATGGGGGCCCCACGAAGTGGGGGGCGTGGAGGCTAGGCCGCAACGCCTTTTAAAATGGGGCGCAATTATTGTAGCTGCCGGGCGCGGCACGCGGTTTGGGCGTCCGAAGCAGTTGATTCCCATCGGCGGAAAACCGATGTTGACGTGGTCTGCATCCGTGTTCGCAGCGATGCCGGAGGTCGTGCAGATCGTCGTTACGACCGAACGCGAATGGCTCGATGAGGTCGGGCAGGCGTTGTCGGATGCGGGCGTATCGTGCCGCGTCGTGCCGGGCGGTGCAACGCGTCAGGCAAGCGTTTTCGAGGGCCTGACGGCGTTGGACGATGCTATTGAAGCCGCGTTTGTTCACGACGGCGCACGGCCGTTCGTTACGTCCGAACTCGTTCGCGCGGGAATGGCTCCGGTCGCGCCCGGACACGCATCGCTCTTGACCATTCCGGTTGTCGACACGATAAAAGTCGTGAATCCCGAAACTTCGATCGTCGAATCGACACCCGAACGTTCGCGGTTGTGGGCGGCGCAAACACCGCAATTTGCAATGCGCGCCGATCTCCTCGCAGCGCACGAGGCAGGCATTCGCGACGGCATCGACGCAACGGACGACGCAATGCTGCTCGAACGTGCGGGATTTCGCGTGCACGCGGTCCCCGGATCGCCGGAAAACTTTAAAGTTACGCTGCCTGAAGATTTGGCGCGCGCGGAACAACTCGTGCGCGAGCGCGTGTAATGCGGATCGGCCACGGGTTCGACGCGCACCGGTTGGTCGAGGGACGTAAGCTGCTGCTCGGC
The DNA here is from genome assembly GCA_035701665.1 of Vulcanimicrobiaceae bacterium. GTDB lineage: Bacteria > Vulcanimicrobiota > Vulcanimicrobiia > Vulcanimicrobiales > Vulcanimicrobiaceae > DASSRQ01. The sequence goes on from DASSRQ010000227.1 coordinate 12,762, forward strand.
GGCGTCGACGTGCCGCATACCACCGGCGCGCTCGGGCACTCCGATGCCGACGTGCTTGCGCACGCGGTCTGCGACGCGCTGTTGGGCGCGGCTGCGCTCGGCGATCTCGGCAAACATTTTCCGGATACGGACGAACGCTGGAAAGGCGCCGATTCGATGGAACTGCTCGAGCAGTGCGCGCAGCTCGTCGAACGAGAGGGCTACTACGTTTCCAACGTCGACGCGACGATCGTCGTACAGCTGCCCAAGCTCGCACCGTTTATCGAACAGATGCGCGCGAATGTCGCGAGCCGGCTGAATCTGCCCGTGCGCCAAGTAAGCGTCAAGGCAAAGACGAGCGAAGGAATGGGGTACACGGGAGACGGCAGCGGCATCGCCGCGTACGCTGTGGCGCTGCTCGAAGAACGATGATTGCAAGAGATGAATTAGCCGCAGCGATGCAGCGCTGGGGTGTTTTAGAGACGCCGGCACCCGATGCGGCAATGCGCTGGATCGATCTGTTTCTCGAAGCGTACGGATCGCAGTTGCAAACGATCGACGAGGCGCGCCAGCCTGTGTTCGATCTGCGCGAAGAATCGTGCATCATTCCGGCGCTGGAACTCGAACGGCTGCGCTCGCGCGACGTGCTGTTTTTTTTAGACACGATCGGACAGTACGTCGATAGCCAAGCCGAACTGCGCGATCTCCCGGTCGAGCGCGATATTGCGATCGTGGCCGAGGAGTTCGGTATCGATGAAGCCGACGCGCGCTACGCAGTGCGCATGGCGCTCACCGGTAAAAAGGAAGGCCCGCCGCTGTATCTGCTGTTTCCGCTGCTCGGACACGACCGGATTTTGATTCGCCTCGGCGCGGTGAACTCGAAAGTGCTGCACGGGCGGGGCCTCGAGCCCATCAAGTACGGCCCGCGCGGCGAGCCCTTCGAGCCGATCCGGGGAGAGAAGCCCGCGGACTCACAAAACCCAGACCTTTAGGCGTATCCCTTCGTTTGACGCCTGGGTTAGACTAAGTGCTATGGCTGCGCCCCTGGAGACGCTTCGCGCCGACCTTCAAGCCCCGCTCGAACGCGACCCTGCGGCGCGCGGGCCGGTCGACGTTATCCTGTCGTATCCGGGGTTTCATGCAATCGTACTGCACCGGGTCGTGCACGCGCTGCACGAAGCGAACGTCCCGCTCTTGCCGCGGCTGCTCTCCAACGTCAGCCGCTTTTTAACCGGCATCGAGATCCATCCGGCCGCGAAACTCGGCAAAGGGGTGTTTATCGATCACGGTATGGGCGTGGTCATCGGCGAGACGGCGGAAGTCGGCGACGGCTGCACGATCTATCAAGGCGTCACGCTCGGCGGGACGAGTTTGTCGCACGGCAAACGCCATCCGACGCTCGGCAAGAACGTTACGGTGGGCGTGAATGCCGCCGTGCTGGGTGCAATAACGATCGGCGATAACTCGAAAGTCGGCGGCGGTTCCGTGGTGGTGAAAGATGTGCCGCCTAATTCGACCGTTGTAGGCGTTCCGGCGCGGCTGGTCATGCAGGACGGCGTTCCCGTTCGTGCCGTGCCGGATCGCGCGCACGTCGACATGCCGGACCCGAACGCCGATTCGATCTCGCGTTTGCAGCAGCGTCTTACGAAGTTGGAACAACGGCTCGCAGAGCTGGAACAAGAAGAAAGCGGCGAAAAAGCCTGGTCGTGGGTCATCTGAAACTCTACAATACGCGCACCCGCTCGATAGAAACGTTCGAACCGCTCGTAGATGGAGCGGTTCGCATTTACGTATGCGGCCTCACGCCCTCGGCCGAGGCGCACTTGGGGCATGCGCGCTCTTTTTTATTTTTCGACGTGCTGCGGCGGTATCTCGAACATAAGGGCTATCGCGTAACGTACGTGCAGAACGTCACGGACATCGACGACCGCAGCATCAATCGCGCGCGCGAAACGGGCGAGAACTGGTACGACATCGTTTCGGGGTATTACGCGAGTTTCAAAAGCTCGATGCAGCGTTTGGGCGTTCGCGAGCCCGACTTCGAGCCGTATGCCACGAAGTATATCGACCAGATCTGCGCGATGATCGGTCAACTCGTCGAACGCGGCCATGCCTACGTTGCGAAAGACGGCGTCTATTATCGCGTTTCGTCGTTTCCGTCGTACGGCGCGCTTTCGAACCGGAACATCGAAGAGCTCGAAGCCGGCGCGCGCATTGAAGTGGACGAGACCAAAGACGATCCGCTCGACTTTGCGCTGTGGAAGTTCGTCAAACCGGGCGAGCCGCATTGGCCCTCGCCGTGGGGCGACGGCCGGCCGGGATGGCATATCGAGTGCTCGGCGATGTCGCGCGCGCTGCTCGACGAATCCGGCGACGGCTTCGACATCCACGGCGGCGGTGCCGACCTGATCTTTCCGCACCACGAAAATGAAGTCGCGCAGTCCGAGCCGCTCATGGCGCATCCGCCGATGGCCAAGTATTGGATGCACGGCGGACTGCTGCTGTTCGAAAATCAGAAGATGAGCAAGTCGCTCGGCAACTTCGAGCCGTTATCGGAGTTGTTGAAGCGGCACGATCCGCAAGCGATTAGGCTGCTGTTTTTACAGACGGGCTATCGCAAAGTGATGAACTTCACGGAAGAATCGGTGAGCGCCGCTGCGGTAACGCTGGAGCGGCTTAAGAAGATGTACCGGGCCTCGACGGATGGCACGGCAGCTTTGCGCGGCAGCGAGCTGATTGCGAACATCGAAAAAGCGCTCGACGAAGATTTCAACACATCGGTCGCGCTTGCAGAGATCGTCGGTTATAAGGGCAGCAACGCGGACGAGTTCGCATACGCGCTGCAACTGCTCGGCATCGCGCCGGATGCCTCGTGGCTGGAAGAGCCGGCGGCCGAACTGCCGGCCGGGCTTGGGCATAAGCTCGGTGAAGCGCTTGGAACGTCGTTTAACGGGAGCTCGTCCGAAGAGGCGGTCGCTGCCGTGATCGCTTTACGCACGCAGGCGCGGGCAGAGAAGAACTGGGCCGAGTCCGACCGCCTGCGCGACATTCTGCTTGCGAACGGCGTGGCACTCAAAGATTCGAAAGACGGAACAACGTGGAGCATCGCGCCCCAAAAATAGATCTCGATAACGTCATCTACGGCGTGCACGCGGTTGAAGAAGCGCTCGCAGCCGGCGAGGCGCTGCGGCACATTCACGTTGCGCAAGAGCGTCAGCGCGACCCTGCGCTGCGCAAGATCTTCGAAGCGGCCCGCGAGCGTCAGATCCGCGTGCGCACCGAAGAGCGGAAATATTTCACGCAGTTTCCCTACAAGGCGCATCAGGGCGTGGTGGCGTTCGGCGCGCCGTTCGAGTATGCGTCGATCGAAGATATCGTCAACGCGCCGCGCAAGGGGCCGCTGCTGATAGTCGTACTCGATCATATTACGGATCCGCACAACGCCGGCGCGATTATCCGCACCGCGGAGTGTGCCGGCGCGCACGGCGTCATAATGCCCGAGCGCCGCGCAGCAGGCGTGAATGCCACGGTGCGCAAGGCCGCGGCCGGCGCTGCCGGCCATATTCCGATCGCGCGCGTTTCGAACGTTGCGGATACCATTCGCAAGTTGAAGAAGGCGAACGTCTGGGTCGCCGGCGCTGCGCTTACTGAGAATAGCGTGGAATACACCAAAGCCGATTTCGATCGCGATATAGCGATCGTCATCGGCGCCGAAGGTGAAGGGCTCTCGCAGTTGGTCGCGCGCGAATGCGATTACGTCGTGCGCATTCCGCTGCTCGGCGAAACGGAGTCGCTCAACGCGTCCGTCGCAGCCGCGATTTTGCTTTACGAGGCCGTGCGGCAGCGCGCTTCGTCCGCTTCCGCTTAGGCGGCGCTCCGGTCCGGGCGAGGCAACATCGGCACGTTTGCGCGGCCCATGCGGTGCCCGACCGACTCGGAACGCTTGTCTGCCGTCCAACCGACACTTTTCGATTCATCGGTCTTCAGCCGCGCCTCGAGGAGCGTACCCGCGGCACGGCGCCGGCGGGCCGAATTGTCATGATCAATGCGCTCGCCTGTCTTGCTGCCGATGTGCCAAAAAGACTGCTGGCTTTATCCTTGACGCGCAAGGAGCACCCTCCTATACTGTTCGGGTGCGTCGGCTCGACCGGCTCCGCGGAGCCGGCGACTTCGCCGCACATGAACCTTAAGGGCAAGTAGAATGGCAATGACCCATCCTGTGTCGGATGGACTCGACTATCACGAGCGGCCGGACGAGGACTTGGTCGCGACGGCGAAATCGGGTGACAACCTCGCGATGGAGTTTCTCCTCAACAAGTATAAGAACTTCGTCCGTATTAAAGCGAAGAGTTACTTCCTTATCGGCGCCGATCGCGAAGATATCATCCAAGAAGGCATGATCGGCTTGTATAAAGCCGTGCGCGACTTCAAAGCGGACAAGCTGTCCAGCTTCCGCGCGTTCGCCGAGTTGTGTATCACGCGCCAGATTATCACCGCGATTAAGACGGCGACGCGTCAGAAGCACATTCCGCTGAATCAGTACATCTCGCTGAACAAGCCGATCTACGATGAAGACAGCGAACGTACGCTGCTCGACGTCATGGCCTCGCAGAAGACTTCGGATCCGGAAGAGCTGGTGATCAACCAGGAAGTCTCGCAGGACATCAAAGAGCGGATTCAAGAGAATCTGTCCGAGCTCGAGTCGCAGGTGCTCCTTTCGTATCTCGAGGGCAAGAGCTATCAGGAGATGGCGCGCGATCTGGGCCGCCACGTGAAATCGATCGATAACGCGCTGCAGCGCGTGAAACGGAAGATCGAGAAGAATCTCTCGGAGATCGAACTGCCGTAGTTGCTAGGAGGGGCGCCAAGGGCGCCCCTTCAATTTATGGCTATGGAAACGACGCTGGTGTTTGCCTATGTGGCATTCGCTCTTTGGGTTTTCCACTTGGTCATCGGCGGATACGCGCTGCTTGCGACGCCGACGGTTGCATCGGTCCTGGTGGCGCCGCAGCGGACCATCGAGACGTGGGTGTATATGTTCGCCTTGCGGACATACCGGTACGATACCGAAACGGATATCTTGAACCCCGACTTCGCCGAGGGCATCCGTTGCTCCAACATCCGCACCCGCGCGTGGCTTAGCATACTCTACAGCGCTTTCATCGGCGCCGGTGCCATCTTCATCATTCTGCACGGCGGAGCCGTCCGCGTGTGATCGACATTATCCTGATCGCCATGATCCTGGCCGTCATTGCGATGGGCGTGTACGGCGTACGCTACTATTGGCAGATCGGGAACAGCCCAACCCCGCGAACTACGATGGGTTCGGAGCCGACCGACCCGGTGGAGACGATCCTTCGCGGCGATTTTGCAGCCCAGACGCCGGAGTTAGAAGCGCCGCTCGCCGTTCAAAAAGCGTTCGGTATCGTACTGCTGGTTGCCGTCGTGCTGATGGTATTGATCTCTTCGCTCGTAAAGCTGCATGCGCATTAGCCGCATAGCCGGAGGCATGGATGACTGACGCCGTTTTTATCGTTATGCTCGTAGCCGTTGCCGCGATCGGCGTGTACGGATTCCGGTACTATACGGCCGTGAGCAACGACCCCGAATCGTACATCACCGTGGACGACGACCCGGACAATGCGTGGGGCATGATCTTCAGTTCGCAGTTCAGAGGGCAAACGCCGGAACGCGCGCGCGTAATTGCCACGCAACAAGCGTTTCAAATCTGCTTTGCGATCCCGATTTTGATGATCGTGCTGGTCGTGTCGATGGTTAAAACGCACGCGCACTGATGAGCGGTTACGACTATCTCGAACTCGGCGCCATCGCTGCCTTCATCATACTCGGCGTTACCGGCTTCCGCCAGGCGATGGTGGTGCGCGGCAATCCCGATCGCTTTGCGTCCGAGGTGCCGATGCCGCGCGATCCTACGCTAGCTGACGTCGCCGACCGCGATGACGCATGGGGTTTCGCATTTCCGTCCGACTATGCGGGGCTGTCGGACCGGCAAGCTCGCGACACGGCGACGCGGCAAGGCTTTGCCATTGCCGCGCTCGTGTCGACGATGTCGCTTATATTGCTAGCGCATTTCGTGATAACGCACGTGAAATAACCGCGTTATTTGTAGCGCTCGTGCAGATAAAGCGAGTTCCCTTCGGTGTCGACGACTTCGGCAGACTTGCAGATCTCGCCGCCCATCTCGACGCCGGTGAGCTTTCCGCCCGCCGCTTCGGCGCGTTTCTTCGCTTCATCGAGACTCTTCACGCCAAGCAGTAGGCCGAAACTCGGCTTAAACTCCATACTCGGGTGAAATCCGAGGGCGAACGTGCTGCCGTCGGACATGGTGTATTCGCACCAATGGTCGCCGGCGGGATCGGGCTGCTGCTCCAGCAGCGCATCGTAAAAAGCGCGCGCCCGCGGCATCTCTTTCACAATAAAGAACGTGGCGTCTACTCCGCGTGTATCCATACCAAGATGGTAAGTGGGAACCGCGTCAGTTCCTGTCATATTTGCGCGGCATGGAACCTGAATTTTTCACTGCGGAGCGGCCTGGCCGCGGGCCGCTTCCGTTCAGCGATGCCGTGCGCGCAGGCAACACGTATTACATCGCCGGCCAGATCGGCTTGGATGACGAAACCGGCAAACCGCCTTCGGAAGCGGGAGATGAAGCCAGAGCGCTGATGGAGTCGCTGCGCCGCGCGCTGGGCGTTGCGGGGCTGGAGATGAGCGACATCGTCCAGATTACGATTCACACGCCGGACGTGTCGCTCTACTCGCTGTTCAACGAAGTGTACTTGTCGTATTTTACCGGCAATCTGCCAGCGCGCGCATTTCTGGGTTCCGGGCCGCTGCTGTTCGACGCGCGGTTCGAGTTGACCGCGGTCGCCTACAAGGCCGCGTCCGCGTCGTCTTCGTAGTGTTCGAACCGCGGGGAAGCGATCGTCGATTCGTCGCTGCGTCCTTCGCCTAAACGATCGACGATGGTTTGGTAAAACGCGTCGCGGTCGGCGATCGGGTCGATGACAAAACACTCCGTTGCTTTCGTTCCGGTTTGCTTGTCGATCACGACCGTAACTTGCCGGCGGGCGCAGACGTCTTGGCAACTCGTGCTGACAGCGCGGACCTTGCCCCAATGGCCGTCTTCCTTTAGTTTTTTCTTCAGCCAATCGCGTAGGTTGAAGTCGCCGATTTCGGCGGCTTTATCCGGGTCTTCATCGGGGATGCGTTCTTTGTAACACCGCTCGCATACGAGAACGAGTCCGGAGTTGAGCCATTTGGGTTTGATGCGCTGCATGATGCCGTTCTTGGGGTTTCTTGATGGCGAAGGCCCGCTTACGCGGGCCCCGCTTTGGTTTCTCAGCCGGCGGTGAGATTTGAACTCACGGCCCTCGACTTACAAGATCGACGCTCTAGCCCCTGAGCTACGCCGGCATCCCAGGGGCAATTGGGTCTCCCCGCGCTTCCGTCCTTTTACGCCGCCGAGTTCGCGTCTGTTCGGGGCGACGCGTCGCGCTTGTGTTTTGCCAGCGGGTGTTCGCGGCCCCCGAGGCGTGTAGCGCGGCCTTTGCCGCGGTTCAGCCCTCGGAACGTCGGCGTTAGCGAGTGACAATTGGGGCAGAGCAGCGTGAGATTTTCGACGCGGTTGTTTCTCCAATCGCCGTCGATGTGCTCGACCTCGACGGGCACCTTTCCGGTTTTAGGATGGCGTTCGTTCCAGCCACATTGGCTGCACTTCTCGCCAAAGAAATATGCGAGATATTTACGGACATATCCGTTGCAGTTGTAGACGCCGCAATAGGCACCGCTTTCAAGGAGTTTGCGGCGTCGCTCGAATTCATTTTTACGGTGACACGCTTGTGAGCAAAACGTTTGCTTTGCCAAAGGAACAATGTTTCCGCAGACGAGGCACGGGCGACGTTCAATATGTTTTCTGAATCGGGAATTTGAGCACGTCAGGGAGCAAAATGTGGTTTGCGGTCTCCGAGCAAAAACCGGATTTCCGCACCCAGCAGCACAATAGCCACGAAACGGTCTTTTTCTCATACGCAAAGC
>DASSRQ010000228.1:0-4111 GCA_035701665.1 Vulcanimicrobiaceae bacterium
GGCGGTCAACGCGATCAGTTACGACAGCGCTTCGGCGAAGATCAACGTCGCGCTGGAGCGTCTGCCGAGCTTCTCCGCGCTTCCCGGACACGATCCGGGTCCGCAGCATCGCGGCACCGTCCACCTCTGTCCCGATCAGGACTTCATCGAACGCGCATACGACGACGCAAAGTACGGCAAGCCGTCGGAGAATCCCGTGGTGGAGTGCACGATGCCCTCCGCGCTCGACGAGACCGTCGCGCCACCCGGGAAACATCTCATGTCCATGTTCGTGCAGTACGCGCCGTACAAACTGCGTGATGGCGAGTGGACGCAAGAGAAGAAGAATGCATTCGCCGACCGCTGCTTCGACATTGTCGAACAGTATGCGCCGGGTTTCAAATCGTCCGTGATCGATCGCCAGATTCTCATGCCCAAGGATATCGAGGAGACCTTCGGATTGACCGGCGGCAATATTTTCCAAGGCGCGATGAACTTGGACAAGTTGTTTATGTTCCGGCCCGCACCCGGTTATGCGGGATACAAGATGCCGCTCAAGGGATTGTATCTGTGCGGCTCGGCCGCGCATCCCGGCGGCGGCGTCATGGGCGCACCCGGCTGGAACGCAGCCCGCACGATTCTCAAGGGGTAGCAATGAGCAATAGATCGAGCTTCCTGCCCGACCACATCAACGAGTACGTTCTTCGAACGACGCTGCGCGAAGATCCGATCCTGCGCGAGCTGCGCGATGTTACTGACAAACATCCGCGAGCGGGCATGCTCAGCGGGGCGGATCAGGTGCAGTTTCTGCAACTGCTCGTGCGGCTGATCGGTGCTAAGCGCTGCATCGAAGTCGGGGTTTTTACGGGATACACCTCCCTGGCGATTGCGATGGCGATGCCGGACGAGGGGCGGATCGTCTCGTGCGATATCAGCGACGAGTTTACTTCGATCGGCAAACCGTTTTGGAAACGCGCCGGCGTCGAATCGAAGATCGACCTGCGCCTAGCGCCCGCGACCGAGACGCTTGACGCGCTGATCGCAAACGGCGAGAGCGGGACGTATGATTTCGCCTACATCGATGCGGACAAGAGCGGCTACGATGCCTATTACGAGCGCCTGCTGCAGCTGCTGCGTCCCAACGGGCTTATCGGCATCGACAACGTCCTGTGGAGCGGTGAAGTGGCCGAAGAGTCGAACCACGACGAAGATACGGCTGCGCTGCGCGCGCTCAATCTTAAAATCGGCAAAGACGAACGCGTCGACGAAGTGCTGCTGACCATCGGCGACGGTTTGACCATCGTGAGGAAACGCTGAAACTCGTCACGCGCCGGTTATCGTACGATACGCAGATTGAGCGACGCCAAAAACGTGTTGACGGTACCGTCGAATACGCGCGGCTGTTCCACCCAGATGAAGTGACCGGCATTCTTCACCACGCCGAGCTTGGCTGTAGGCGTGTTCGCGAAGATGCTCTTTGAGAAAACGTCGACGCCCCCGTCTTTCTCGCCGTAAAGCATCAGAACGGGAGCGGTAAACGCGCGAAGCGACCCGGCAAACGAGTGAACGGAGAGGTCGGGATACAGTGCGCGCGCCATGGCGTACGAGTTGTGCGGGGGATCGACGAGGGGCCGGACTTGCGGCCACTTCGAGCGGTCGGCAAAGAAGTACGGTAGTACCGTGTCGGTTTGTTCGCGCGCTGCGGCGTCGGGGTTGAAGCGCATCATGCCCGCTGCGCGTCCGAGTTTGTCGCGATCGCCTTGCGTGAGCATCGCGCTGACGCTTTGCTGCACGGAACCCTCCAGCCGCAGATCGGGCGCAGTGCTCGAAACCAGAACGAGCGCCCGGACCGCTCCCGGATAGCGCGCGGCGTACGCTTGCGCCAAATACCCGCCGAACGAGTGACCCATCACGATCCACGATCGCAGGTGCAGCGTTTTCCGCATGCTCTCGAAGTCGCCCAGAATCTTGTCGACCGTGATGTTCTGCTGCGTCGGCGCAACGTGCGATGCGCCTGTTCCGCGGATGTCGATGACGTACGACCGGGCGCGCAGGCCGCCGACGGCACGGCGCAGATAGGCCCCGTCGATTCCCGGGCCGCCCGGAATTACCAGCATCGGGTCGCCCGCGCCCTGCACGGTATATGCAATGCGGTGACGGTCGTTCGAGGTGAAATACTGAAACTGCGCAGCCGGCGATGCGGCGGCCAGCATGAAGGCCATGGCGGTTGCAACGATCATGCCAGGCTTTTCGCCTTCGGCCGTATTAAAACCACTGCGTGAATATCGTCTGCATCGGCGGCGGACCGGCCGGGTTGTATTTCGGTTTGCTGATGAAGAAGGCGCGGCCGCAGGACCGCATACGCGTCGTCGAGCGGAACCGGCCGTACGACACGTTCGGCTGGGGTGTGGTGTTCTCGGATGCAACGCTGGAGAATCTGCGGGCCGCCGACGCGCAGACGCACGCCGAGATCGAACGCAGCTTCGCGCATTGGGACGATATCGAGATTCACTTCAAGGGCACGGTCACGCGTTCGGGCGGACACGGGTTCTCGGGCATCGCGCGCAAGCGTCTGCTCAACATTCTGCAGCACCGGGCGGAAGAGCTCGGCGTAGAACTCGAATTCGAACGCGACGTTCCAAATCTCGATGCGTATGCCGGTGCCGATCTGATCGTAGCGGCGGACGGCATCAACAGCCGCGTGCGTTCGCTCCAAGCCTCAGAGTTCCAGCCCGGTCTCGATAAGCGGAAATGCCGGTTCGTCTGGCTCGGCACGACGCTGCCGCTGGATGCGTTTACGTTCATCTTCGAACGGACCGCCCACGGCTGGTTTACGGTGCACGCGTATCGCTTCGACGATAAGACGAGTACGTTCATCGTCGAATGCCGCGAAGAGACGTGGCTGGCGCACGGTTTGGACAATGCGGGAACGGAAGAAACGATCGCGTTCTGCGAAGAATTGTTCGCGCCGTATCTGCACGGCCACCGCTTGATGGCGAATAGCGCCCATCTGCGCGGACGCGATTGGTTGAACTTCGTGCGCGTAACCAACGAACATTGGACGCACGGCAACGTCGTGCTGCTCGGCGATGCGGCCCACACAGCGCATTTCTCGGTGGGCTCCGGAACAAAACTTGCGATGGAAGACGCCATCGCGCTGCAGACGGCACTGTGCGAAGAGCCGAATATGCAGCAGGCGCTCGCACGCTATGAAGGCGAGCGGCGCATCGAAGTGTTGCGGTTGCAGAATGCTGCTCGCAACAGCACCGAATGGTTCGAAAACGTCGAGCGTTACGCTCAGTTGCCGCCCGAGCAGTTTGCATATAGCCTGCTCACCCGCAGTCAGCGCATCAGTCACGAGAATCTGCGCCTGCGCGACCGGGAGTGGCTCGAAAGCGTGGAGACCTGGTACGCCCGGCGTGCCGGCGTTAACGTGGCGAAGCCACGGCCGCCGATGTTTACGCCGCTTCATTTGCGCGGGCTTACATTGCAGAACCGGATCGTCGTCTCGCCCATGTCGATGTATTCGGCAAGAGACGGGACGCCGGACGATTTTCATCTCGTCCATTACGGCGCGCGTGCGCAAGGGGGGGCGGCGCTGCTCGTCACCGAGATGACCGATGTCTCCGCCGACGCGCGCATCACGCCGGGTTGCGCCTGCTTGTACAATGAAGAACACGAACGCGCCTGGGCGCGCATTGTAGACTTCGTGCACGGCCACACTGACACAAAGATTTCGCTACAGCTCGGCCATGCGGGGCCGAAAGGCTCGACCAAAGTGCCGTGGGAAGGCGAGGACGAACCGCTCGATTCCGGCAACTGGCCGCTGATCGCGCCGTCGCCCGTGCCATGGTCGCCGAAGAACCAGGTGCCGCGCGCCATGGACGAAGCCGATATGGAGCGGGTGGTCGCGGATTTCGTCGCCGCGACGCGCCGCGCCGATTCTATCGGCTTCGACATGATCGAATTGCATGCGGCCCACGGCTATCTGCTCTCCGCCTTTCTTACGCCGGCGATGAACCGGCGCACCGACGCCTATGGCGGTGGGATCGAAAACCGGCTGCGTTTTCCGCTGGTCGTGTTCGCCGCCATGCGGCGAGCCTGGCCGCAGGACAAACCGATGTCGGTGCGC
>DASSRQ010000229.1:0-6212 GCA_035701665.1 Vulcanimicrobiaceae bacterium
AACGCTTTTTTGAAGTCGCTCGCAAACATGGTGCGCGCCTTCTGCGCTTTGACGTAGTACGCGTCGTAGTAGCCGCTCGAAAGCGCATACGTTCCGATCAGTACGCGCCGCTTCACTTCCGGCCCGAAACCGGCCGCGCGCGTTTTTTCGTACATCTGGCCGACGTCCGCGCCTTCGACACGCAGACCGTAGCGCACGCCGTCGAAGCGCGCGAGGTTACTGCTGCACTCCGCCGGAGCGATCAGATAATACGTCGCCAAGCCGTAGTCGGCCGTCGGCAGCGCGACTTCGACCAGTTCCGCGCCGAGTTTTTCCAGCTCGCCGTAAGCGCGCTGATACAACTCGTGAATCTCCGAACCGAGTTTCTCGGTGACGAACTCCTTGACTATACCGATCTTCAAGCCTTTGAGATCCGTACGCAAGTCTTTCGATGCCGGTTCTACCGCGCGGTCGATGCTGGTCGAATCCATGCGGTCCCAGCCCGCCATCGCTTCGTATGCGAGCGCGGCATCTTCAACGGTGCGCGTGAGCGGCCCGATTTGATCGAGGCTCGACGCAAACGCGATAAGTCCGTACCGCGAGATACGTCCGTACGTCGGTTTGAAGCCCACGATGTTGCAGAACGCGCCCGGTTCGCGAATCGAACCGCCCGTATCGCTCCCGAGCCCGATCGCTGCTTCGTACGCAGCAACCGCAGCAGCCGAACCGCCCGAACTGCCGCCCGGCACGCGATTAAGATCGTACGGGTTGCGTGTCACGCCGAGCGCGCTGTTCTCGCACGAGCTGCCCATCGCGAACTCGTCCATGTTGGCTTTACCGACCGGAATGCCGCCCGCATCCAGGATGCGCTGCACGGCCGTGCCGGTGTACGGCGAGATCCAATTCTCTAAAATCTTCGAACCGCACGTGGTGCGCGTGCCGGTCAAACACATGTTGTCTTTGACGGCAACCGGTACGCCCGCCAGCGGCAGATGTTCGCCGGCGGCAACACGTGCGTCAACGCGCTTTGCCGACTCGCGCGCGAGGTCGTGCAGGCGCGTCAAATACGAGCCGACGCGATCGTCCACCGCATCGATATGTGAAAGCGTTTGCTCCGTGACTTCGGCCGCGCTCATCTCGCGCGCATTGACGGCAGCCGCAATCTGAGCGGCACTCTTACGAATCACCGGCTACTCCTCCGCCGCGATAATGCGCGGAACGCGGAAGAATGCACCTTGACGCTGCGGCGCAGACGCAAGTACGGTCTCGCGATCCAAACACGGACCGGGCTCGTCCTCACGCTCGACGTTGCGCGACTCGACAACCTGCGCGGTCGCCGACACCGACTGCGTATCCAACTCGTTGAGCACGTTTACGTGCTCGAGCAGATCGCTCAGCTGCGCGCCGAACTTTTGCACTTCTTCGTCGCTCAATTCGATACGGGCGAGTTTGGCGACATACCGTACGTCTATGCTATCACTCATAATTCAGTCACGAAATCAGGGTATTCTTTGGGCCACTCGGCCGGGAACGGCGCGTCTTTAAACGCTTCGTCGATGATCTGCTGTTCGAGCGCGGTTTGCCGGTACATCGTTACAAGCGTCTCGACGTGACCGGTCTGCGGGAACATATCGAACGGCTGCACGACCCCCAGCCGGTATCCCTTGCTCGCCAGAAACTTCGAATCCCTCGCCAGCGTCGCGGGGTCGCACGAGAGATACCAAATATTCGGTACGCCGCTCGCCGCGATCGCCGCTAGGGTCACCTCGTCGCTGCCTTTGCGCGGCGGATCCAAGAAGACGATATTCGCGGCTTCCAGCGCCTCGCGGGCCTCGCCGCGGCGAACCATGTCTTCGACCTTGCCGCTCAAAAACTGCAGTTTGTCGCTCAAACCGTTGAGCGCCGCGTTTTCGTTCGCCTCACCGATCGCGCCCGCGTTCTCTTCGACGCCGACGACCTCGCTGCCGCACTTCGCAAAAAACAGCGAGAACGTGCCGGCGCCGCAGTACAGATCGACGATCTTGCGCGGAACGTCCAGCCCGGGCTTCATAAATTGGAAGATGCGCGCGACGATCTCGACGTTGACCTGGAAGAACGATCCCGGCGAGACGCGGTACCGCACGCCGGCGATCTGTTCTTCGATCTGCGGCGTTCCCGCAACGACGACGTGCTTGCGGCCCATGATCGCGTTCGCGCTCGTGAGGTCGTACGAGTTCGTAATGCCGGCCGTTCCGGGCAGTTTTTTCAGCATCGTCGGACCGATCGACTGTAACTGCGGCGTCGAGTCGGACGTGGTAAACGTGATCACCGTCTGTTCGGTCGCGCGCGCGGTTCGCGCAACGACGTGACGCGTTCCGGCGAGCGCCGGTGCGGTATCGGGGCCCGATAGCAATTCGTTGATGCGCGGAATCTGCGCGGCCAGCGGCGCCGCGACGATCGGGCAGCCGTCGATCGGCACGACGTCGTGCGAACGCTGCTGATAAAACCCGGCCTGCGGCGAAGGCCCGGTGCGGTCCGCAACCAGCGACATTTTGTTGCGGTAACTGCGCGGGTTGATCATGCCGACCGGAGTGCGCACGTCGACGTCGTCGAAGCCGCCGATGCGTTCGAGCGCGTTTCTCACGACCTGCTGTTTCCACTGCAGCTGTCCCGGATAGGCCAGATGCTGCACCTGACAGCCGCCGCACACGCCGAAGACCGGACAAAACGGGGTTGCGCGAAGATTCGATTTCGTCAGCAGTTGCACGAGTTCGCCGACGGCGTACTTCGGCTTGACGCTGACGATGCGCACGCGTGCTCGCTCTTGCGGCAGCGGACCAAAGCAAAATACGACCATCCCGCCCGTGCGGCCGACAGCCTGTCCGTTTGCCAATAAGTCGTTGAAACCGAGGTCTACTTCCGCTCCCACACTGAGCGGTGCAGCCGCGTTAGCCCGTGTGTCTTTGATCGTCAAGCGTTTTGAGGAGTTGGTTCGCCTCGTCGATGAGTTGCTGAATGCGCTGACTCGTCGGATCCGAGGGTTTGCGCCCGACGATCGAACGCACGACGGTGAACGCCAGCGCGGCGGAAAGGCCGGCGACGCCGATCCAAACCAGCGTCCGCGTGATGTTCGCAGCGTCCGTGGTCTCTCCGGCGGCAGCGTTCAGGTCTTGATTGTTGGTCCGTTCGTCGTGCACCCGGCGGCTATTCTCCAAGGCGCGCAGGGGACCCGCCCGGGCGCCCGTAAGGCTGACGCAATGCCGCTGTTGCCCATCCTTGCGCTGGTTGCTTCCGTTAATGCGCCGCCGACGGCTGCCGCTCTGGCGGGTACCGTGTCGGTCGCCTATGCCGGTTCGCTGGTCCGCGTCATGGAAGGCCCGCTCGCCGAAGACTTGGCACGCGACACGGGTCTGCAGTTCGCGGGTGAGGGCAAAGGCAGCAAGGCGCTTGCGCAGCTCATTGCCGGAGGCGTTCGCCGCCCGGATGACTTCATCTCGGCAGACGCGTCGCTGCTCGAACAACTGCGGCGCGGCCCGAGCCCCAAACTGCGCGGCTACATCTTATTCGGGTCAGCTCGAATGGTCGTCGCTTATTCGCCCAAGTCGCCGTACGCGGCGCTCTTTGCGCAGGCGATCAAAGAGCACCGCTCGCTACTGCCGCTGCTGAGCAATCCGTCGATCAAAGTCGGCAGAACGGATCCCGCGCTTGATCCGAAAGGTGCGCGAACGCTCAAGACGCTTGAGCTGCTGGGCAAAGCAGAGAAGGCGCCCGTCTTGGCGTCGTCGCTGGCGGCGCGCTCGCAAGTATTCCCCGAAGAAGATTTGGCCGTGCGCGTCGAGACAGGCGAACTCGATGCGGGCTTCTTCTACTCGACCGAAATCCCGGGCCGCAATCTGCAGACCATCGAGCTCCCAGCAAGCGCTAACCTCTCGCACGATATAGTCTACGGCGTTGCCGCACTCTCCGACGCGCCGCACCCGCAAGCCGCCCATGCTTTTCTTGAATATCTGCTCGGTCCGCACGGCCGCGCCGTGTTGCAATCGGCCGGCGTTCGGTATTTTTCAAAGCCTCGCTTTTTCGGCACACCGTAGTTTTTAGTGGCACCTCTTTCAACAAGTGCCGGGCCGACCGGAGAAGCGCATGTGTGTCCTCGGTGTCATGCTGAGCCTCCGCCTGACGCGCGCAGCGCATCAGCCCTGAGTTTATCGAAGGGACGGCCGAGCTTGTCGAGGCCCGCACGCTTAAAGCGAGGCGCAATCCTCTCCATCGCTATCCACCTCGTCTGCCTAGCCCTCTTCTTCGCTTTCTACCGCGCACCAAAACCGCCGCCGCCGGTGCACATCGTCGTCGGTCAGATCTCGCTCGAACACCGCCCGCCCGCGCTTCCACCACCGCCGCCTGCTGCGAAACACGAAGCGGAGCCAACGCAGTCGCACGCCGTCGTCGCGCAAGCCGCGCCGCCGCCGCCGCACCCGCGCGTCGAAGAGGCGCACATCACGCCGCGCGCATTGACGTATCAGCCTAAAAACACGCACTCGCACGAAAACGTGCAATCGGTGCTGCCGCAAGTCGACTATTCCAAAACGATTGCAAAACTGCGCGCCGCAAACAATCCCGTCGCTGCCGCAGCGCAACCGGTCGACGTCGGTGCGCACACGCACAACTATTCGACCGACTTTTCTACGAGCATCGGAACCGGCGGCTCCGGCCAAGGCTATCTCAATCCGGTAAGATCGTGGCACCAGGATGGTTACGATTTCTACTACGTGCACTACGAAGTCGAGTACCCGGACGGTGGCACGGAAAGCGGCATCGTCCCGTGGCCGATCCGGTATCTTCCACAAGCCGATCCGTTCCGTTTAGGAATTCACCACATGCCGCTGCCGGGACCGCTCCCGGACTTCGTGCTGACGCCCGACATGGTGTTGCACCCGCTAACGAAGTACTGTTACGAACACCGCTCCGAACTTTCGGATTGTCCAATCGCTCACGACTGAGTTGTGAACCGTTCTCAGGCGACCTCGAAAGCGTCAAGCCCCGGCGGAAATAGCACGATGTAGTCTTCGTCATCAACGCCTCGATAAGCCGCACGCCACGATTCATCGGGCGGAATATGGGTCCTCAGCGCTTCGAGAGCTGCCTTTGGATCACCGGTGTAAGCAAAAATATTCATTTCGCCGGCACCAAAATCGAATCCATCAACTTCCACGGTCTCGGCGTCCGCGGCGCGATCCATCCGGCCCTCGATCTCAATTAGCCGCGCCAACCTTTCTTCATCGTCCGCATCGACTGCAAATTGAATAACGAGTTGATAGTGCATAATTTACGGATTTCCGCATTGAGATGACGTTGCGGAACCTTTAACGGTCGTTTTTATCGAAGGCAGTGTAAGTTTCGGAGCGTTTCGAGATACTTGTCGTAATCGCCCCTAATGTGATACTGAATGTCGACGGTGATATCCCTATTGCTGTTGGTATCGCGAAGAACCCGTGTTCCATACCCGGCTAGGTCGCCTTCAAGTTTCGTTCCTTCGGCAAGGTCATGGCCGGCCTGCGCAGCGAGCACGCCGTAGTTCCCATTATTATCGGTAAAGCCCTGATAGCCGCAGCCGCTCATATATTTATCGCCCCCACGACCGAAGTCGACTACATACTTGTAAGGCGGAAAAAAAGCACAGCCGGCCAATAGTAACGTGGCGACAAGGCAGTAAACGTGTAGTCTCATCTCATCTCCCCAACAATACGCCGGGCCTCAAACAGTCGAAGTATTGCGACGTTGAGTAACCGTGTTCGCAACCCTACTGAAAATTCCGCGAACGAACCCCGCCCACAACTTCTTCCGCATCGAAAGCCCACACCTTACGCGCCAGCAAATCGATGCAGCCCGCTTCTTTCTGCAGTTGTCCCTCAACGATCACGGTCATCGACTGCCGGATCACGCGCCGGTACTTCTCGTAGATGTCCGGACGCACGATCACGTTGACCAATCCCGTCTCGTCCTCGAGCGTTAAAAACACAAAGCCCTTTGCCGTGCCGGGCCGTTGGCGCGTGATGACCAAACCGCCAACGCGGCACACCAAACGGTTGGGCGCCTCGCGCAGCTTCGCCGCCGCCAGCACGCGCTGGTCGTCCAAGAACTTGCGGAAGTGCGTCATCGGCTGCTCTTTGGGCGTTACGCCGGTCGACCACAGATCGAACGACGTCTCCTGACGGTTCGAGATCTTTTTGAACGCAGCCGACGGTTCGTGCACGTCC
>DASSRQ010000230.1:0-2072 GCA_035701665.1 Vulcanimicrobiaceae bacterium
AGACGAGCACCTGGCCGCCGTGACCGATCGCGAGCAGTCGCGCAACGCGGTTCACGGTGCCGCCGAAATAATCGCCATCGCGCTCGTCGGCGGCTCCCGTATGTAAAGCCATTCGAACGCGCACGCCTTCCACCGCAGAAAAGTCCTCCGCCGCAAAGGCGTTCTGCGCTGCCAGCGCCGCGGAAATGCCTTCGGTCGCCGTAGAAAACGCCGCGCAGAACGCATCGCCGATCGTTTTGAAGACGTAGCCGTTATTGGCAGCAATAGCGGCGCGCATCAGCTGGTCGTGCTTGCGCACCGCATCGCGCATCGCTTCAGGATGCGTGTCCCAGCGCGCCGTGCTGCCTTCGATGTCGGTGAATAGAAATGTCACCGTTCCCGATGGCGCCCCCGCCTGCGAGATCAGCTCCATCTTCGGATGTTTGTTGGACGGCGGTGGGCCCCCTAGGGCATAGCGACCGAGCGCTAGTTGTCCTGCTCTCGAAGGCCCGTCCGGACGCGCCCGAGGCGACTTTGCCGGCCTTCGTTAGCCGTTCAAAATGGACCATATGGGGCTAACGTTGTCCGCTCGCTGGTTTTGGGCGCTCGTTATTGTAGCGATCTTATGCGGTACCGGTTTTCGCATCGTACACGCCGAGTCCCGACTGTTCTGGGGAGACGAAGGATACACGGCCTTGCGCGTGTCCGGCCATTCAATCGCCGAGTTCCGCAGCATCTTCAACGGAAACGTGTATTCTCGAGCGGCGATCCTTCGCTATCAGCAGTTCGACCCAAGCATGAGCTACACGGACGAGGTGAAGGGATTAGCCGCCGAGGAGCCCCAGCACACTCCGCTTTTTTACGTCTTCGAGCGAGCGTGGGCTAACGTCTTCGGAAGTTCGATACCGTCTTTGCGCGCGGTAGCCATGATCTTTGCACTCCTCGCAGTGCTTGCGCTCTATTGGTTTGCATTCGAGCTCACCGGCGACGTTTTCGTCGCGGGTGCGGCGGGGGCGCTGCTGGCGGTCTCGCCTATCTTCGTGGATTACGGCGCACAGGCCCGCGAATATAGCTTGTATACCGCGATGGCCGCAGCGATGTCTGCGCTGCTGCTCCGGGCGCTTCGGTTGCGAACCAGTACGGCGTGGATCGTTTATGGGGTTGCTGCGGCTTTAGGACTTTACTCAGACCTTCTGCTCGTTTGCGTATTAGTCGCGCACGCGATCTACCTGGCCGTCGAGTATCGCGAAGATGTTCGAACGCTGCGGTCGTTCGGATTCGCCGCGGGTGCGGCACTACTGCTGTTCGTGCCGTGGATCGTGCAGTGCGTCGTTCACTGGAGCGCAATCGTGCGGTGGCAGGCACCGACGCTCACGCCTTATCCGCTAAGCGGATTTCTGGTAAAGTGGGTCTTCAACATAACGGCAACGTTGTTCGACGGCGAGTACGCCAGCCTTCGGCTGGCTCCGGTTGCGGCGGTTGCGTTCCTCGTCTTGGCGTATGCGACGGTCTCAATGTTTCACCAGCAGCGCCGCTCGGTATGGCTGTTCGTAGCGGCTTTGGGCGGCGTGATCGCGCTGGAGCAAATAGTTCCGGACGTCATCGTACACGGCCACGGCTCTACCACCGCCCGCTACCTCATGCCCTTATGGCTGGCGCTCTTACTCGCCGTCGCGCTGCTATTTGGTAAACGGCGGATGCTGACGGCCGCCGGAGCACTTCGAGCCGGCCCGTTTGCCGCGTTCTGCGCAATCGTGCTCATCGAGATTGCGGGTACGGCGATCAACTCCACGCACGTCGGATGGTGGGACAACAACGGCGAGTATCCCGCCACGCTTGTCGCGGCGCGCATTAACGACGCTACCGGCTCTCCGTTGGTTGTCAGCGAGGGCCACTGGGCCGAGCTCTTCGAGATCAGCCACTACGTCAAACCCGACGTTACGTTTCTGCTTTTCAACGGCCCGCCTCCGCAAAGGCTTCCGCCCGCCCCCGTCACGTTCTTATTGGACCCAAGTCACCCGACGCTCGCGGCTTTTATGAACGATGCGTCGTATCGGATAGAACCGGTGCCCGTGGGTTCGCTGGTAAACGCC
>DASSRQ010000231.1:0-18361 GCA_035701665.1 Vulcanimicrobiaceae bacterium
GGCACGCTGACCTTTACCTGCAGCGGCTTGGGAAGCGGGAATGCCCAGCACGTTTATGTCGAATTGAACGGCTCGCCGAATGCTTCGTTCGTTACGCCGTCAATCGCAATGGCTTCGCCGGCTTTTACGCTGACCTACACACCCTGCGTACCGAACAGCGGGACGTGCAACGGCACGACCAGTGTTTGGCAAAATACCGTGGCGACGGCCTTTAAAGTGACGAGCGGCGTCAACGGGTTGAACAGCATTCCGCAATTCTCGATCTTCATAGGCAAACAGGACGCATACGTCGGCACAATTGCACAGTACACGGGGAATCTTTATTTCTCGTTCGTCTGCGGCGAAGGCGGCAGCCAAGCCCCATGCTAGCGTAACTGCGGCTGAAGAATTCCCGGTGATGGTTTGCGGTCGCCGGGGACGGAACGCTCGATCCGAAGGGCAGAGCGGATCGGCCGTTCGCAAAGCGCAAACGGCGCTCGGGCTCGTACCGTTATGGTGCGAGCTCCGGCATCTTTCTTCGCGCGAACGATTGCGCAGCGCCCGCAAAAAGCACGACTAGGCCAATCAATACGAGCGGCAGCATCGGCGCGGATGCCGCTTCGATTGCCGGGAAGACCTCGACGTCCGGCCGCAGCACTACGCCGCCCACGTTTCCTTGCGTTCCGGACGCGATCAAATTCAGGCCGTGCGGCACCGCGCGCTCCTTGCTATCCGTCATATCGAATAACACCGCCGCGCTCCCCGGGGCTATACCGGGCGGGTGCATATCCGCGATTTGCGCGGGGGTGAAATACACCGCTTTCACGCTGCGTGCGACGGCAGGCAGCGAAAACTCGTCCGTGCGCAGCGTTCTTCCGGCAATTTGCGCCGTTTGCTGCATCAAGAGCACCGGCGATAGGAACGTCGCACCCGTCGGCTGCGTAAGCGTCAGGTGGTTCCCTTTTGCGTCGCTTGCCGTTACGTGAACGACGTCGCGCGGAACGGCCGTGAAGATCGCCTGCATTCCGTATCGCCGCGCGGGAATACCGGATGCATCCAGCGGGAAACGGATCGCGCCGAAATCAGCGGTTTCAATCGTCGCACCGGGCGCGCCGACGATGGTTTGCGTATCAGGCCCCATCAATCCGGATGCGATGCCGGCGAGCGCGATGAGCCCCGCTCCGGCAACCGCGAGCTGCTGCCCCGGCGTACGCTTGCGTATGCCGTACATAGCCGCCGCGATCAGCGCAGCATCGAGCGCGTTATACCAGCCGTAGTGATAGAGCGGCCGGCCCGGCACGATCTCTTGCACGATCGCCATGACGGCCGCGCAAACGACGAGCATCCAGAACGCCATTACGACTTCAGCAGCGGTGCCAGCGCCTGCGTCATTTGCGGATAGGAGAGCGGACCGTCGAAGCCTTGCGAAACAACGCCGTTTCGATCGATAACGAACGTCGTCGGCAGACCGAGTGCCGCGTAGACGCGACCGTACTGCTGATCGTCGTCGACCCAAATCGGATAGCGGATCGACAGCGCTTGCGCGAAGCTCGCCGCGCGCTCGGCGGATTCGCCTTGATCGACGCCGATGACGACGACGCCGCGATCGCGATAGGCACCGTACAGGCGCTGCAAATCCGGCATCTCGGCGCGGCACGGCGGGCACCACGACGCCCACAGATTTAACACCACGATGCGTCCGCGGTACGCGTTCAGATCGCTCTTGTGTCCGTTTACGTCAGGGACCGTAAAGCTCGCCGCAGGCCTTCCCGCAAGCGCTTGCGGACCGGCGCCGTGCGGATTCGAACCGCGAAAGTACAGCGCCAATACGATCGCGACGACGATCGCTGCTCCGATCCAATATTTCACCAATCGCCCATTCTCTGGTCGTCTACCTCACCCTCGAACGCAACGGTTCCGGGTTCCAACACGGCAGCGCTCACGCGAATGCCCTCATAACGAAGCTCGCGCTTGTGCGCGTCGCCCGCAAGCGCATATATCTCACAGAACCGTTCCAGCACGTCGGGACTGCACAGCACTGTTTGCGGATCCGTCTGATACATTTCACGGAACCCGCGCGCCGCGCGTTCGAACTGCGCCGGCGTAAAGTGGCGTCCGAGCCGTGCCTCTTTGCGAACGCGTTCCAGGTAGTCTCCCTCCATCGGACGAAACCGCGAGCCGTGCCGGCACAGATTCTCGACGGCCGCGCGCTTGCGGCGCAGCTTCGAACCGAACTTTTCTCGCGCAGCCAAGCGCTTCGCGAACGAGGCGTGCATCCCCGGCTCGTAATCGTCCTGGTCGGTGAAGACGAAGCATCGCTTGCCTACGTCCGCAACCTGGTCAAGACCGGAGAACGCGCCGGCGTGGCGGTGCATGTCGAGGAACTCGCACAGACGGCAACCGCAGCGGAGATTCGTGCGCTGCTCGAACGGCTGGGCGCCGACGATGCCGTGCACGGCGTGATGCTGCAGCAGCCGCTTCCGCCCGCTCTATCAATCCGCGATATCGCCGACGCAATGCCCGTGCACAAAGACGTGGACGGCGTGCATCCGGCAAATCAAGGCCATCTCGCGTTCGGAAATGCCGAGTTCGTGCCCGCGACGCCGGCCGCCGTTTTGCTGCTGCTCGAGAAAAGTCCGCATTGGCCGCTGGCGGGGAAAACCGCCGTCATGATCGGCCGGTCGGTCGTCGTCGGCGCGCCCGTCGCGATGCTGATGCTTGCGCGCGACGCAACTGTTACCGTCCTGCACAAAGAGTCGCCGAGTCTGCAGCCGTTCACGCAGATGGCGGACGTCGTCATCACCGCGACAGGCGTACCGGGGCTTATCGGCGGTAAAGACATCAAACCGGGCGCGACCGTTATCGACGTCGGCACGACTGTCGTCGGCGACGATCTGCTCGGCGACGTCGATTATAAAACAGCGGTGGACGTTGCCGGCGCGATCACGCCGGTTCCCGGCGGCGTCGGCCCCGTCACGAATATTGCATTACTGCAAAACGTGATGAAAGCGGCGGAACGCGTTTCGCGCTAGTTCGTACTAAAGTATTTTCCGAAAAATTTCTCTTGTTCCGCGCGCTGCGGATCGTGCTCGCCTTCACCGCCGCGCCGCTCCCGCTCTTCCGCGCGGCGTTCTATCATCGCGCGCAGTTGCGGCAGCAGCCGTTCCAAAAAACCTAATTCGACCCGAAGCCGTTCGCCCGTGTCGTCGAGTTCCAACAGTTTTTGCTTGATCTCGTCGGATATCTGCAGCGCGTCGGCGATAATGAACGACGCACCGCGGGCGTCCGCCGGAAGATCCGGTGACTGATCCGAGCCGCCGAGTTCCACGATGAGCTGCAGATACTCCAGAAACTTGTCTCGCACGGCCTCGCGCAGATCTTCGGTTTGCGCCGCGGTCCGATCGTCGTCGTCGATCAAGTCGGCTTCGACCAGCAGATACGGTTCGCGGCTGACGATCTCGCGGATATGAAAGCGGCTTCGCCCGACGGTCGTCACATAAAACCGGCCGAACGGAAGCGGCGTGACCTCTTGAATCTCGGCGACGCTGCCGACGTCGTGCGGCTCGACCGCCGGATCGCCGGCTTCTTGCCCTTCGCGGATCAGCACGACGCCGAAACCCTCGCCGGACTGCAGACATTCGTCGATCAGCTGCTTGTAGCGGGCTTCGAAAACGTGCAGATTCAGCACCGCGCCCGGAAAAAGTACGGCATTGAGCGGAAACAGCCGTAACCGCGTTGTCATCGGACGCCCTGGTTTCATCCGGGAGGGGAACCGCGCCTGCCGTGCCAAGGCCTGCTCATGGATGATGCGGCGGTAGTGCACCCGCTGCTGCTCGAGCTCGAGCAGTTTGCGCGCAAGGAAGATATCCCCACGATACCACGGGCCACGGGCCGTTTTTTATGGGTCCTCATACACGGGATGCAGGCGAACCGCATTCTCGAGATCGGTACCGCATTCGGTTATGCAACCATGTGGATGGCGCTCGCGCAGCCGCCGCTCGGAAAGATTTGGACGTTCGATCCGGATATCGACCGTACCGAGGTAGCGCGTTCCTACTTTCAGCGTGCCGGTGAAGACGATCACATCGAAATCGTCAATCAGCCGGCGCTGGAAGTGCTCCCGATCTTTCCGCAGCGCAATATGGATATCGTGTTTGTCGACTCGCCTGAGAAAGACTACCGCGAGTATTTGGATTACTGCATTCCGCTGCTCAAACTCTCCGGTCTGTTGATTTTCACCAACCTGTACGACGAGCGCTGCGCCGATTTCAACGAAAGTTTTCTCAATCACCCGGAACTGGCCGCGACCATTCTACCGATCGGCGGCGGACTAGGCATCGGCGCACGCAGACAGTGAACTTCCGGGCGGTGATGCGCCATTTTCCCACCGGCGTTACAGTCGTTACGAGCATCAAAGACGGCGAACCGCGCGGCGTAACGGTCAACGCATTTGCCAGCGTATCGGCCGATCCGCCGATGGTGCTCATCTGCATCAACCGTGAAGCGCGCAGCTATCTCTATATCTCGACCTCGAAGATCTTCTGCGTAAACATTCTTTCCGGCGATCAGCGCGCGCTTGCGGAGCGTTTCTCCGGAAAATTGCGTGAAAAGCAGTTCGAAGGTGTCGGTTACCGCACCGATGCAACCGGCGCGGCGGTTCTCGACGGAGTTGTCGGCCATCTCGACTGTGAAGTAACCGAAGAACACCACGCCGGCACGCACAGCATCTTCATCGGGCGCGTGATCTCCGGAGATTCGCGTCCGGGGTCGCCGCTCGGCTACTACGACGGCGCGTTTCACGATTTTGGAATCCGCATTGATTAAGATCGAATCGTTTGCGGTCGGCATGCTCGGCTGCAACTGCACGGTCGTCTGGGACGAAGAGAGCAAAGAAGCCGTGGTGGTCGACGGCGGCGACGGGGTCGAACGCGTCGTGCCGTTCTTGAACGAGCGCGGGCTGCGGGCGACGCACCTCGTGCACACGCACGCACACATCGATCACATCGGAAACGTCGCGGGTTTGCGCGACCAAACCGGCGGTGCCGCGCTGCTGCATCCCGGCGATCTTCCGCTCTATCGCGCGCTCGCGATGCAGGCGTCGTGGCTGCCGATGTACGAGACGCCGAAGATTATCGATCTCGACGGCGATTTGCGTGACGGACAAATACTATCGGTGGGAAGCGCACGGTTAACCGTGCTGCACACACCCGGACACACGCCGGGCAGCGTCTGTTTTGCCATCGAAGGCGGCGAGCAGCGAACGATCCTTTCAGGCGATACGCTCTTTGCTGGGTCCATCGGGCGCTGGGATCTCGGCGGCACGAGCATGGAAGACATCGTCGCGAGCATCCACCGCAAACTGCTCGATTTTCCCGACGACACGCGGGTGATCGCCGGGCACGGTCCCGACACGACCATCGGAACCGAACGCAACACGAATCCCTACCTGCAGTAACATGCGCGTCCGCCCGAAACTCTTCGCCGGAGTCGCGCTGGACGAACGGGTCCGCTCGGCATGCGCAGGTGTTTCGGCGAGGCTGCAGGCGCAAAACTTCGACGCTGTTTACGAAGCGCCCGAAAAACTGCATCTGACGATGGCGTTTCTTGGATACGTCGATGCCGGGCAGACGCCCGCGATTCTCGATGCGTTTCAACAGTGCGCCGCCGCCATTGCGCCATTTTCCATCGATCTCGACAAACTCGGCGCATTTCCGAACGAACGGAATCCGCACGTCATCTGGATCGGTGCGCGGGACCAAACGCCGTTTCGCAATGCCGCGTTGGCGGTGCGCGCAGCCCTGGAGCCGCTAGGTTTCGAGTTCGGGAAAGCACCCGTCGCTCACGTCACGATCGCGCGCGCCCGCGCCAACGGCTTACATCTTCCTCTGCTCGAGGTCGAACCGCTACGCGTGCACGTGCGCGCGCTTACGATGTTCGAATCGCTGCCGGATAAACGAACGACGCGCTACGAGATCTTCTCGCGCGCGCCGCTGGGTCTTGAATCGCCGCAGTAGTTAGTGCAAGCGGATTAGCAGTTTGCCGTCGTCTGCAACCGGTTCCGGCGCAGGGGACGGCAGCGTTTCGGCAACGGGCTGCTGAGCGACGCGCTCGGGCGCCGGCATCGCGGCGTAATCGGGAACCGAACCCGAAGCAACTTTTGCTTTATAGTCGTCGATAGCGACGTGCAGCGCCTCGATAGCGCGCTGCGGGTAATCTTTCTTCTTCTCCGGATAACCGTCGAGCGCGCGTTCGATATCGTCCGTCGCGATCGCGGACGCTTCGTCGATCGTCTTACCTTTCGCCAAATCGACCATGATGCTGCACGTAGCCGTTCCGAAGCCGCAGCCCGTCGTGAAGTACGAGATATCCTCGATGACGGCGCCCGGTCCGACCTTCAAAAAGAAGTTGTACATGTCGCCGCACGAGTCGCTGAAATACTCACCGCTGGCCGTGGGATTTTCCATGGTGCGGAAACCGGCGCGGGTTTCGACGAGTTGCTGGAACTTAGGAAAATTCATGTTGAAAGGCGCTCCGTCCTAGACTGCGCGCCCCCCGCAAAGCGGGGCCCCCAATGGGCCTCAAGGCGCCTGAATGTACTGCTAACATGTCGGCTCCCCGTGGGCGCCGCAATGGTTGGTGTAGTTACTGTATCTTAAACGTGCAAGCGGCGCCGCCGGTTGCAAGCGACTCGGTCTGCACGTGCGATCCGCCGAGCGTTTCGTCGAGTACGTGGTGGATCACCGAACAGACCTCCGGATGATCTTTTACGACTTCGGAGTACGGGCAGTTGTGCTCCCGCAGTTCGAATCCGCCGTCGATCAAACTGTAATCCGCGACAACGCCGCCTTCGCCGAGGATCTGCGTGAGCTGGGCGACCTGTTCTTCGCGATCTTCGGAGACGACGCGTTCTTTTACGCGAGCGACCGTCCGTTTAGCGATCCCGTCAAATACCGCGGAGACGCCCGCTTGGCCGAACTGCGACTTGACTTCCCGCAGCACCGCTCCGAGCATCTTGTCGTACTGCTGCGGAAACAGCTTCTCGGCCTCGCTCGTAAGCGAGAACTCATACGTGGGTTTCGTCTTGCCCCGGCGTACCGACCGCTCGACCACCAGCCCGTCGCGCTCGAGCACGACTAGCTGCTGGCGGATGGCATTCGGCGAGAGGCCGAAGGCCTGTGCCAAATCAGCGGCCGAAGCACTGCGCCGGCGGCGCAGTTCCTCGACGATCCGTCCCCTGGTCGATTGGAAGAAACGGTCCGCTTGATGCATGGCTGTTAGAGCGATGCTAGCACGAATCCGGAAGATAGTCCAGGTTTTCCTTGACTTTCTCCGAAGGGCTCCGGTACGATTTAGTGGCCCACCCTATGGGCGTAAGGAGTCATCGTGTCTGAGCAGGGTCTCATTATCCGCGGCTTGCGCGCCGGCGTCGCCGGTACGCCCATCCTTAAAGGGATCGACTTAACGGTCGAACCCGGGCGCGTGCACGCCCTCATGGGACCGAACGGCAGCGGTAAATCTACGCTGGCGTTCTCGCTAACCGGCCACCCGAACTATGCGATCGAATCCGGTTCGGTGACGATGGACGGCGAGGATCTGCTCGCGCTGCCGGCAGACAAGCGCGCTCGCGCCGGACTCTTTCTTTCGTTTCAATATCCGGCCGCGATCCCGGGCGTCAAAGTTGCAAACTTTCTGCACGCGGCGCGCCAAGCGGTGCGCCCGGGCGGTCTGACGCCGGCGAAGTTCCGCACGCTGCTTATGGAAAAGATGGACGTCCTCGGCATGGACCCGGCGTTCATGGGCCGTTATTTGAACGACGGTTTTTCGGGCGGCGAGAAAAAGCGCTTGGAGATGCTGCAGCTTGCAGTGCTCGCGCCGAAGTATGCGATCCTCGACGAAACCGACTCCGGCCTCGACGTCGACGCGCTTCGCGCCGTCGGCGAATCGGTCAACGCGCTTCGTAAAAGTGAAGAAGGCAAACAGACCGGCTTCTTGATCATCACGCACTATCCGCGCATTCTGCAGCACATCGAGCCGGACGTCGTGCACGTCATGATGGACGGGCGCATCGTCAAGGAAGGCGGAGCGGACCTCGCGCACCGCATCGAACGCGAAGGCTACGACGTCATCCGCGAGGAGACGCAGAGCATTGCCTAGCGCAACTGCCGGCGACGGACTGCTGCAGCGGTTTGCGCAGCTGCCGTCCGGACGCGAAAAACCCGGCCGCTTCTGGCGCATCGATCTCGAGAACCTCGCCGTTCCCGAACAAGCTGCTGCGTACACCGAGCCGGTAATCGAAGCCCCGGCGATCCGCGGCGGCTTCGCTTTGGATCTGCGCACGGCGAAAGAACGGCATTCCGAGATCTTCGCGCGGGCGTTCGGCGCCGCGGTGCCGCACAACGACAAGAAGTTCGCCGCACTGGCAGCAGCCTCGTGGAACACCGGCGCGCTCGTTTACGTGCCTGCCGGCGTCAGCGTAGACGACCCGATCCGGATCGTCTACAACGCAACGAACGGTGCACTGTATCCGGTAACGCTGGTCGTGCTGGAAGAAGGCGCGCGCTGCACGGTCGTTACCGAGATCGAAGGCAGCGACGGCGCGTTCGTGTGCGGCATCGACGAGGTCGTCGCGGCAGAGAATGCGCAGCACGTTTTTGCATCGGTGCAGTCCCTGCCCGAAGATGCGACGGCAATCTTCACGCGGGGTGCCAAACCCGGCCGCAGCGCGAGCGTCTCCTTCGACGCAGCGCAGCTCGGCGCGCACTTGAGTGTGGATACGCTCGACGTAAACGTCGACGAACCGGGCGCCGAAGGCACGATCAACGTCTTGTTCTTCCCTCGCGGCACGCAGCACGTGGACGTGGTTTCGACGGTAGCGCACAACGCGGGCGACTCGCAGTCGCAGACGCTCGTAAAATCGGCCGCGACGGGCAACGGACAAGCGCGTTACCTCGGCAACATCCGCATCGCGCCGCACGCGCAGCACACGGAATCCGCACTGCGCGACGATGCGCTGCTGCTTTCCAAAGGCGCGCATATCGACTCGGTTCCCGCACTCGAGATCGCAGCGAACGACGTTAAAGCCTATCACGGCGCAACCGTCGGCGCGCTCGACGAAGAGCAGATTTTCTATATGACCAGCCGCGGCATCTCGCGCGACGACGCCGAGCGCATGATCGCGCTCGGGTTCTTCGAGCCCGTCGTCGAGCGCTTCCCGACCGAAGCGTTGCGCGAACGCATCCGCGAAACGCTGGCAGCAAAGGCAGCCCAATGATAGCCCCGGATCGCGCGGCGCAGATAGCCGCCGACTTCCCCATTCTGCAGCGTAAAACGTCGCGCGGCAAACGTCTGGTGTATTTGGATTCTGCGGCCACCTCGCAAAAGCCGCAGCAAGTCATCGACGCGCTGGTCCGCTACTACAGCGAGTACAACGCGAACATCCATCGCGGCGTCTACGAGATCGCCTCGCTTGCGACCGATGCGTTTGAAGATGCCCGTTCGAAAGTCGCCGGCTTCTTCAACGCGGACACCAAAGAGATTATCTGGACGCGCAACACGACCGAGGCGATCAATCTCGTCTCGTATTCGTGGGGCCTGAACAATTTAAAGCCGGGCGATGCGATCCTGACGACGCAGCTCGAGCACCATTCGAACCTGGTGCCTTGGCAGTTGCTCGCCGAAAAGACCGGCGCGGAGCTGCGCTTCATTCCGGTCGACGGACGCGGCCTGCACGTGCTCGACGATCTCGACACGCTGCTGCAGGGCTGTAAACTGGTCGCGCTCTCGCACGTGAGCAACACGCTCGGAACGATCGCTCCGCTGGAGGTCATCATTCCGCGCGCTCATGCGGCCGGAGCGGTCGTGCTGGTTGACGGCGCGCAGTCCGCGCCGAATATGCCTATCGATTTGCAAGCGCTCGACGCCGACTTTTACGCATTCAGCGCGCACAAGATGTGCGGACCGACCGGCATCGGCGTGCTGTACGGCAAGCGCGCGCTGCTGGAGTCGATGCCGCCGTTCCTGACCGGCGGCGACATGATCCGTAAAGTCGAGTATGCCTCGACCACGTTCAACGAACTTCCCTGGAAATTCGAGGCCGGCACCAGCAATATTGCGGATGCTATCGCCTTCGGAACCGCCATCGACTATCT
The DNA here is from genome assembly GCA_035701665.1 of Vulcanimicrobiaceae bacterium. Classification (GTDB taxonomy): domain Bacteria; phylum Vulcanimicrobiota; class Vulcanimicrobiia; order Vulcanimicrobiales; family Vulcanimicrobiaceae; genus DASSRQ01. Next base: position 10,128 of record DASSRQ010000231.1, read on the forward strand.
GCAGAACGTCGGGATGGAGTGGGTGCGCCGGCACGAGCACGAACTGATGCAGTACGCGTTCTCACGCCTCGAGACGCTCGTTCCGCGCGGAATGGAGATTTACGGCCCGCGCGACCCCGATCGCGTTGCCGACGTCATCTCGTTCAACTTTGCGGATATCCATCCGCACGATCTGGCATCGCTGCTGGACACCGAAGGAGTCTGCGTACGCGCCGGGCATCACTGCACGATGCCGCTGATGGAAAAAATGGGTTGGCCCGCCACCACGCGTGCGTCGTTCTATATCTACAACACGCGCGAAGACGTAGACGCACTGATGGACGCGCTGGAAAAAGCCGCGAACGTCTTTAAGCTATGAGTCGCCGGGACAAAGACGCGCCCTCGGGGAGCTTTCATGCGAGCAGTACGTTGAGGCGCATTGAGATCGTTGGGGGCCCCACGATTTATCGTGGGGGGCGTGGAGCCCTAGGGCGGAACGCCTTTTAAAATGGACGATTTTTACCGCGACTTCATCCTCGAGCATTACCGCAACCCGCATAACTTCGGACATCTCGAACAGGCCGACGCTTCGGCGGAAGATATGAATCCGTTGTGCGGCGATCGCATCCGCGTCGAACTCGCGGTGGACGAAAACCGCAACGTCACCGACGTGCGCTTCTCGGGCAAAGGATGCGCGATCAGTCAGGCGTCCATGTCGATGCTCACGGACGAGATCGTCGGGAAAAATCTCGAAGAGATCGCGACGCTGCCGAAAGAAGCCGTGCTCGACAACGTCGGCATCGGCATCAGCCCGGCGCGCATGAAGTGCGCGATGCTCGGATTGAAAGTGCTCAAGAGTGCCGCCGTCGGCGAATTAGCCGCGTGGCCCGACGAATCTACGGCTTAGAAGCCGCTTTCTCCAGAATGCGGGCACTGTTGCCGCTGCCTGCCACCACGAACGTTTCGTTGAACTGACCTTTCGAGGTCTGCATCGTCACGCGTACGCGGTACGAACCGTCGCCGTTTGCCGAACTGGTCAGCGACTGCACGCGCGTGCTTTCGTCGATGAAGTCCTCGTCCGGCGCGCCGTTTCCTAAGTACGCCGTTGCTGCCGTCGGATCGCCGCGCCGCAGCGCATCGATGTACGCGCGCACCGTCGCTTCGCCCGGGTTCTCGGCAGACTGCGGTGCAGGCGGCGGGGGCTTCGGTGCGGCCGTCGCTGCGGCGTGCGTAGCGCGCGGCGCCGGAGTCGCAGTCGGTTTCGGAAGCAGCGCGGGTGTCGGTGAGGGCGTCACAGGCGATTGTGTGGCTGTTGCAACGGGCGTGGGCGTTAGCGGAGGCGCAGTCGGCTTTTTGGACGGCGCTGCAGCCGGTTTGACGACCGGATGCGGTGACGAGGAACCGCGCGGTGCGGCCGATGCAGACGGAGAGGGTAGCGGTGAAACGGACGGCGACGGCGCCGGCGATGCGTTCGCCGATGCCGACGGCACCGGCGTTACCGCGACTGTCGTGGGCGCAGACGCGACCGAGCGCTGCTGATCGCGCGGTCCGAGAAAATGCGCGAGCCCCTGTCCGAGAAACCATCCGCCGGCGACGACGATGACGGCGGCAATAATCGTAACGACCCAAGGGTCGGTTTTGCCGCCGCCGGAACGGCGTGGGCCGTCGGGCGGCGCAATTCGCCGGCGCGGCTTATCCGAGTCGCTCATTGCGCGCTCAATTTCGCAGCAATTCCATCGCGCAGCGCGGGTGCGAGCTCGCCGACGATTGCGGGATGCTCTTCGATCAGCACGACAGCCGCCTCTTTGAGCAGCCCCTGATTGGTCTTCGCATATTCGATCAACGTTCGCACGGCCGATTCGTCACCGTTTGAAAGCGACGCGAGATCGGTGCCCGCAGCTTCGGCGGCGTCTTCGGACGATTCGCCGCGCCCGCGGAATGCATCGAAGATCGCTTCAATAAAAAGTGCGCGCGAGTGCGCAGACATCGTCTGCTCGCTTTGCTCCAGCGCGGCGTTGAGGTCGCTCTCGTTCATCTTGCTGACGAACTTTTCCGCAGCCTCCGCCACGCCGGCCGCATCGTGATTGCCGAAAACCGACATTGGCGAAAACCTTACTCCCTTACGGCAGGCGGCTCCTCGAAGATGCGCCAAACTTTGACGCTGTGATATCGGTGCGCGTCCCGCTCGACATACACGCCGTCTCCGCGAACGGCTCGGGCGCGTTTGCGCTCGCAACGCCCGTCCGCGTGGGCGATCTCGTATCGCTCGCGGTGCGGGAAGCCATCGGTGCCCGGGCGCCGCACGACAAGTTTATCCGCAGCGTACGCTCGACGCTCTCCGGCCTCGCCGGCGGGCGTTTTTTTGTCGATATCGACGGACGCTGCTACAGCGACGCCGACGACGTCGTGATGTGCGGCGCCACCGCCCGCGTCCGGTTCTTCGTGCCCTCGCGGCGCACGCCGGTCCACCATTCACAGTCCGCCGTCTAGACCGCCGCTCGCGCGTTTGACGGTGCAGTTGCTGCTGCGCCGGGCGCCGCTGTATGCCGTAACGTGTTTCGTCGCGATCGCCGTGCAAACGGCCGTTGCGGTGCTCTCGCACGGGGACAATCTCGCCGTAACGTTCGTATCGTGTATAACGATACCGATCGCCGAGATGATCGTCTTGGTCAACGCCGGCGCCGATGCCGGCGGATGGGTCGCCGATATGGGCCTGCGCTGGGAACGAATCGTCGAACGCGCGTGGGCCGTCATTCTCATCGATCTCGCAATCGGCATCACGCAGAGCGCGGGCGTGGCGTATGCTACGGTCGGCGACGTCGGCCTACGGCTGCAGGGCCTCTTCATTCTGCTGATGTCGACGATGCTCGTGTACGCCGAACCGTACGCTGCGCTCGAACAGGACATCTCGCAGATCACGCTCGTCCCGTTCTCGCTCATTCGCAGCATGATGCTCGCCTGGGTGAACTTTCCGCGCATCCTCGTCTTTTTTACGATCGTGCTGGCGTCCAATGTCGGCTACAAGCTGCTTACGGCCGTCCAGGCGCAGCCGGCAGGCCTGAGCTCCGCGATTCAAATGGCGTACAACACCGTCATCAGCATGGTGCTGTCGGCGCTTTTTGCGGCCGCGTATCTGGACACGGTCGCCCAAGAAAAGGAAACGGTTCTGTAGGGGTTACTGCCCCATCGTCTGCAGCGTCGACGGCAGGCGCCCTTGGCGTCCGAGCATCAGCTGAGCGAAGAGCGCGTTCGGCCACGCAAAATCGTGGCGCGTAAACGCCTGCGGCGAGTTCGCGTTGAACGACTCATGGAGCAAATGATCGCCGGTGTCGCTTGCGGCGATATAGCCCATCACCCGGTTGACTTCGTCGTTGTCCGTCGACGTGAGCACCTGCATAACCAGGGCAAGCGGCCACACGTAGCCGTGCGGCGTGTGCGGACTTCCGACGCCTTGCGCAAATTTGCCGGCAAAGAAGTACGGGTCGCGCGGAGAGAGTACGAAGCGGCGCGTGGCCTGGTAAACGACGTCTTTCGCATCGACGTAGCCGAAGTACGGAATCGAGAGCAGCGACGGGACGTTCGCGTCGTCCATCAAGTTCGCGTGCCCCAAGCCGTCGACTTCGTACGCGTAGATGCGTCCGATGCCCGGCACGTTGATGAGGCCGTTGCGCTCGATCGCGCGCTGGATTTGAACCGATAAGCCCCACGCGTTCTGCGCGACGGTCTGGTCGCGGTAGACCGTCTTCTCGACCTCGGTCAGATCGCGCAAAACGACGACGGCGAACATGTTGTCCGGAATGTTGTATTGATAGCGGGCGGCGTCGTCCGAGGGCCGGAAGCCGGTCCATACGAGGCCCGTGAACGCCACGTGCGTGCCTTTACCGCCGTTTGCCAGCTCGTTATGGCGGTAGTGCGAGCGCGTTTCGTGGTGCTGCTCGGTACGGAGCGTCGCCAAGACCGTGCGCAGTGCGCGCTGCTCGTCCATCGTGAAGACGGAACGGTCGCCGGTGGTCTTCCAATACAGGTAAGCAAACCAAACCGGATAGAGCAGCGAGTCCATCTCGAACTTGCGCTCGGCAACGTGATAATCTTCGGTAAACGCGTTCGCATACGGATCGATCGCGATGTAACGAGCCTGACGAACGATGGCCCCGCGCAGCATCGAGCGGACGTAGGCATCGCTCACGCCCAGGCCGATGTACGGCGTCATGGTCGCGCTGGAGTCGCGCAGCCACTCCATGTCGATGTCGCCGGTGGAAACGAACGTCGTGCCGTCGGCTTCCGCAATGGCGTGACGGCTATAAGCCTCGTCGTACGCGCGCTGATAGATCTTCTGCAGCGCGACAGTGACGCTGGCGGGATGCGCGGGCAGCGGCGCGCTGGGAGCGGCCGCAGACGTCAAAGGAGCCGCGGCAAGCGCTACCGCGAGCGTTAGCGCTCCCAGAAGCTTACCGAAACCCGTTCCCATATGCATCCTTATACGGTGTATCGGCAGTTTTGAAAACCAAGCCTTTGAAAAAAGCGTACGTTTGGACGTTTCGCGAAGGCGCCTTTCCTGGGATAATAGAGTCGTAAGCCCCACGTTTGAGAAAGAGAGCTCCATCATCTACCGTCTGCACGCGAAAGTCTCGGGCCTGAGCTTAGCCGCGGCACTGATGCTTTGCCTTCCCGCGGCCGCCGACCAGCGCTACGCGGTTTCGGGCAACGACCGGTACCAAATCGGCCAGTCGGAGCTGCAGACGAGTATCTCATACGCGGGCACCCAAAAGTTGCTGCTCGAGCGCAGCGGCGCGCAAACGCGATTGACGGCGCGCGTGCAGTACACGCGAACGGACGCGGCGGGCAAAGTTCCGGTGCAAGCCTCTTTCGTGCAAGTCATGAACTCGGCCGGCGAGCTGCACGACCAAAACGACTCCGACCCGGATTATCTGACCGTTCTGAACCAGCCGTTCGCGGTGATGCTCGATAGCGGAACGATGGACGATCTGCTGCATCTGCGCGGATACGTTCCGTTTACATTTCCGGCTCCCATGATTGGGGGTTCGTTGAAAGGTCATTTGAAGAGAGGCCCCGTTTCGCGGGTGGATTCGCGTCCTGCGCTGGCTGTCGATTTCGACGCCTCCGGGCCGATGGTCGGGCCGCTGCCGGACCATTCGGGGATGTCCATCACCGGCACGATGCGCATGAGCGGGACCGCTTATTACGCGGTTCGCGGCCAGGCGCTTTTGCTGGCACTTAATGAAACGCTTACCATCTCCGGAAGGTTGCGGCAGCACGGGCAGTCGTCTCCCGTAACGATCATCTATCAACGCTCGATCAAAGCTTCGAGCGAGGCGCCTGCGTCCACCGAAGCATCTACGCACTAGCGCCGGCCGCAATCGTAAACGAAGAAAGGGCGCCCGCTGCGGACGCCCTTTCTCGCTTGTTTCTCTCAAGATTCTCTCAGACTGCCGCCAGCAGTTCTACCATCATCGGATGGGAGAACGGCCGCTCGTCGAGCGAAACCAGCGGCGTAAACGCCAGATGGTTTTGGTGACAGTCGATCAGCGCTTCGATGCCGCGTTTGACCGACCCGTAGTCTTCGATGTATTTGTTCAACTTTTTGGTGAAATAACTGCGCGGGTCGCGCAAGATCTTCGCGTAATAGGGATCGTCCGTCAAACCGTCGGCCGAAACGCCGCTCTTGGGAACGAGCCACACGAGCCACGGGTCTTCCGATTGCCTGTAGCCGATGAGCAGCAGCGGCACGGCGCGCGACGAATCCAGCGCCGGCAGAAAACTGCACATCGTGTAGGCATCGAAAGCAACTTCTCGTGGTTCGATCGCTGATTCCATACTTGTCCTTACCTCGCGTAAATAAAAAACCGCAGGCGGTTCGCCGTGCGGTTTTACAGTATGACGCTTCTCTTCTTCGCGCAGAGCAGCGTGCAAAATTTTCATTGTGAGGCCTTCGGTGGCTCCGGCATCCTACCTGCGAAACATTCAAGGAAAATGCGCGTAGAAGGCGCTATCTGAAACCTTTATCCCGTGGTGCAGTGTTGGACGTTTACATGAGCGTGCTCGCCGCACCACTCCTGACCAGGGAGTATAGCGTGCCACCGTCGGTGCCAAAGAAGGCAACCAAGAACCCGGCCGGACCCACGGACCCGGGCGTGCCTTCTATCGAGCGGTTCGACCGCATCGTCAACGAGTATCAGCGCCGGCTGTACGGCTTTGCGCTGCGCATGACGGGCAACCGTGAAGACGCCGAAGAGATCGTTCAAGACGCATTCGTGCGCGCATACCGCGCGCTTGCCAAAATGGACCTCGAGCAGCGAGCCGAGCTGCGCCTGCAGCCTTGGCTGTACACCATCACGCTCAATGTGACGCGTAACCGTCTGCGCAGCAAGCGGCCGGTGAACGTTGCGCTCGATGCCATGGCCGATCCCGACGCACTGCTGCGCGGGGCCAGCCACGAGGCGCCGCCGGAGCCCGAGAAGATCGTCGAACAGAATGCCGACATGGCGCTCGTGGAACGCGCCCTGCTGCAGTTGCCGATGCACCTGCGTGCGGCCGCGACGCTGCGCTTTATCGAAGGGCGCAGCCATCCTGAGATCGCCGAGATTCTGGACCAGCCGATCGGTACGGTGAAGTCGCACGTGCATCGCGCCGTCAGAATTCTGCGCCGTATTCTCGGACCGCAGCTCGGAAAGATCGTCCCCGCCGGAGGAGCAGCCATTCATGCGATGTCGTGAGGTCGAAGCGCTGTGGGACGAGATCCGCGGCGGACACTCAACCGTCCGCGAGGCTGTCGATGCGCATCTGCGCGCGTGTCCGCCGTGCCAAGACATGTACGAAGAGCTCGAAGGCGTCGCGTATTGCCTCTCCTGCCTCAAGCCGCCCGAGCCGTCATGCGATCTGGCCAAAAAAGTCGTCGAGCATATTGCCGCGATGAAGATCCGCGCCCGCCTCGATCCGCTGACGCTTACGTCACTCGTTACGCCGGTCGGCCGCGTGTACGTCGGTTTCAAAGACGAACGGATCGTCTTCATTGGATTAGATCGCGGCGAGTCGCCGGAAGCCGTGCGCGAACGCGTGGAACACCGCCTGCGCCGTCCCGTCACTTCGGGCGACGCACCGCCGTGGCTCACGAAACTCTTCGACGATTTCTTCAAAACGTGGCGCGTCGATGAAGATGCCGTCGACATCAGCCACCTAACGCCGTTCGAACAAGCAGCGCTAAAAGCTGCCGCGCAGATCCCGCCGGGCGAAGTGCGCTCGTATGCTTGGGTAGCGCAGACGATCGGCAAACCGAAAGCCGCGCGCGCGGTCGGTCAAGTCATGGCGCGCAATCCGGTTCCGCTTTTCTTTCCGTGTCACCGCGTCGTCGATTCAAGCGGCGATCTGCATAACTACGGCTACGGCATCGAAATGAAAGCGCGCATCCTTCGCATGGAAGGGTATAGCAAAATTCGTTAGAACGGATCGCTTGTATTTCGTTCGCGGCAAACCCACAGATAGAGAGAAAGGTGGGCAAACGCGCGGACAAGAGGAGGTGGTCGTCGTTAGTACAGACAGTAGTAACATGATCGGAGGTGCCGTCCATTAGGACGGCACCTTTGTTTTTCGACGCTCGCCCACCGCAGAGGGTTAAAGGGCATTCCGCCCAATCTTAGGCCAAGGTGGCCAAACACGTCCTAATCACCGGGTTCGAGCCGTTCGGCGGCGAGAAAGTCAACCCGAGCGATCTCGTAGCCCGCAGCCTTGAAGGCCGCCTCATCGCAGGCCGTCCCTTGGCCGTACGCGTGCTGCCCGTCGAAACGCGCACGCTCGGCGAACGCCTGCAGCGCGCTATCGACGAGTTCTCCCCCGACATCATTATCGGCATGGGCCAGGCCGGCGGACGGAGCGCGATCTCCATCGAGCGCGTCGCCATCAACGTGCTGGATTTCCATCAGGCCGATAACATCGGCGTCATGCGAAAGAACGACACGATCGTTCGCGGCGGTCCGGATGCCCGCTTCTCGCCGATGCCTTTTGCCGACATCGTCTCGGCATGGACGGACAACGGCATCCCCGGTTACGTCTCCAATTCGGCCGGGACGTTTCTGTGCAACCAACTGCTGTACGAAGTGCTCGGCATCGCCGAGCAGGCCTCCCCGCCCATCGTTGCGGGCTTCGTGCATCTGCCGTATCTGCCGGCTCAAGCGGTGCAGATCGGCGCCGAAAATACGCCTTCGATGTCGCTCGAGCTCGTCAAGCGCGCCATCGAGATT
>DASSRQ010000232.1:0-2867 GCA_035701665.1 Vulcanimicrobiaceae bacterium
TGAAGCCGCAGCCGATTTCGATGAAGACGGCACCGTTGATTAACTGCACGAGGCCGCCGGAGACGGTCGCGCCGATTTGTCCGAGCGGTAACACGTTGTTCAAGAAATAGCCCGTTGCGAGTGCGGTCGCTATGCCCATTGCGGCGTAGCAGAAAGCGCCGAACGAATCAAGCGAATCGAAGAGCGTTTGTTTTGCGACACGCGTGAACGCTTGAAAACCGCAGCCGAGGTAGATGCACGCGACAGCGCTGCCGAGTACAGCGCCTCCTTGGAAACCGCCGCCGGGTGTGATCGTCGTGTGCGCGGCGATATTGACGGCCATGGCGGCGAGAAACGCCGAGAGCGAGGTTGCGAACCAGCGCGTTGCCGGGCTTTTGACGGCGATGGGCGCGCCTTCGTCGGTCTCTTCGTGCACTTCGACGCTGCCTTTAGCGGTGCTGAACATCAGCATCACGCCGGCGACCGATGCGAAGAAGATGAACTCTTCACCGAGCGTATCGAAGCCGCGGATATCGAAGTTGACGGCCGTCGCGGCGTTGTCGATGTGGCGCAGCGGCACGGACGCGTGCTGCACGAACGCGCTATACGCGCTCCGGAAATACCCGAACGGCGGCATCTCCGGAATCGCGCGTGCAAACGATGCTGCTGCGATGGCGGCGAAAAGCCAATAGATGACGGTGCGGGCGCCCGGGCTCACGGCGAGCCTCCGGTTTTCATGATGCCGATGAAGACCATGAGCGGAACGGCGAGCGTCCCGATGGCGATCTCGCTGAGCGCGACGTCGGGCGCTTGCAGCACGAAGAACAGCAGGCCGAGCGTTCCACCGAACAACGAATAGACGAAGACTTGTTTGAGCACGCGGTATTGGAACACAACCGCCGTGCCGACGACCGCGACGAGCAGAAACAACAGCGCTTCGACCAGACTCATGTGCGCGGCTTTCTGCGGTATTCGGCCATGCCGATGATGTGCGATGTGATCGGCGCGCCGATCAGCAGCGTTACGGTGACGAGCAGCATCTGCAGGGTCGGCTGGCCGAGCGGGACTTGGATGATCACCGCAATCAGCGCCAGCGGCGGTGTGAGGATGGCGGCGGCGCTGGAGCAATGGATAGCGGCGAAGTTGTTGCGGCTTTTTGCGACGCCGACGGCTGCGAGCGTCGAAGCGGCTGCGGCAAGTGCGAGTATGGCGGCGGTGGCGATGTCGATTGCAAGCATCGGTTAGAACCAGCGCTCCATGAAGTGCGCGTAGACGAACGCGCCGCCGACTGCGAGCAGCGCGCCGGCCAGCGCGAGTTCGAAAAATTGCGGCTGCGCGAAAACGGCTGCGAGCAGTGCGAGAATGAGCGTGCCCAGCATGCAGGCCATCTGCAGCGCGATGAAGCGGCGCGTGGCGTCGGCGGTTACGGCAACGTACACCACGATTGCGAATGGGATGAAAAGCAGTTCGGTGCCGAGGAGGAGGCCGTTGAAGTGGGTCATGAGCTACAGTGGCCATTCGGGGGAAGAGGCGGGTTGCTCGGATGCGTAGAGTTTGTGGATGACGAGTTCGCCGCGGGCGTCGACGTCGGCGACGATGCTGTTCGGGGCGGCCGAGATGCCGTAGATGGCGAGAGCGCCCCGCCCGCGATCGTGCGGGTCGAGTTCTTGCGGCAGCTTGAACGGCAGACGCATGAAGTAGCCTTCGAGATGCGTTTTACCGGTGAGCGACTGCGCGATCCACCACAGCACGCCGATGGAGTCGCGAAGCATGTTGACCGGAATCTTGGCCAGATGCGAGAGATAACGCCAGCGCATTTGCACGTCGATGGACGCACTGCGCCAAGCAGCCATCACCAGTGCGGTGGCGATGGCGGCGACGAAGAGGCCGGTGATGGCTTCGGTGGCGTCTTGCACCATCGCGACGAGTTCGTACAGGACGTAGATTGCCAGAAACCAGCAGAGCGTGCGCATCAAGGCTGTTTCGGGTCCTCGATGCGAATGCGCAGCGGCGGCATGCCCACGAGGTCGTAGGTTCCGGAAGCAACCGAGATGCCGTCGTCGTGGAAGTGCGCGAGGATATCGCGGTACATTTTATCTTTGATCTCGCGGATGTTGCGATCGGGTACCACGAAGCGCAGGGCGAGTTCGACCCAGTTGTCGGTCATGCGGTAGAAGACGCGCGGTTTGAGTTCGAGCGCGTCGAGGTCGTAGACACGGCGCAAATGGTGCAGCGCGGCTTCGCTTTTGGTTAAGTCGCCTGCGTGCGTTTGCGCGGCCTCGAGCAAGATCTGTTCGGCGCGTTCGTAGTTATCGGCGTACCCGATGCCCACGTGGATCTCTTCCCAGATAAACGGAAAGTCGCGCGTGTAGTTGTACACGGGCTGATCGAAGATCGTGCCGTTGCTGATGGTGACGATGCGGCCGGTGTATTGGCGCGCCATCACCCACATGGCCGGCTGCGCTTGGTCCGCGACGCTTGGCGGCTGGCCCATCTCGAGCACGGTCGTTTGTATGAAGTCGAGTGCGATAACTTCCCCGCGAACGCCGCCGATGATGATGCGATCGCCCAAACTGAACGTTTTGCCGCGCAGGATGACGAGATAGCCGGCGATTGCGATGATGAAGCGCTGCAGCGCGAATGCGATGCCTGCGCCGATTAAGCCGCCGACGGTTGCGAAGTTGGAGTGCGGCCCGATCCAAATCGAGAGCGAGCCCAGTATGAAGAAGACGGTGAGCAGGACGGCGATTGCCTGGTGTCCCCAAAACCGGAACCGGTCGGTTTGGCCGGAGCCGCGTATGGTGCGCAGCAGCGTGTTGAGGACGACATGCGCGATCGCGACGACGGCTATGAGCGCGAGCGTAAACAACACCTTGTTGCCTGTGGTT
>DASSRQ010000233.1:0-10516 GCA_035701665.1 Vulcanimicrobiaceae bacterium
GGCACGATCGATCCCTCGCCCGTCTTGGATCTGCGGCTGCCGTTGGACGGCGTTGCCGATGGGTATGCCGCGATGGACGACCGCCGCGCGATCAAGGTGCTCCTCGAAGTATCCTAACCGATAGGGACCGATGACCTAGGAGCGCCTTGGTTGAAAGGCTCCTGACCGGGAGCGGCGTGCCTGCTACGCTCAGTCGTGTGCGAAACGGTTCGGTTCTACGACCGGTGGGTCAACGGCAGCGGGATGCGGGTGGCCGCAATGGCTGCCGCATTGGAGCCGCGCAGCGCCCCGGAAACCTGCAGCTGCCCCGTCACGCAGCGCGCGCCGCAGATTCTGACGCTGGAAAATGCGCCGTATGACGCGCCGCAGCCGCGCTTACCGGCACTCGACCCGCTCCGGCTCGAGCCGATCGAGCGGATTCTCGTGCACGGCAGTGCTGCCACCGCAGACTCGTGCGCGTTCAGCGATGTGGACATCGCCGTCTTCGTCGACGATACCCGCTGCTATCCGGCGCACGCTCACCGCGATGCAATTGCCGAACTGCGGCGCTTACTGCACGCTGCGCTCGCGCACGATCCGCTGATGCACCACGGTTTGATGTTTGCGCCCGCGAGCGCGCTGCAAGGGTACGACCAGCGTTTTCTTCCGGTGGAGACGCTGCGCACGGCGCGGGTGCTGCACGGGAGCCCGGCGTTCGACGTGCACTTGCTCGAACGAAGCGCCGGCGAAGCAAAAGCGACGCTCGTCTCCTGCGCGCAGTCCCTGGCCCGCCGCGTGCAGACGCCCGATTTTCTTGCGGACGACTTTCAGTTCAAAACGTTTCTTTCGGGTGCGCTGCTGATGCCGGCGCGCGTGCTTGCCGCCCGCGGCGTGCACGTGTACAAACGCGAATCGTTCAAACTCGCGCACGAGTTTTTCACCGCTCGTCAGTGGGAGTTCATCGCGCGCTGCGAGGCGCTCCGGTCTTTATGGGTGCGGCCGCCCGCACCGCTTCCCCATCGGTTGGTACCGACGATGCTGCATCCCCGGCTGCGGCAGATCTTCGGCGCGTCCTGCTCGCCGCGCCTGAACGTACGCAGACTCTCGTCCGTCATGGTGGACGGCTTGCTCAAGAGCGCTCAACTCTTTCTTCGCCGCGTGGAGACATTGGCATGAACGTTACCGATTTACCGAAGCCCGCAACGCATTCGCTGTATGACGAAGCCCTAACGCGATATGCGGAGCTGGTAAAGACGCGTGCAATTAGCGTCTACCGCGTCGGGAACGTTCGGTATCCGGGCCTGTCCGACGTCGACTTGCTGGTCGTTACCGATCGCCACGCCATCGACAACCGCTATTTCTTCTCCGCGCTGGCGCGGTTGCCGCAGCGATTCCACGGCATCTTCCTGCACGAGCCGTTCGTCTTACCGGTGTGGTCGCTGCGCGTTATGCGCCACACGACGCACTACGCACCCGCGCTGCTCGCCGGCCGCGACGTGCTCCACGGCTTTCCGCCTTCGGACGAGCTGGACGAGCGCTGGTGCCGCATGCTCGAATCGTACTGCTCCTACGCGCAATTCCGCAAAACTGCTACCGATGCAAAAACGCTCAAAGGAAGACAAACGGTGGCTGTGGCGAGCGCACTGCGCTATCTGCTAAACGACGCGGCATATACGCTCGAAACGGGCGATGCCGAAAAATACGGCGCCCGCATCGACTCGTTGCGCGAGCGTTTCTTTTCGTATGCCGATCCGGCCGACGGCGTGCTCGAATCCTGGAACCTTTTCGGTGCCGCGCTCGATCAGTTCGAAAAAGCTTTGTTTGCGCGTCTGCCCGAATGTGCGGACGGCGATCCGATCGGCGTCGCGCGCGACCTGCTGCGCGGCGAACGCGAATGCGATGCGTTCGATCGCGAATATGCCTTCCGCCGGGCTCGCGAGATCGACGGTTACAACCAAGAACTCGCCTCGATGCATCTGCCGTTCGGACACCTGTTCTTTATCGCGGCGCATCCGCCGGCCGTCTACGCACAAGAACCTGCGGTGCCGGTGCTTGGCGAAGTCGTGCGGAACTTTTATCGCGTTCGCAGGCGCTTATCGGAGTACGCAGGTGCCTGACCGGCCGCTCTTTTCGGTCGTCATTCCCGCATACAACTGCGCGCCGTACGTCGGTCAAGCGATCCGAAGCGTGCTGCGGCAAACGATCGCGCGTTCAGACGTGGAGATCGTCGTGCTCGACGACGGTTCCGTTGACGGTACGCAAGCGGTGATCGAGCGGTTCGGCGATGCCGTGCGGTTCGTGCAGCTGGCTCACGGCGGGGTCTCTCGCGCGCGCAACGTGGGCATCGAAGCTGCGCGCGGTACGTATGTCGCCTTTTTGGATGCCGACGATTTTTGGCTGCCGGAACGCTTAGCGCACGCAGCAGCCGTGCTCTCGGTAGAACGACGGGTGTTCGCGAACACCGAGTTCTACGTTGAGACCGCGGGCGTACGCGCCGAACGGCCGTATTACCGGTCGCGCGGTTTGACGTGTTTGTTCGAACTGCCGGCGCCTGCGCAGCTGGCGTTCGCGCTCGAGGATAACTTTATCAGCAGTATGACCATCGTTCCGCGCGATGCGCTCGTGAAAGCAGGCGGTTTCAATACCTCGCTTCGTTATGGCGAGGATTGGGATCTGTGGCTGCGCCTGCTCGACGCGGGCTATGCGGTGCGGCTCTCTCCGGAGGCCGATGCCGTTTACCGCTACCAGCGGCCGGGTTCGACCACGACGCACACATCGTCGGCGAAGGCGCGCGACCGGCTTTTCGTTCTCTCGCAGCACCGCTCCGAAGTCTCGGACCGGCGCTGGGAACAAGCGCAGAAACTTACGCGCCGGCTCGCTTTGCGCGAGCGGATTGGCAAGATGATCTCGGTCTCATGAGTCTAGCACAGAAAAGTTTGGAGAACTTCGTCGCGCGCATCGCGGCGCAGGCATTCTCCATCGGCGGAGCGATCGTCATCGCGCGCGTTCTCGGGCCGTCCGGCAAAGGTATCTTCAGCTATGCCGGCAGCCTGCTTGCGATGATTCAGATGGCGAATGCCGGACAAGCAGCCGCGATCTCTTGGCAGTACGCAAAACAGAACCGCGCGCCTTCGGATCTGCTGCGCGCGATGATCAAGATCTTGGGCAGCATTGCGCTGCCTGCCGCGCTGCTGCTCGCGATCTGCGGCGCAGCGATTCCGGGGCAATCGGCGCTCATCGCCGTCGCGTTAGCGCTGCCGTTCGCGCTGTTCGCGCAGTCGGCCACCGGCTTCTTTCTTGCCGACAGCAACGTCCGGCTGCTGAACATTCAGCAACTCGTGATCGGCGTCTTGACGGTGGCGGTCTACGTGCCGATGCTGGTCCTCGCGCACACGACACTTCCGATCTTGTTCGCGATTTGGATCGGCGGCTACATCGCCGGCGCGATCTATACCGTCTTTGCGCTGCGGCGGTATGCGCGCGATAAAAAGGGCACACCGTCCGGCGCGCTCGTCAAAGAACAGCTGGCGTACGGCGGCCAGATCAGTTTGAACAGCGCCGTGCAGTTCTTGAACTTCCGCATCGACGTTTTCCTGATCATGTTCATGCTCGGTCAAACCGCGCTCGGCGTCTATTCCATCGGTATCGGCATCGGCGAACTGCTGTGGCAACTGAGCCGTCCGATGGCGACCGCCGCGTTCGGCGTTATTGCACGCGGATCCGAAGCGCAAGCCGCCGACGCCACGGCTACTTGCATGCGGCACTCGTTCGTACTGGTCTTGTTGGGATCGATCGTCGTCTTCTTTCTGGCGCCGCCGCTGGTACCGATCGTGTACGGCAAGCAGTTCGCGGAAGCGGGATTGGTCTCGCGCGTGCTGTTGCCCGGTATCATGGCGTACAGTATGATGCCGACGTTAGCAACGTTCTTTGCGCAGCAACTGGGACAGCCGCGCATACCGCTCATCTTCAGCACCGTCTCGACCGTGCTGTGCGGCGTCATTACCGTTCTTGCGTTGCCGCATTTCGGCATCGTCGGCGGTGCCCTCGCGACATCGGTCTCGTACGTAATCGCCTTCTCTGCTGCAGCCGCTTACTTCGTTCACCGCACGCGCATCGCACCGTTGCGCTTGTTTACGCTCACGCGCAGCGATTTGCGCCCGTACCGATCGCTGATCTCGTCGACAATTGCCGTATTGCGGGGATAATGCGTATGCATGTCCCAGCATCGCTTCTCACTCGCCGCGGCAGCAGCCGCGTTAGTTCCATGCGCCCTCGCGGCAGCATGTTCCGGCGGAAGCTTTCAGCCGGCACCTCCCACCGGCGCCCGGTTGCAGTCGACATCCACGGATTCTTCGGGCGCATCGTACACTAAAGCCGTTCTATCGGACCGGCCCGTTCAGTTTTATCAATTGAACGAGTCCGCAGGACCAAACGCTTCAGATTCGTCGCCGTCCCAAAAAACCGCGACGTTTTCGTCATGTTGTATTCAATTCGGCGGTGCCGGTATCGCATCGCAGGCACCGCCGGCGATCGCCATGGACGGCGGCGCGTACGACGTCGGCGTTCGCGTGCCCGCGCCGGGCGTTTCGCCGGGAGGATCGTACACGTTCGAGACGTGGATTCGCCCGCAACTTGCGCGCTCGTATATGACCGTGTGGGGATATTCTGCAAGCCGGCGGCTTCTCGTCGCACCGAACGGGCAGCTGCTCACGCAATTTGCCGGAACGTTCTGGTCGAAGGCGTCGCTGTCGAATAACGCGTGGCACCATGTCGCCGTAGAGTACGACGCAACGGCAAAAACGCTGCAGTATTATATCGACGGCAAATTCGATTCGTCGCTGCCTGTTTCGAGCGGCGGCGCGTTGCCTGCCGGCGGCTACACGCTCGGCGAATACGATACGAGCGGTTATTACAAATGGCACGGCAGCATCGCACAGCACGCTGTTTATCCCGCAGCACTCAGTGCCGAGCGGATCGCGCAGCACTACAAAGCCGCCGGATATCCGCTCTCGCCCGCCACGCCGCTTCCGACAACGGCTCCGGCTCCGCAGCCCGAGTCGCCGTGCGTCGGATACCGGTGGAGCGTTAAAACCGCATCGGATACTGCAGCGGGAAGCATCTCGACGACCCCGGTCTCCACGACTATCGTGTATTTAACCGGCGTGCCGCAGCCGAATACGAACAATGCGATGGCGCGCATGGCTCCCGCCGAAGCGACGACGTATCAATTAACCAACGTTACGCTAAGCAAGATCTTCAAAGCGCGCGATAACGACTACCACCTTTTATTGACTGACGGCGCGGGACATACGATGATCGCCGAGGTCCCGGATCCGTCGTGCGCCCCAAATAGTAAGTTCGCATCGCAGATAACTGCGGTACGGAACAGTCTCGATAGCCGCTACCCGGGCATTGGAGCATCTGATATGACCGTCACGACGGCGGTTACGCTGCGGGGCGTCGGCTTCTTCGATTACGATCCGAACTACGCGGAAGATCAGGCGCCGGACGGGATCGAACTGCATCCCGTGACGGCACTCTGCTTCGGCACGGGATGCAGTCCTTGAAGTTAACCGGAGACTATTGCGTCCCCATCTTTTGATTGGCGTTGTTCATGATGAAGATCTTGTCGGCATGACGCATCCCGAGCGCTTTTTGATCGTACACGACGCGCACGTACTGGCCTTTATGTAACTTGCTCATCTGATACGTCGTCTTGCCGTCTTGAGAAAAGACCTGATCGAACTTCGGCGTCAAGACGAAGCTGAGCGTCAGGTGGGCTTTGGGATCGTAGACTTTGATGTTTTCAACGGATACGTGAACGATGTCACCGTAAAAGTTGTTGGTAACCCCAGCCGATGCGGCTTGGGGAGCGACGAATGCGGCCAGGAAAAGTGCCGCTAGGAAAACGCGTAAAGTAGCCATGGCAGGCTTTTACCCAGGCCGCAGACGATACGGTGCTAATGACCGCTCGCAAGCAGGTTGGACTAGCCCGGCGCCTGGGTGTTTTCGACGCCGCGCTCATCGTCATGGGCGGCATCATCGGTTCGGGAATCTTCCGTAATCCATCGGTTGTTGCCGCTCGGCTTCATCAGCCGGGCTTGATACTCGGAGCGTGGGTGCTTGGCGGCGCGATTGCGCTGATCGGTGCCTTCATCTTTGCCGAACTCGCAGCACGGCGCCCGAACACCGGCGGCCTATACGCCTACATGCGCGACGCCTATCATCCCGCCGTTGCTTTCATGTACGGCTGGACGCTGCTGCTGGTCTCGCAGAGCGGCGGCGCGGCCGCATCCGCAGTGACGTTTGCGGGCTACTTTCACGGATTGAACGCGAACTGGCATCCGAACGAACAGCTGATCGCGGCGGCAACGCTTGCGTTCCTTACGGCGATTAACTGTCTGGGTGTTCGAGCCGGCAGCAACGTGCAGAATCTCTTCATGATCTTGAAGATTGGGGCCATTCTCTTCCTGATCGGCGCCGGAATCTTCGCGCATCCGGGTCCGATGGCTTCGGCTGCGACGCCGCAGCTCGGCGGATCGCTCGACGTCCTGACTGCGCTCGGGCTAGCGATGGTACCCGTGCTCTTTGCATACAGCGGCTGGCAAACATCGAGTTTTATGACCGGCGAGTTGAAAGATCCCAAACGCACGCTGCCGATCGGCATGATCGTGGGCGTATGCGCGGTCGTCGTGCTTTATCTCGCGGTGAATGTTATCTCGCTGCACACCCTCGGCGCCGCCGGACTGATGCACACGACTACGCCGGCGTCCGATGTAATGCAGTTCGTGATGGGACCGCGCGGGGCGCAACTGATCGCCGCTGCAGTGATGCTGTCGACGTTCGGATTTATGAGCAACCAAATTCTGACCTCGCCCCGCGTTTACTACGCCATGGCCGAAGACGGCGTGTTCTTCAAGAGCGTTGCGTGGGTGCATCCCGCTTCGCGCGTTCCGGTTGTCGCGATTGCGCTGCAAGGCATTTTTGCCATCATCATCGCGCTTTCCGGCAAATACGATCAGATTCAAAACTACGTGACGTCCGTGGACTACACGTTCTTCGCGCTTTCTGCCATTGCGATCTTTATCTTCCGCGCGCGCGATCGGCAAGCGGATGCAGCAGAGCCGGCCTTCCGCGTTCCCGGGCATCCCGTTTCAACGGCACTCTTCGCGCTCGTCGCGGCGGCAGTCGTCTTGAACATTTATATCAAGGCGCCGCAGGACAGTTTGATCGGTCTGGCACTGCTGCTGCTCGCGATTCCGGTGTACATGCTCTTTGCGCGCACGCGCCGGAAAGAACGGCAGCCCCCAAATCTCGCCGAAGAGCGTTGAGGGCTGCGTGAGGCGGCGCGGAAAAAGAAGTTAGGTTTTGAGGTCGCCGCAGGAGACGTAGGTTTTCAAGTCGGCCGCGCTCTTATGCACGTTGATTGCGTACGTGCCTTTCTTGATGTCGTCGACCGTCAGACCCGCGATCGTGGTTACCGATAAGCCGTTCACGACGTTATTCAACGGTTTGAACGGTGCGGGATCGAGTTTCTTGCACGTTCCTTTGTGAATGTGCGAGGGTTCCGATGCGCCTTTCGGCTCGTTGAAGACTTTAACCGTCACGACGACGCCCGCGCCTTTCGCTTCGACACTCGCGGAGCCGTCTTGTTTGGAACCGTTCATCGCGCCCATGTTAATGTCGAGCTTCTTACCGGACATCTCGTTGTGCGCTTTATGAAGCGGATTGATCTGCTTCATGTGAGAGCCGTTGGTTTCGGTGTTGCCGGTGTTCGTCTGGGTCGACGAGCTCGAGCTGCCGCCGCCGCAAGCGGCGAGCGCTGCACAGAGCCCGGCGGCTGCCAGGGCCGGAAGAATACGCTTATTCATACTGGGATATTGCCCGCTTTGGGTCCAGGCAAACAGCCCCGGACCGCGCGGCTGCTTGCATCGGGGCCCGCGTTCTGCCATCATCGGGCAAGGAGGGGTGCACTTGTTATGACCGCTCGCATCAACCATTTGGCCGTCTTTGTCTCGGCCATCGCGTTCTTTCTACTGGGCGCACTATGGTATACCGTCTTGTTCGGACACACGTGGATGCAGCTGACCGGGGCAGCGGAAAAGCCCGCCGGCAACATGGCGGCGCCGTTCATCGGCTCCTTTATCCTCGACTGGATCCTGGCTTACGTGATGGCCATCGCGCTGTCCAAGAGCGACAACCCGAACATGGTGCGTCACGGCGTCGAGTTCGGCGTTTTTATGGGTCTGGGCGTCTTTGGAACGATGTCGCTCATGAACTTCTTGTACGAAGGCCGCAGCTTTGCACTGTGGGCAATCGATGCCGCCTACGTGATCGCCGGAATGGCCATCATGGGCGCGATTATCGGCGCTTGGCGCACGAAGATCGCACCCGTTACGACTTAGACAGCGGCGTTATCGTTTGGCCGGACAGAACGACCGCAGCGCCGCCAGGCCTGCGGCATCTTCCGGTTTGTCTTGACGATCGAACAGCACGAGAACGTACGACATGCCGTCGCGGTACGCGGATTCACTTGCTATCCGGTACGTGTAACCGTCCGCGCCGACACCGTCAAATGCGCGGTACCATCCATCTTTCTCACCGCAATATGCTTGCGCATGATTTACGACCGTGCGCACTTTTGTGTACTCCGTCTCGAGCGACTGCCGGACGAAGTCCGACTCTTGCTCGGGTGTGAGGTTTTCGTCCACGTCGGAGGCCTGCGCCAAGAGGAGATAGTTGGGTGTCAGCGATCCCGGCGTCAGCTTCATCCACGCGGCACGAGCATCCATCTCGTCACCGATGGGCGGCACCGTCGACGGATCCAACTCCGTCCAACCCGGCGGCGCCGCTACCTGGCCGGGCGGATCGAACGGATTGGGCCGAGTAGCACCCGGCGGGCATAGCGATTCAATAGCCTTCTCGGCGTGAAAAATGTCACCGTTCGCGTTACCGAAATTTGTCCACGCCGCATACACACTTCCACCGGCACTCGCATAGACCCGTACCGTAGTATTTTCCATGTCGGGAGATACTGTTTTAGTAATCCACCCGCGCGCACCATTACACAGCGCAATAGACTTAAACGCGAGCACGATCGGCGGCTTCGGCTTCCACGGGACGCGCGTGCATTTCTTGCGCGTGCACGAATAGGTCCACGAGTTCGCTAAATACTGCGTCGACGGATTCGCTCGCGATGACAATTCATTCATCGCGATAAACGCCGGATCGTAGTTTCGATCGTAGCGCTCCACGCGGATGTCGAACGTCGTCTTGTACCAATGGTTCTCCCATTTCGTCGACGCGATGCCCCGGTAGTGCGCCAGCGGCGTAATGCCGAAACGTTGGAGGGATCGGCTGTGCGCCGCCGCTTCGAGCGGTACGCGCCCCATGCCATGCGGCGGAGTGATGAGCGATGCGGCAAAGAGCAGTGCGGCGATCATGATGCTGCTGCAGCGATCCTTTCGTTGATTGCGGCGGCGTAACCGGACGGATGAGCGGGAAGCGCGTCGTTGGGAAAAACGTAGGCGGCGGCACCTTTAAACGCCACGATTAGCGCACTCGGTGTTGAAACCGCCTGGCGGAACGCGCTCCACGACGCCTTTGAAGAAGAGCAGCAGCATTGCGCGCCGATACCGTTCTCGTCGAACGTGAAGGTCATCGGATAGCAGCGCTGCGACGATGCGTAGGCTTTAGAAAACCGAATGCGAGTACCAACGGCAGCGCAGAGATAAAGCACCGCGATCCCGGCGAGATATCCCACTAAAAACAACGGATCGTCAAGCCTGCCCGCAAGGATACCGCCGCCGAGGCCGGCTGGGATCCAGATGAGAGCGAACCAATGCGGGAGCGCGATCGCCTTGCATGCAACGCGCTGACCATCGCGGTAAGACTCCTGTGGAACGCCATCGACCGTAAACGTTACGGGAAACGCTTCCGACACGGAATTACGGCTGCGCAGTCGCGGCCGGTGCCGGCGTTTCGGGCGCTTGTTCGGGCGCGCTCCAAATCGAACCGTCGTCGAATTTTACGAATGCAACGTGGCACTTCGGTTGCGGTTCGCGCGAAAACGCAAAGTGGATCGATCCGCCGAGGTCTTTGAACTTGTGGTCGATGGTGATTCCGGGTGCAAACGAACCCGCATCGCGGATGTTAGCCTGATTTCCGTCGAGATCCGCGACGAACCGCACGACCGTAACGGTCTTCGCGCCTTCGTTCGTAAATTTGATCTGCAGCGGGCCGACGGTTTTCGTCAGCAATCCGCTCGCATAGAACAAATGGCAGTAATCGATCTGAACGGGATTTGACGATGCAACGGGTGCGTCCGCAAGCCCGGTGCTAAAGGACGAAACGGCGAGTGCGGCGCCCACAACCAACGACGATACGATTTTCATGGGACGCGATTAGGTACCGTCCGGGCGGTTGCCTGCCGCTATTCGTAGTCCTTAACACCCGGCCAGAGCGCTTGCAGCGGCTGTTTGATTCCGGTGCATACCATCACCGGAACGTTGTTTTCATAATGAATTGCCCAACGGTC
>DASSRQ010000234.1:0-8414 GCA_035701665.1 Vulcanimicrobiaceae bacterium
ACGGCTTCCTGGTTTCGTGCAACCGTTCGGCATTGGCGCTCACGGGGTTCGAACGCACGGAAGACGTCGCCGGAACGCACTTCAGCAAAAGCGTGTTCGCCGCAGAGCGCGACCGTGCACGCGAGGGGTTTGCCGTCGCGCTGCAAGGGCGCACCGATCACTTCAGCAGCCTGCTGCTCATGCGCGAAGGCGGTCCGATTCCCGTCGAAATAGCGATGTTTGCGGCGCGCGCCGGCGCCGAGATCGGCGGCGTCTTCGTGCAAGTGCGCGAACAGTTCTCGGTCGAAGCGGCGGAGATGTCGCTGACGGTCAGCCAGCAGCGCTTCCGTTCCCTCTTCGAATATCACCCCGATCCGATCATCTCGCTCAAACACGACGGCACGATCTCGCGCGTCAACGTTGCGCTCGAGATGAAGACCGGCTTTTTGGGTGAGGATTTAATCGGCAAACCGTGGCTGGACGTCATCGATAGCGCGAGCCGCACCGCAGCGCAGCAAGCCTTCGCAACGGCTGCGACGGGTGAGGCGCGCGAGCTCGAGGTTCGCCTGCTGGCGCGCTCGGGCGCGACGATGGAAGTCTCGCTCAAACTCGTGCCGCTGCGCGTCGCAAACGACGTCGAAGGCGCCTACGCGATTGCGCGCGATCTGACGGCGCAGCGCGCCGCCGAACGCGAGATCGCAACGCAGGCCGAACGCGTGCGCGAACTGTATGCGGCCGCATCGGCCCGCGGCAAATCGGTCGAGTCGCAGATCGACAACACGCTCGCGCTCGGCTGCCGCATGTTCGGTTTCAATTTCGGCTACGTGACGCGGTTCCAAGACGACAAGATTGCCATCCTCAATGCCGTCGGCCAGGGGTCGCCCGTGCCGCGCGGATCGGTTTGGCCGATGAACGATTCCCTCTCACGCCATCTGCTCGGCCGCAACTCCGTCTTCGTTCCCGACATGGAAGAAGAGCCGTGGCTCAGCGATTCGGCGTACGGCACGAGCCCTTGGCGTTCGTACTACGGCATCAAGCTCGTCGTCAACGAAAAAGATTTCGGCGCGATGGTGTTCGCATCGCGGCAGCCGCGCGCGGCGTTGGAAGCGCGCGATCGCGACCTGCTGCACATGATGGCGCTCTTCGTCGCCGCCGCCCTGGAACGCGTGCGCTACACGGAGAGTATGGAGCAGCTCGCGTTTTACGACTCGCTCACGGGCTTGCCGAACCGCGTGCTGTTCGACGATCGCATGCGCCAGACCGTGGGTGCGGCGAAGCGGTACGGACGCGACTTTTCGGTGATGTATCTGGACCTGGACGACTTTAAAGCGATCAACGACCAATTCGGCCATCCGGAAGGTGACCGCGTGCTGCGCGAGGTCTCGCAGCGGCTGATGAGCGCACTGCGCGAGAGCGATACGCTGGCCCGTTTCGGCGGGGACGAGTTCGTCGTTCTGCAGCCCGTCGTGAACGCTCAGACGGACGCCGAAGATCTCGCGCGCAAACTGGTGCGCGCGCTGCACGAGCCGATCGAGACGGGAATGCACCGCCATCACGTGCGTACCAGCGTCGGCATCGCACTGTATCCGCGCGACGGTACGTCCTCAAACGAACTGCTGGAATGCGCCGACCGTGCGCTGTACCGGGCGAAACGCGCCGGCCGCGACACGTACCAGTTTAACCGCCCGTAACCGTCTGAACGACGTAAAAGACCGACAGGCCGCCGACGATAACGACCGTCGCCCACGCGATCGCGTTGAACAGCGGAGAATTCACGTGTTTGCCCATCACCGAACGCTTGTTGATGACGATCAGCATCAGCACGAGTTCGGGGGGAAGAAGAATCCCTTGCAGCACCTGCGCGTAGATCGTGAATTGCAGATACGGAATGCCGGGAATCAGGACGATGCCCGCGCCGACCAGCAGCCCGATGGCAAACAGGGTGAAAAAGACCGGCGCCTCGGAAAACTTGCGATCCACGGCTGCTTCGAAGCCGAGCGCTTCGCAGATCACGTAACTGGTTGAGAGCGGCAGCACCGTCGCGGTAAATAAGCCGGCGTTCAGGATACCGAGGGCGAAGATCGTTGCGGCAAAATCGCCGGCGAGCGGCTCGAGGGCTTTAGCGAAGTCGGCGGCTTGCGTCGGCGCAACGTGCGCGCCGTGCTGATTGGCAACGAAGATCGTGGCGGCGTTCGCGATAATCATGAAGCCGGCGAGCGCAATCGCCAAGATCGATCCGTTGATGACGTCGGCGCGCGCCAGCGTGAGTTCTTCGTCGCCTGTCCCTTTTTCGACGACCTGCGACTGCAGAAAGAACTGCATGTACGGGGAGATCGTCGTACCGATGAGACCGACGATCATCACCAGATACGCAGCGTTGTTGAAGTGCAGATCGGGAACGAAGCCGGTCGCGACGGCGTGCCAATCCGGACCGACTTTGAGCGCCGAGACGATATACGTCAGATAGAGCAGCGAGAAGACGACGAACGTGCGCTCGACGACTTTATTGTTCATACGCAAGATGAACAAGAACACCGCAACGAGCGCGATGGGTACCGCGATGTACCGCGAGATATGAAACATCTCCGAAGCGGTCGCTATGCCGACGAACTCGGTTGCCGTAATACCCGTGTTGATCAAGAAGAGCCCCAGCATCGCGAAGATCGAGATGCGGACGCCGAAGTTCTCCCGGATGAGTGCGGCAAGGCCTTTCCCGGTGACCACGCCCATGCGCGTGGCCATCTCTTGCACCACGATCAGCGAGATCGCCAGCGGAACGAGCACCCACAGGACGCGGTAGCCGAACGCAGCACCGGCAGCGGAGTACGTGGCAATTCCGCCGACGTCGTTGCCGGCGGACGCCGTGACGAATCCGGGCCCAAGCACGGAGAATAACACGAGCGCCGTCCGCCAGAGCGAACGGCGCCGTACACCTTGCACGGACATCCGTTCTAGCCGGCCGTCACTGCGCGCCGCGATCGGCGCGACGTAATTCGCGGAAGTTCTTTTGCCAAGTCTTCGGGCATGATCGCATCGATCGCATCGTCGACCGTGACGATGCCCAGCATCTTGCCCTCTTCATCGGTCACGGGAATCGCGAGTAAGTCGTAGCGCGCAATCGCCGCGGCTACGTCGCGCGCTTCGTCGGATGTCGAAACGCTGACGACTTCGGTCTGCATAATGCGCTCGATCACGGCTTCGGGCTGCGCGAGCAGCAGGGCGCGCAGCGTCAAAACGCCCAGCAGCCGGTCTTGCTTGTCGACGACGTACAGATAGTAGATGAACTCCGACTCGGGAGCAATCTCCCGAATCTTGCGGATCGTCTGTTCCGCCGTGCGATGCGGATAGATCCACGTGTAGTCCGTGGTCATCAATCCGCCGGCGGTGTCTTCTTCGTATTTGACCAGTTCGCGCAGCTCGCCGGCCGTATACTCGTTCATCTCCGCGAACAGCTGCGACTGTTCTTCCTCGGAGAGTTCACCTAAGAGGTCGGCGGCGTCGTCCGAATCCATCTCTTCGATGATGTCGGCCGCGCGCTCGGTGCCGATGTCGCCGATGATGGTCTTCTGCGTTTCCGCATCGAGATGTTCGAGGGCGTCGGCGGCGGTTTCGTCGTCGAGCGAGTGAATGACGGCCGCGGCCTCGCGTGCGGAGAGGTCGCCGATGATCTCGGCGAGCTCGCTCGGATGCAGGCGCGCGAGCTTGCTCTCTTTTACCGAGAGCGTTACTTGCGTCGGCGTCGTTTCGCGAATCGGCGCGACGGAGTTCCACGCGATCATCGTGCGCGGCACGTTCTTATAGATCCACGGCGTGAAGCGCTTGCCGAACGACTTGAGACCGAGGCGGCGCAGCAGGCCGCTCACACCGACGTCCGCCGCAACGACGCGCAGCTTGCCGCCGGTATGTGCCAGCTCGATGTCGTTGATGCGAACGACCTTGCGCCCGTCGACGTCCACGATCTGCTTGTCCAGCAAGTCGCTGATCAGGTAAAGCGCCTCTTCGTCGGGCGGCGCGGACTCTTTCGGGGCGGCGGTGAGCTGAACGGCGCCTTGCGGATCGACCGCGGCGACGGTCTCCATCGGCGCGAACCGCGGGCCTTGCGCGGTGCGGATCACCAGGCCGTCGACTTGCGGAAAGACGTCGTCGGGTTTGCCGACTAAAAAATCGCTGACCTTGCCGATGGGCAGGTCGTTTACCGTCGCGCGGCGGCCGACGAGTTCCGAGACGAAGCCGTCTTGAAACGCCATGGTTTTGTCACCCCCTCTCGGGTTTAAAGGCGCTGCGGCCTGGCCTCCGCGCCCCCCACGCTTTGCGTGGGGCCCCCATTTGTCTAGAATGCGCCTCAGCGTACTGCTGGCTTGGGCGCTCCCCGTGGGCGCGCGATTGTCCGATCGCGTAAATAAAAAAGCCGTCCGATAAGGACAGCTCGCGTAGGCTCATACCCCCGGTCGCACAAGTTTCGACACCACGCATCGTAAAGTGCAGCCGGGGCCGCACTTAGCCGCATTAGACATCGCCTTGTTCCGGCGCAGTCTGGTCTACCCGGTTGGCGTCTCTCGACGTTTCTGGGCAGCGGCTTGTGTATCGCGTGGACGCCTCACCTAGCGAGGTATCCTTAATAATAGTATAGCCTTAAAGTCAACCCTAAATCCGCCTTTTCTCGTTTGAGCATCCATCGCCGTCCCTGCGCTTGCGTGCCTTACGCGCGCGGCGCTTGTGACGTCGGCGATTTGCGGCCGGATTAGGCGGTGGAGGCCCGGACTACCAGTTGGGCGACGAGCTGCGCGTCCACGTGCATCTGCGACATCACGCTGAGATCGATGTTCTGAAGAATCTGATCTTTCATGAACGCCGTGGTTGCCGTGCCGACGTCCACGTCGCGAATCGAGCTCTCGCTTGCAACGAGGTTGACCACCGCGGTCGACGAGTTGTCGGCGTCCGTCTGCAAGCTCACGCTCTGCGCGCCGACGTCGGCGCGGATTTGATTGACGAGATCGATCGCGTGATTGACGCGCGCTTCGGCGTCCATGACGGCAAATTGATTGCTGCTGTCGGTTCCGACGAGATTGTCGTTTACGTCCACTTCCTGCGGACGCAGAATCGAGATGCCGCTGACTTGAAGAACGCTGGTCGATAAGCCAGGGAGGTTGACTTTGACCGTATCGCCTTCAACGCCGGTGGTGTTGATCTCGATGGACTGACCCGTGGGGACGCCGGTGGTGTTGGTCGGATCGAACGTCTCGAACGCCATCGCGACGCCTACATCCGTGTTCGAGACGTTGCCGAGTGCGATCTGCAGCATCGGATACATCGCGTTGGGCGCCGTCAGCTGTCCGGAGATGGGGCCGGCATTCGTGGATATCGTCTGCGGTGCGATCTGTTCGGTAACCGCGGAGTTATTGTCGAAGCCGCTTTGCGTGCTGTACTGAATGTCGCGCACGGTCGCGATGCCGTTGACCGGATCGATGGCGGTTATCTGCAGCTCCGACAAGCCTTGGATGTAGCCGTTTGCCGAACCGATATTCAGCGGAACGACACCGTTCTGCTGATAGATCAGTTTGTTGTTGGGATCGTTGACGGGGTCGCCGGCATTCGCGAGCGTGTCCGTCGGAATCGAGCCGTCCGGGTTCAGAGACGCGCGGATCTGTACGGCTTGAGGGGAGGTCTCAAGGCCGAGTGTTCCGTCGTGCGAACCGTCGAACAGCGCGACGCCGTTGAACTTGGCGCCTGCGGAGATCTTGTTGATTTCGAGCAGCAACGAGTTGAGCTGCGATTGGATGTTCTGCAGATCCGAATCGGAGTTCATATCGCTGCCGGCTTCAACGATGAGGGTGTGGACGCGAGTCAGGATGCTTTCGACAGTGGAGAGGACACCGTCGGCGGTGTTGAGGAGGCTGCCCGCTGTTTGGACGTTTTGGACGCCGGCTTGAAGTCCGCCGATGCGCGATTGGAGCGTTGCTGCGATAGCAAGTCCGCTGGGGTCGTCAACAGCAGAATTCACGCGAAGGCCGCTGGCCAACGCGTTTACTTGCCGTCCTTGATCGAAAAGCGTACGACCCAGGTTGAGCTCTACCCGGTTCGTGCCTCCCAGCACATCCATGAAGTGGTCGGTTTCCTCCCTGAAACGTCCCTGTAACTCTTATATCGGCAACGGAATGAAAAATTTGCGTGCCCGGAGCGGTCTTTTGTTAAGGCACCGGGCGCCCCGTCCGAAAGAACCATTGGGGATGCCGACCGCATCATGAAAGTTCACGCCGCTCGACGCTTTGGAACGGCGCTGCGTGCCATTATAGTGGCGTTCGCGGTGCCGGTAAGCTTGTTCGCGTCCTTTTCGGCCGCACGCGCGACGACGTCGCCGGCCCCGGCCCCGTCGGCCGCCGCTTCGCCGGTCGCGACGCCCAAGGCCACCCCGACCCCGGGACCTGCCCTTGCCCGCGGCGGCCCGGTGCAGTTCACGATGTCCGGCGCGCTCTCGATCGGCGCGACCAAGCAAAGCCAGACGCACGGCGACGCCTCGACGGGGCTGTCCACCTTGAATCAGTCGAGCACGCGTGAAAACGCCGGCGTGCAGTTCGGGCTCACGCGGCGCACTCCGACGACGACGCTCGAGTTCAGCCTGCCGATGGGCGTCTCGGTGGGGCAAACCTCGACGCTGGGACTGATCAACGCCGGCTACTATACCGGCCGGTACGGGTTCGTCTTCGGGGCGCAGCC
Source organism: Vulcanimicrobiaceae bacterium (assembly GCA_035701665.1). Classification (GTDB taxonomy): domain Bacteria; phylum Vulcanimicrobiota; class Vulcanimicrobiia; order Vulcanimicrobiales; family Vulcanimicrobiaceae; genus DASSRQ01. Next base: position 6,694 of record DASSRQ010000234.1, read on the forward strand.
GTTCGCACTGCTCGGCGGCGTACCGCTCGGGCAGACCGACCGGGGGTACTCGCTGGTGCTGCCGCTGCGCAGCGGCGACGTTTCTTTTTACCGCGGTCCGGCGCTCGGCGCAAACCAGGAGACGCTCGAAGTCTTCGGATCGCGCGCCCGCACCGTGTGGCGGCAGACGCTGCTCGAGCTCGGCATAGACGAAGCGACGGGAAAAGCCGGATCGCGCGTTCGCGCGCTCGTAGCGGGCGCGGCCAAGAGTTCGGGCGATCTTTCGCAGGCGGTCGAAACCGCTATCGAAAGCGTTCACCAAGACGACGGCAGCGATGCGCGCGCGTTTTCTTATCAATACCGCGCGGACTACGGAACGGATAAACTCTACGGCAGTCTGACGACGCGGCGCATCACCGACGGATTTCTCTCGCTGGGAACCGGACAGCTGCAAGCGGAGTCGTTCGCATCGGGCTCGCTGCGCTACTCGAGCGGCAGCAGCGCCGCCGACCTTTCGGAGTCGTTCGAATCGGCGGGATCGGGTGACAACCTGACGCGTTCGCGCCGCGGTGCGCTCGGACTCTCGCACCTGTTTGGGCGCAGCGGTATTCAAACGACGGCCGAACTTACCGACGATCGCGAAGATCAAGTTGCCGGCAGCTACTGGACCGGCGGCCTTTCGCTGCAGACGGGATTTTCGTTCGACGACATCAACGCCGTCGCGGGTGCGCAGTTTCAGCGTGCCGCGCTTTCGTACGGCGAACCGCAAGCGCTGATCACGTTCAACGGCAGCCTGCAGCGGCAGTTCGGCAGCCTTCTCGCATCGGCGTCGTGGCTGCGTACGCGCCTAACGGGCGTGCAGCCGGGGTTGCAAGCCTCCGGCGTGTATTCGGTGAGCCGGAACTTCGGCGGAACCGCACTTGCGCTCGCGGCGACGACGACCGAAAGCATTACGCCGAACGACGCGATCAAGCAGCTCGCGCCGACGATCACGGTTTCGCGCCGCATCTCGCCGAGTGCGACGCTCGCACTGACGTACGGCGAACAGCGTACGCACGATTTGATCAACCCCGCGAACAACGGGCGCAACAGGATATTCAACGTGCAGATCGCGGCGCCGTTCGCCATCGGCAGCGGTCTGGTGCAGGGCCGCGCCGATCCGCGTCTGCCGGCAACGATTGCGGGCACCGTCGTAAACGATACGAGCGCCAATCAGTTGACGTTCGCGAGCGCGCTGAACAACGGCGTCGGGAACGTCGTCGTGGTGCTCGACGATAAAGAAGAGCAGCGCACGGATCTTTCCGGACGGTATCAATTCAACTTCGTAACTCCGGGCGTGCATCAAATCCGCTTGGAGTCTTCGTCGCTGCCGCGCGGCGTGACGGTCGATCAGCCGTATGCATCCGTTACGGTTCAGGGCGGCCAGATGGCGCAAGTCGCGTTCCGCATCGGCACGTACGGCGCGATTGCGGGCCACATTTTCTCGCACGATGCAAGCGGCAACGAGTCTCCGCTGGACGGTGTCTCGCTGCAACTCGACGGCGTCGCGTTCGCGAAAACCGATCCGTTCGGTGCGTATTCGTTCGGCCGGTTGACCGCGGGCAAACACACCGTAGCGATCGTCGACTCGTCGCTGCCTGCGTCCATCACCTTTGCGAAGACGGACGAGTCTCGCCAAGTCACCGTGCAGAACGGTGCCGTAACGCAAGCGGATTTCACGGCAAATCCGCTGGGTTCCATTG
>DASSRQ010000235.1:0-4232 GCA_035701665.1 Vulcanimicrobiaceae bacterium
CTCGGCGTTGCCGCAACGGCGGGACAGTGGACCTGGCCGGTGCAGTACGCGTCGGCAATCCGGGGCTACGCGCTGCACGATTTTCACATCAACGCGGTGAAAGCGATCGGCATTCCGCAGCTGCTCATGCGCGCCGGCGTAGTCCCGTCGTTTGCCTATGCGTTCGGCGCTGCGCTCTTCGTGCTCGTTCTGGCTGCCGTCCGGCGCATGGACGCCGTGCGCGCAGCCGGCGCGGTGCTGCTCGCGGCGCTCGCGACCGGGCCGCATACGCAGCCGTACGATCTGGCGCTCATGCTTCCCGCGATCTGGTGCTATTTGCGCGATGCGTCCGAGGCTTCGCGCCCCGCAATCGCGGCAATGTATGCGATTGCGCCGCTGTGGCTCCTGAGCGGTGTCTTCCGGTTCGACGTACTCGCGCTGCTTTGCACGGGGTTTGCCGCGCTCGCATTATACGAGGGAACCGGAGTGCGCAGAAAGAGCGCAAACGCCGCATCGGCGTAAACGCAATGCCAGCCGCGCAGCGAGGGCATCGCACGGCCGAGCGCGCGGTCTTTTCGAACGAGAACGGCGTCTACGCCGCGGCGATCGAGAATGGCGCGCCACTGGCCGCGCGCGTGAAAAACCGTGACGTACTCTTGCCAGACGGACAACGGATACGGATCGGCGCGCCCGTCGAGAAACTCGCGCAGGTTCGGGTAGTCGAGTGCGAGCGAACACCAGGCAAAGTCCTCGCAGTATAACCGGTGCACGCCGGGCTGCGCCGCGAGGCGTGCGACGGCCGTTGCGGGCAGTTCGCCTTTCTTGAACTCCGGCGAAACGAGCAGCGCGACCACGCCGATCGCTGCTGCCGTGCATGCACCGATTGCGAATACGCGCGCGAGCCCCGCGTCGTGAAAGAGCCTGTTGATACGCAGATGCTCGGGCAGGACGGCCGTCAGCCCTTTCGCCGCGAGCGGCGCGAGCACGATCGCTGCGACCGGCACGTTGCGAACGGCGGTGACGGCAAGATAAAGCACCGCCGAAGCGATCGCGATCTCCGGTCCTGCGCGCCGTCTCGAAAAGACGAGTGCCGGAACCGCGACCAACGCTGCGGGAAGCAAGCCTAACGTAAAGGACGGCGCATCGAAGCCCGTCGGCTGCCACTCCGTAATCGCCGCGCGGATCGGACTATGGAGCAGACCGAGTGCGTAGAGGGGGAGTTCGAAGCCGAGCGGCGTGCAGACGACTGCAAGTGCCGACCCGGCGGCGAGCAGCGCGCTTCGCGCAACGCGCGGGCTCCATTTGCGATCTTCCACCGCGCAGCCAACCGTCCACAGCAGCAGCAGAACGGGCGCAAGCATTGCGCTGGCGTGCAGATTTGCCCAGACGAGCACGATCGGAAGTGCGAGCCACTGCCGGCGCGGCGGCGCCGTGCGGATCACATACAGCAGCGCGGCAAGGCACGCCCATGCGAAGACTTGCGCGCGGATGCCGTACGACTCCAGCATCGCTTCGCCGGCGCAGAAGACCGCAAAGGCCGCCGGAAGCGTCGCGCTTCCGAATGCAGCGGCAGTGCGCGCCGTGAACCATAGCGTCAGCGCCGCAGCTGCGGTCGCCGCCAGAACGAGCAGAAAGAAGTACGGCGTGTGCACCGTGAGCGCGATGGCGATGCTCAGCAGCCACTCTTGCGGCACCCATGCCGCGTTCGGCGCCGTAAATGCTTCGACACCGAGCGCGTTCGGAAGATGCCCGGTGCGCAGAATCTGCAGGCCAAGATTGCGCTGCCATGCGATATCGCCGTCTCGCGAGGGATCGAACCATGCCGCGGCGGCAAATCGTGCGATGAAGATGATGGCGACGGCGGCGGCAGCGCGCACCGGGCTAATCCTCTAACGCGAAACGGTCGCCGACCAGGATATCGTAGTTGTACAGTTCGCGGCTGCCGAGCTGCACGACGCTGCGCGCGGCCAAACAGGCAACGGGAAACCGGTTGCGCGGAACGCTGCATAAAATCCGAAGCACGCGCTGGTGCTTGTCGAGAAAGATCACGTCGATCTCGCTTTCCATGCCGATCGTGTGCAGCACGCAGCAATCGTCGAACCAGACGCCTTCGTTCGGATTGAGATGCTTTGGACGGATCGCGCCGAGCAGATGCGCGTACGGCTTCCCCGCGCGCAGCATGCTGGATGCGACGACTTCGCCGGTGGTGACGTTACGCAGCCGCATCATACCGGCCTCGACATCGAGACCAGCGGCATCGCGACACCGATGCCCGCTGCAAGATACGGAGCAAACGCAATCGGCGACCGCGCGCGGCCGGTAGCATAGGCGTGTATCACCGCGACAAGGCAGCCGGCGCTGAACATGAAGAGCGCGGGCGGAGCGCCGACGACGGCGCCGCCGAGCGCGGCGAGCTTGACGTCTCCCCACCCCATCCCCACGCCTTTTGAAAGCACCGCGAGTATGGCGAACGGAACCGCCACGACCGCGGCCGAGATGACCGGCCAAAGGTTATGTTCGAGCAGCGCCGCGCCGCAAACGATCGCCAGCGGTATGAGTGTGAAGATGTCCGGAACGATGCCCGAGCGCATATCGGTGCACCAGACGGCAACCAGTGCGCACGTGGCGATCGCATCGATGACGAGGTCGCGTGCACTCGTATCGTAGTGGAGAACGGCAGCGCCGAGCAGTGCCGCGCCCGCGATGAGCAGCGCAACCGGCGGCTGCGCCGGCTGCGGTCCGTCCTCGTACGGCTGCGCGGAGATGCCGCTTGCGAGCAGCACGCCGACGTAGGCGCAGAGCCCGAAAAAAGCGGCGCCCAGCACTTCTTGCATATTCCGTTTATCCTTGATGTGCCAGATAGTTGACGACGAGACTGCCGAAGATGATGACGAAGAGCGCCGGAAGCAGAAAGAACGCCATCGGAAACACCATCTTGACCGGCAGCTTTGCCGCGTGCTCCTCGACGATCAGCACGCGATGCGTGCGCGTATCGTCTGCGAGCTCCGAAAGGATCTTGCCGATGTTCGAACCCAGCCGTTCGGCTTGCGTGATCGCGCCGATGGTGGTGGAAAACTCGGTTTGATTCAACCGCTCCGCAGCTGCCTTGAGCGACTCTGCGCGCGCGCGGCCCAAACGGATCTCTGCCAGCGCTTCCTTGATCTCATCGCCCAGCGAACCGGGCGCGACGTCAACCGCATAGGCGAGCGCGGCATTGACGGAAAGACCGGCCTGAACGGTCGAGGACATCATGTCCAGGAAATCGGGAAGCGTTTTTTGCGTCTCTTCTTTGCGGTGCTCGATGGCGCGATGCATGAACGAGAGCGGCAGATAGACGATGCCGCAGAACAAGCCGAACGCGGCAAGCATCTCTACCGCCAGCGGAAGATGAACGTACCGCAGGAAGAGCAGCACGACGATCAGCGCGATAAGCGCGCTTGCAAAGACGCGCAGGACCATCTGCGCCGGAGAGACCGTATACCATCCGGCTTCCACCAGTTGCTGCGCGAGTTTTCCGCGCGACTCCGGCGGAAGAACGACTTGCACGAATTGGTCGATCTTGCCGTTTTCTTGCGGCTTCGCCGGGCGCGACTCAAGCTGTTCCAGCGTTCTCGTGAGCGGACTCTTCGCCGGAATCGACGAGAGAACGAACAGAAAAGCCGAACCCGCTCCGAGCAGGGGAATGACGATCGCCATGTCGGGACTCATACGGCCACCTTCAAGATCCGCGTCAGTGCAAAGATTCCCAGGGCCTCGAGCACGACGACGATCGCAAGCACGATGTGACCGGCCGGCAGATGCAGCAAACCGTTCGACATATCGCGCTGCGTCGCAAGAATGAACGTGCCGAGCAGCACGGGCACCGCGCCGAGTACGATCGCGCCTGCGCGGCCTTCGGCTGTTAGCGAACGCACTTTACGCCGCATGCGCCGGCGCTCGCGAATCGTATTCGCGAGTTGCTCGAGAACGTGCGCCAAATCGCCGCCGGTCTGCGCGTTGATCCGGATCACGCGCGCCATCATGAGCGCTTCGCTCGTCTTGATGCGCTGCGCGAGATCGTCGAGGGCATCGTGAATGCTCGCGCCGATATTGGCTTGCCCGAGCACGCGGGCGAATTCGTAGCGCGCGGGTTCCGCGGCTTCTTCGATGACCATCGAGAGCGTTTGTTGGATGCCGAGGCCGCTTCGCAGACCGCTCGACATGAGACGCAGCACGACTTCGTGCTGGTTGAGAAACGCTTCGGTGCGCTTCGC
>DASSRQ010000236.1:0-3158 GCA_035701665.1 Vulcanimicrobiaceae bacterium
TAACGGCAAACCGGCAACTGCGGCGTATCTGCGCGACGCCGGAACGGCCGTTGCGGAGATCGTCGGGCAGCACGAAGCGCAGCGATTGCTCGCACCTGCATACCACGTCGAACTGCTCGACCGCTTTGCGGGGCCGTCGGCGGCCGCCGCGCGAGATCTGGTTGCGGACCGGTTTGCCGCAAAGCGCGAGATCGCGCAGCGTCTGAGCGACTTGGACAAGGACGAGCGCCGCGCGCAGGAGCAGGCGGCGTTTGCGCGTTTCGCATTGGAAGAGATTCACGGCGTCAATCCGCGCGACGGCGAAGACGGCGAGCTGACCGCGCGCCGCCGTATTCTCGACAACGCGGAGAAGATTGCGAATGCGCTCGCGGCAGTGCGTTCGGCGCTCAGCGAGGGCGACGGCGCAGCTGCGGATGCGCTCGGCGGCGCGCTTGCCGCCATCGAGCAACTCGCCGGCATCGGGTCGCAGTACGACGAGATGGCGTCGCAGCTGCGCGCGCTTCAGAGTGAGACAAACGATCTTGCGGCAACCGCCGCGCGTGAGTCGGAAGCGATCGAGTTCGACCCGGGCGAGCTCGAATCGATCAACGCGCGGCTCGATGCACTGGATACGCTCAAGAGAAAGTACGGCGGTTCGATAGAAGCGGTCCTGGCTTCGGAACGCGACTTTGCCGCAACGCTGGATGCCTACGACAACAAGGACGAGCACCGCAAGCGCTTGGAGCGCGAGTTGAACGATGCGTCGGCGGCACTCGCTCAAACGGCTGCGGAACTCTCGAAGATCCGTGCGGCGGCGGCAAAGCGGTTAAAAAAGAGCGTGGAATCCGAGTTCGCCGACTTGGCGTTGCCGTCGGCACGTTTCGAAACCGGTTTCGATCCGCTGCCCGAGATCGGCGCGCACGGCGCCGAAGAGATCGAGTTTCTTTTTGCAGCAAATAAAGGCGAAGACCCGCGCCGGCTGAGCAAAGGCGCTTCGGGCGGCGAACTCTCGCGCGTGCTGCTTGCGTTGATCGTCGCGCTTGCGGGTGCGCGCGAAACGACTGCGCTGATCTTCGACGAGATCGACGCCGGCATCGGCGGTGCTACCGCTTCAGCAGTGGCGGCCCGGCTAGCACGCTTGGCAGAACACGGGCAAGTCGTCTGCGTGACGCATCTCGCCCAGATCGCCTCGCGCGCCGATGCGCATTACATCCTGCAAAAAACTGAGAACAAAACCGCAGCGAGCATCGACGTCGTGCGAGTCGCCGGAGATGGTGAGCGCGCGGCGGAGATTGCACGCATGCTCTCGGGCGAGTCGCACGACGTCGCGCTGCAGCATGCGCGCACGCTGCTGCGCCAAGGACCGTAACCGTTACGGCGTAACCGTGATGGTCCCGGTCATCCGCGAGTTGAAGTGATAGATGCAGCCGTAGAAGTACGTTCCGGCTTTTGTGAATTTGACCAGGAACTTTGCATTCGGCGGAAGCGTACCGGAGTTCACAATCTTCGTTCCGTCAAAGGTCGTGACGCCAGGCGCCGCAACTGCGTTCACCGACGGATCCGGAGGCATGCTTGCGATCTGCGAAAGCGACGCGAGCGTTACCGTATGCGGCTCGTTGCGCGTCTCGTTTTGGAACGTGATGGTCGTACCGGCTTTGACGGTAAAGCTGCCCTCACTCCCGACCACCGAGCCGGTCGGATCGTTGTGGTTCAAGAACCGCAGGACCGTAGATTGCGTCGGCGGACCGCTCGTTAGACCGGGATCGATGCCGGCGGCGATGCTGGTACCGAAGTTGGGGAACGGGAACGACGCGACGGAGCGCTGTGCCGCACCGAGATCCACCCACTCGTCGTTTTCACCGGCCGTTAAATAGTACTGCGCGTTGTGCGGATACGCTGCGCCCGCGTTTTGAACGACGACCGTCATCACCATCGCCGGTTCGTGGAAGAGGCAATAGATTTTATACGTTCCGGCTTTTGTAAAATGCAGCGTGAAGATCTGGCCGCCGAATAGGATGCCGGAGTTCACGAATTTCGTGCCGTCTACGGTCGTTCCACCGGCCGGCACGACATCGTTCGGATTAAACGGGGACGGGACGGATTGACCCGACGGAACGAACGACACGGTATGGGCGTCGCCGCCCGAGCCGCTCGCAACATGAAACGCGATCGCGTCGCCCGCATCGATCGTAATGCTGTCAGGATAAAAATCTAAGTCTTGCAGCGCGTAACTATACGTCGACGCGCCCGTACCGATGTTCCAGAGCGTCCCACCGGTCGATTGCGTGGTGATCTGGGACGCGGTGCTCTGCAGCGTGTCCGAGCTTCCGCCCGGAGGCATCGGCGGATTGCTTCCGCCGCCGCCGGCGCATGCGGCTAAAGCCAGCGCCCACAAAAAGGAAAGCCCCTTTCGCATGAAAGTGATCTCTTTTCTGGGCAGAGCAACGGTTGGTAGCGTTATTCTAAACCTACCAACCGTCCGCGAATAGAACCTGGTGCTTCCATGCCTCGCCTAACGGGCGAGCGCGCATTACGGAATGCGGTGAATCTTGAGCAGGTTCGTTCCGCCCGCGCCGACCGGCATACCGGTGGTGAACGCGACAGATTCGCCGTGACGAACGAGGCCCTCGGCCAGCATCCGCTGCTCGGTGATGTGCAGCAGAACGTCGATCGACGAGTATTTTTCGATCACCACGGACTCGACGCCCCACAACAGCGCAAGGCGGCACGCGACGTAGGATTCGGGCGTGAGCGCGATGATGCGCGCTTTCGGCCGGAAGGCGCTGATGTGGTGCGCGGCTTTGCCGGTCGTCGTTCCGGTGACGATATACGGAATCTCCAGCTCGGCGCTGGAGCGTGTCGCGGCTTCGGCGATCGAGGTCGGAATGTCGCGCGTCGCGCCTTCCAACCGGCGCAGCTGCAGCAGTTCGTGCGGGTACTGCTTTTCGACTTCGCGCGCGATCTCGGCCATGACGCGCACCGCCTCGACGGGATACGCGCCGCGCGCGGTCTCGCCCGAGAGCATCACGGCGTCGGTGCCGTCCAGAATCGCATTGGCTACGTCCGTCGCTTCCGCTCGCGTCGGCCGGAAGTTGGTCGTCATGGATTCGAGCATCTGCGTCGCGGTGACGACCGGTTTGCTCGCGCGGTTGCAGCGGGCGATGAGATCTTTCTGCACG
>DASSRQ010000237.1:0-10297 GCA_035701665.1 Vulcanimicrobiaceae bacterium
GGGCCCGGTAAGATAGGATGAGATCGCGTAATTCTTCGGGCGTTGTCTCCGCAACGGGGAGTATGATGATCGCGCAACCGGTTTTGCGCCGCGCGCGATCGAACGAAATGCGTCCGTCGAGCGGCATCTTGGGGAAATTGGTGCGCTGGATGAATTGCCCGACCGCCTCGTTGTTGACCGTGCGAATTCCGACGCAGCGCTTTCGCAGCGCATCGCAAACCAGAACGTCCTCGATCTCGGACCACTTAATGCGAACCTTGAGATACAAGACGCCTTTCGCATCGACCGCAACCGACGGAGGCGAAACCTCCGGGAGCTTAAGCCTTAATCGCGTCAACCGGAAAATCTGTACAAGGCTTACAGCCGTCAGGGCGATACCGAACACATAAAAGAGCGGCGCATTTCCGTCGGGGTCGTTGCGCAGCGTGAAGCCCGCCCAGATCGCGCCTAAGCCGCATAAAGCCGGGATAACAAAAAGCGGAATGCGTCGAGCCAGGTCGCCGCGATGCATCACCTGCGAAAAAAGCCGCTTTGGAAATTGCTCGTCGCTCACAGACGTTATATTCGGCACAACCGTAACACCGCTTAAATTAAAAAGGCGCTCCGAGCGGAGCGCCTTTCTGTTGCACGTTTATTTTACGGACGGTGTGTCGCCGTCGGCGCTGGTGTCGGTGTTGATCCCGGCGCCGGCGTCGGTGTCAGGCTGGGCACCGGCACTCCGGAAGGCACCGCGTTTGGCGGTGGCGTCATGCCCTTGGGCGTGGCCGTCGGCGTTGGTGTCGGCGTCGGGGTTGGCGACGGCGAAGGCGTCGGCGTCAGGCAAGGCACCGGCAGAATCTCGACCTTCGGCTGGCCTGGGGCGGGCGTGGGCGTTGCGGCCGGCGTCGGCGTTTCGGTCGGCGTGGGCGTCGGCGTCGGGGCACCGCGGCCGCCGGGCGTCGCCGTCGGCTCGACGGTTACGCCGCACGGAACGGGCACGGCGAAGTAATGTTCGGTAAAGCCGACTTTGAGCGCGCTGCGCAGCGTCTTGGCAAAAAAACTGCCCGGAAACTTCTTCACGACGAGGTTCGCGTAATCGAACGCGCGCTGCTGATACTGCTGCGTCCAAATTTTGCGAAACATTTGGAAGCCCAAGAAATACGAACGGGCGAGTTGCGGATCGCGCGGATATTTTTGCGACCACGCTTGCAGTGCTTCGTCGGCGAATCCTACTTTCGAGATGATGCGCGGGTCGGTCGTATACGCGCCGGCGCGGATCGCTTCGTCGTGGAACGTATTGTTGATGCCGAGATAGCTCAGTTTCAAGCGGCCGAAATATTCGTCACCCGGCGCAGCATCGTGCATGACTTGCAGAACGTGCTGCTGCCACTTGGAAAGTTTCGGCGGCGCCGGCCGCGGATCGGCGGCCTTCTTCTTCGGCGCCGGCCCCGCGGCACCCAAGAGGAAAGCGGCGGCTACTATAAATGCAAATGCCCGTCTCATGTTACTGAGAACGGGCATTCACGCTGAAACGGTCCGGTTACTTCGTCAACGTTGCAGAAATTTGCGTGCGGGCCGCCTTGGCGAACGCGCAGCGCGGATACCGGTCAACGAGCCAGTGCAGCGTGCGCGTTGCGCGCGTCTGCCCTTCCGGCGTGTGAATCGACGAATAAACCTGCGAGAGATCGTAGACGCTCTTCGGCAGCCAAGAGTCCCCCGGATACTTGTGCTCCCAATCGTGAATTGCGTCTTCGACCATACCGGCAGCACCCAGCTGGTCTCCCCCCCGGTCTGGGTTAAAGGCTATTTTGGCAGAGAGGTCTTTCAATTGATTGCGTACGCCCAGAATGCTCATCTTGAGCCTTCCGAAGTACTCGTCCGCGGGCGCGACCTTCGCAAAGGTAGCGGCGGCTACTTTGGCGTGGTGAGCAACCTTAGCGTGATGAGGTACCTTGGCGTGAGTGGCGGCGACGGACGGAGCCATCGAAAATCCACCGGTAAGAAGTGCTGAGAGCGCGACGAATACAGCTCCTCGCATGTGCATGGTGAGGCTTCCCTTTCTCCCCTACGTTTTAGGCTTCGACTCGCTTGCTTAAAAATGTGAGCTGCTTGCTCTGATGCTCCGCCTAGCTGCAGTCCAACTCGCCGCGCACGACCGGGCGGCCTTTCCGGCTGCTTGGCCCTCGATCGAGGCGGCGCTGCATACCGCGCTGGACGAAGGCGCCAAACTCGTCGTCCTACCCGAAGCCACGCTCCCCGGGTACGTCATGGGCGCCCAGCCGTTCGAGGACAGTGAGATCGCGAGCGGTCTGGAGCGCATGCAAGAACTCGCACGCGACGCAAAGGCCGTCGTCGTCGCCGGCGCGGCGCGAACGACCCCGCGCGGCGTGTCCAACAGCGCGATCGTCGTCGACACCGACGGAAGCATTGCCGGCGCAGCCGACAAGCATTTCTTGTGGCACTTCGATCGTCAGTGGTTCGTTCGCGGCGAGCAGATCGAACCGGTGCGCACGTCGCTGGGAACGATCGGCGCGCTCGTCTGCGCGGACGGCCGCATTCCGCTCATTGCCCGTACGCTGGTCGAAAAAGGCGCGCAGCTGCTCGTCATGCCGACGGCTTGGGTCACGAGCGGGCGCGATCCGGCGCAGCTTGAGAACGTGCAAGCGGATCTGTTTGCGCGAGTTCGCGCTCGCGAGAACGGCGTACCCTTCATCGCTTCGAATAAATGCGGTACGGAACAGCGCTGCGTGCTGTATTGCGGAAAGAGTCAGATCGTCGACGCGGACGGCACCGTCGCCGTCATCGCCTCGCAGGATCGGCAAGAGATCGTCAGCGCTTCGATCGCATTGCCGGACGCGCGCCCGAAGCGGCCGCAGCTCGCCGATGCGGTCGCGCTGGAATCGCCGCACGCTGCAATGCGCATCGCAATTACCGCTCGCGCACTCCAAGACGGAGACGCGCAGCGTCTTTCGTTCGTAGAAGCCGACCGCATCGTGCATCCCGGCGATCGCGGCTTTGCAACCGACGAGCACGTCCTCGATCCGGGGGGGCTGGCCGCGCTGCGTTTACGCGGTGCTACGTTGATCCGGTGGACGACTGCGCTCGACCCGCACTGGCAAGTCACGTTTGCGCGCACGCGGGCGCTGGAACTGCGCGTGTATATGATCGTAATCGACGAACAGCGTCACCGCGCATTTGCCGTCGATCCCGACGGAACCGTCGTCTGCGGTACGACGGGCTCGTACGAGATTGCAAGTTTCGCGTTCGATCCGGCGCGTACGCAGATGACGCTCGTCGCGCCGGGCACCGACGTCTTAGCGGGGCTGCAGCGCGCGGCTGAAGATGCGCGTCTCTAAGCGTTTCGCTGCTGCGTGCGCGGCGATACTGCTGACCGCGTCGGCGGCGCAGACGACCGGTGCTCAAAAAGGAACGTTCGGCATAGCAATCGGGGGCGGCCCATATCTTTCGGGCAGCCGCATTCCGCTGCAGCTGACCGGCGTCCCCGGCCGCTCGAGTTTTGCCGTGTCGGGCCCGGGTTCGGTAACCGGATCGGTCTTTGAAGCGCCTTACGTCACGCAATCGACTCAAACCGGTATTATCGGCGCTGCGCAGGGCGCGCTCGCGTATCGCGACGTTCGCATCGAACCGGCGCCGCAAGCCGGGCGCGCGCTCATCGCGGTCGCGTCGTACGATAACGGCGTGACGCTGCACGATCCGCAAACGTTTGCGATCCTCGGCTATCTCGCAATCGGCGGACCGCCGGGCGACGTCGCGTTTACCGCCCGCGGCGACATCCTTGCACCGGATACCGACGGCAATATCCTTGCCTGGGCAACACGCTCGCCTTGGCACGTGAAGTACATCGAGGGCGTAGCGCTCGGAAACGAAGTGGCGGCCGACGAGCGCACGGGCAACGCTTTTGTCAGCAACCGCGACGTCAATGGAGCGGGCGCGCTCACCCGCGTGACGCCGGCCGGAACGGTAACACGGGTCGTCACCGGTATTACCGCAGAAGGCCTGGCCGTCGATCCGGAACGCAGTGTCGTCTACGTCGGTAACGTCAACGACCGCACCGTCGCGGCGATCGATGCGTCAACGATGAACGTGCGCCATAAAGTACCGTCGGTGCTGCGCACGTTCGGCATTGCGCTCGATGCGAAAAAACAGATCTTATATACGGTCGCAAACATCAGTTCGGATATGCATAGCGGAAACGGCTTTGTCGAAGCGATCGACGTGCGGACCGGAAAAGCGATCGCCCGAAGCGGACCGATGGTTTTTCCGCTCGGCGCCGCGCTCGATGCGCAGCGTGACCGGTTGTTCGTTACCGACGAATCGTCGGATGAAGTGTACGTCCTCGACGCGCGCACGCTGCGAACGGTGCACGCGCCGCTGCTCACCTGTCACACGCCCTGGCGTCCGCGGATCTTTCACGAGCGGTTGTACGTACCGTGCACGCGTTCCGACAACGTCGACGTCGTCGATACGCGAACGCTTCGCCGCGTCGCTCGTGCGCCGTTCGCTACGGGCGGATTTCCGCTGAGCGTCGCCGTTTGGCCGTAACGCTTCTGCTGGCGGCACTGCTGCCGCTTGCGCCGCTGCCCGCCGCGCCGTTTCCGCACGTCGTAACCGACGCGGTCACCATCGAGAACGTCGCACCTGGGGTCGAGTACGGCGAGTACCGGATGCGCACGAGCGACGGACCGCTTTCGATTCACGTTCTCGCCGTCGATCCGCACGAACCTACCGTGCATATCCAAGCCGCGCTTGCAAACGACCGGCTCGTTTCCCCGGGCGAGACGCTTTCATCGATGGCGCAGCGCACACAGGCCGTTGCGGGCATCAATGCGGACTACTTCGATATCAATCAGACGAACCAGCCGCTCAATCTGCTCGTTGAAAACACGCGGTTCATCCGCTCGCCGATGCAGCGTCCGGTTTTTGCAATCGGGCGCGACGGACACGCGTACATCTCGGAGTTTTCCGTTGCAGAGACGGCGCATTTCGCGGATCGTTCGCTTCCGCTGGCCGCAATGAACGATTGGCCCGTCCACGGTTCGGCGGCGCTCTTGGTGACGCCGGATTTCGGAACGCTGCGCGCGGCGCCGGGCGTTACACTCGTTCCGCTGGACGCCGGCGCCACGCCGCCGCTTACGTCGTATCGCACGCGCGACGCGATCGACGCGCTGCAGCCGCGCCCGCCGGGATACTATCTCGCGTTCGGTCCGCAGGTCGACGCGAACGCGATTCCACCGAGCGGCACCGCGTTTACGATCGATGCCGCGGCAAATCCGGCGTTGGACGACGTGGTAAATGCTGCGGGCGGCGGACCGCTGCTCGTCAAGGACGGCCGATGGTACGCCGATCCGCACGGCCCGTCGTCGGGTGAGTTCGCAACGCACATGCCCGCAACGGCGGGCGCTATCCGCGCGGACGGAACGATCCTGTTCTTCGAGATCGACGGACGTCAACCGGCAATCTCCGTCGGCGTGCTGCAGCCGCAGATTGCGGCGCTCACGATTGCATTCGGAGCGCAGACCGCCATGCAGTTCGACGGCGGCGGAAGTTCTACCATGGTGGCGCGCCTAGCCGGCGATCAGACGCCGGAAGTGGTGAACTCACCGTCGGATGGGACCGAACGGCGAATCGCGGACGCGCTTTTGATCGCGAGCGATGCGCCGCCGGGAGCGCCCGTGCGCATCGTCACGCGGCCGCAGATCGTTCGCGCTGCCGCCGGCGCGCACGTTGATGTTCTCGCAGCGGAAGTCGATGCAGGCGGACGAACCGTTTCGTCGTTTCACGTTCCGATCGTCGCCGATGCAACGACGAAAGCGATCGAGGTCGAACGCGACGGGCTGCGAGCTTCCATTCCGGTAAACGTTCAAACGCCGGCGCGGCTCGAGATCGATCCGCTCGATCCGGTCGTACCGCTGCACGGCAGCGTGCAGCTTTCGGTTCGGGCGTTCGATGCGCAAGGCTATCCCGTCGCACTGCCGTCCGCAGTATCGTGGACGACCGGTTCGGGCACGATCGATAAAAACGGCCTGCTGCGCGGCGTTACGCAGGACGCGCGAGTAACCGCGCACGCAGGCGGCGCCACAGCCGGTATCTCCGTCGTCGTAGGCGAGCATGCGCAGCCGATCGCGTTCGCGCAGCAAGCCACGTTTGCCACCGCACCCGCGAATGGTGCGGGCGGATTGCGCCCGGCGGCAGGCTGTTCGCCGTGCGTAGCGCTTTCGTACGACTTCAGCGGAACCGAGCGAGCTGCATATGCGAACGTTTCGATGCCGTTGCAAGAACGCGCACTCGGTCTATCCGCGGATGTGGACGGTGACGGCAACGGCGAAACGCTGCGCGTTGCCGTCGAAAACGCGATCCACGAGCGCTTTCTTTATACGATTGCGCGCATCGATTGGCACGGTGTGCGACACGTCGAGGTCCGCTTTCCGCAAGGCTTGCCGCAGCCGATCGTCCTGCGCTCCATCTACGTCGTCGCAAAAGTCGGCGCTGCGGCAGCCGCTCCGAAGCCGGGTGCAGTGGTTCTTTCGAACCTTCGCGAGATTTTGGCAGGCAGCGCCGCAAACGCACCCAAATAGCCGCCCGATGAGCTACAAGGATCAGGCGGCCCGGGCGCTCGACACCGCGTCGAAACGCGGCGCCGGCTACGCGGATATCCGTTTCGAGATCAACCGCAGCGAACGCATCGAAGCGCGCAACGGCGTCGTAGCGACGCTTTCCGATAGTACGAGCCGCGGTTACGGGATCCGCGCCCTTGCAGACGGTGCCTGGGGCTTTGCCGCCGGCTCCGATCTTTCCGACGCGGGAATCGATCGCGTCGCGGCGCGTGCCGTCGACATCGCAAAGGCAGGCGCAGCCATCGCGCGCAAGCGCATCGGGCAAGCGCCGCAGCGCGCATACACCGATACGTTCGCGACGCCGCTCCTGCGCGATCCGCACGACGTACCGCTCGGCGACCGCGTAGCGCTGCTGCTGGCCGCGGAGAAAGCGCTGCACGTCTCGCCGCAAATCTCCGTGGGACGCGCATGGATGGATCTTTGGACCATCGATAAGTTTTTTTACAGCACGATCGGCTCCGCGATCGAGCAGCGCATCCGCCAAACCGGCAGCGGTATGGAAGCGCTCGCGGTGGGCGGCGGCGACGTGCAGTCGCGAACCTTCCCCGGCGATATCGGCTTATATCAAGCCGGCGGTTGGGAGATTATCGAACGCGCGCACCTCGAATCGAATGCGCAGCGCATCGCCGAGGAAGCGGTCGCGCTGTTGGGCGCGCCCCAGTGCCCCAGCGGCACATTCGATATCATCCTTGGCGGCTCGCAAGTCTCGCTGCAGATTCACGAATCGTGCGGCCATCCGGCCGAACTCGACCGCGTGATGGGATGGGAAGCAAACTTCTCCGGCGTGAGTTTCTTGGAGATCGAACAACTCGGCAAGTTGAAGTACGGCTCGGACTTAGTGACGATCGTTATCGACAACACGCTGCCCGAAGGGCTCGCAACAGTCGGATACGACGATGAAGGCACGAAGAGCGTACAGTCGGACATTATACGGAACGGCATGTTAGTCGGATACGAGATGAGCAACGACACCGCGCGTTCCATCGGCCGCGAAAGCAACGCATGCGTGCGCGCGCAGAGCTGGGAGTTCGTTCCGATGATCCGCATGTGCAATCTGAACCTGCTCCCGGGCAACACGCCGTTCGAGAATCTGTTCGACGACGTAAAAGACGGCATCTACATGGAAAGCAACCGCTCGTGGTCTATCGACGATCACCGCTTGAATTTCCAATTCGGCTGTGAAATCGCGTGGGAAGTCAAGAACGGTAAGCGCGGCCGGATGCTCAAAAACCCAACGTACGCCGGCGTAACGCCCGCCTTTTGGAACTCGTGCGACGCTATCGGCGACCAGGCGTCGTGGGTTGCGTGGGGCACGCCGAACTGCGGAAAAGGCGAGCCGATGCAAACCGGCCGCACCGCGCAGTGCGCGGCTCCCGCGCGCTTCCGGAACGTAGAAGTCGGGGTAGGCTACCGTGGATAAAGCCGCACGCGAAGCGCTGGCAGCGCGCGTTCTCAAACTCTCGACGGCCGATCAAACGGAAGTCGCGATCTACTCGAGCAACTCCGGACTGACGCGCTTTACGCATAACGCCGTGCATCAGAACGTCGCGGAAAGCGATACGGCGATCAAAATTCGCGCGATCGTCGGCCGCCGGACCGGCGTTGCAGCGACGAACATGCTGGATGACGCAGCGCTCAAAGGCGCGGTGGAACGCGCGATCGCGATGGCGCACCTCGCGCCCGAAGATCCGGCATTGGCCCAGTTGCCCGCGGGCGGTCCTACGGTAGCTCCGCCCGGCGCCTTCGACCAAACCACCGCTTCTGCGACGCCGCAAAAACGCGCGGAGATGTGCGACGCGATCTTCCGCGTTGCCGAAAAGAACGACTACTGGTGCGCCGGGTTTGCCACAACGAGCGAAAGCAGCGTTACCATTGCGAACTCCAACGGCGCGATGGCCTCGTTCACCGGTACCGACGCGGGCGTCAACGTAAAGATGAACGCGAGCGACTCGAGCGGATTCGCCGAATGCTACGTCAACGATTGCTCGGAGATCGACGCGCATTCCATCGGAGAGCGCGCCGCGGAGAAAACGCGCACATCCGCATCGCCGCAAACCGTCGAACCCGGCGAATGGACCGTCATCCTCGAACCGGCGGCATTCGGCGAGTTGTTCACGTATATCGGCGATCACTTCTCCGCACAAGCCTACGACGAAGGCTCGTCGTTCTTGAGCGACGGTCTCGACCGGAAATACTTCGGCGAGAACGTGACCTTGTACGATGACTATGCGCATCCGCTTGCGCCCGGCATGCCGTTCGATTATGAAGGCCAGCCGACGCGCCGCCTTACGCTGGTGGAAAACGGCGTCGCCAAGAACGTCGTCACCGATAGCTACTGGGCGAAGAAACTGCAGCGCGAAAATACCGGGCATGCCTTGCCGGCGCCCAACGCCTACGGACCGCAGGCCTTGCATTTGGTCGTCGCCGGCGGCACCAAATCGCTCGATCAGCTCATCGCCGAAACACCGCGCGGACTGCTGATATCACGGTTCTGGTATATCCGCACGGTCGATCAGAAAAAGGCAATCGTCACCGGCATGACACGTGACGGAACCTTTCTGATTCGCGACGGCAAACTCGCCGGCGGCGTGCGCAACATGCGCTTCAACCAGAGCATCATCGATTGCTTAAATGCGTGTGAACTTTCTCGGGAGCAAGCGCGGACCGGCAGTTACTCGTATTCAATCGTCGTTCCGTCCGCCAAAATTTCGGGCTTCACGTTCTCGAGCGGGACCGATTTCTAGCGGCCGTTAACGGAATTAACGCCGCCGTTAATCCGTAGACGGCAATCCACGTTCAGTCAATTCTACCGTGAACGGTACGGCACAGTACTTGTGAGTGCTGTGCCGTTTTGTTTTGCTATTCCCAAGCCGCGGCGATTTTGTAAGAGCCAGGCCGATTGCGCGTCTGCCCACGCCACACACTTTGCTTCGGAGACACACACATGTTCAAACGTTTCGGTACACTATCGGCTGCATTGGCGCTTGCAGTAGCAGCGTCTGCCGGCACCGCGATGGCAACCTCAAACACGCAGGGACTGACCGTCACCGGCAGCGTCGGCCAATCCTGCACGACGCTTAGCAGCGCGCAAACGCTGCAATTCAGCGCGTATGACTTCCAAACGAACGCGACGGCAGCCGACACGGCAGGCCCCGTGTCGTATACGACGAGCTGCACGAAGGGTTCGAGCGTTGCTTTCAGCGTGAACGGCGGCGCGAACTACGCGCACACGTCCGGAACACGCGCGATGAAGAGCAGCAGCACAAGCGACTATCTCAACTACGGCCTGTTCCAGAATTCGAACGATACGACGGCCTGGGGATTCGACTCCGGCACGGGCGCGGGCACGAATGGTCCGACGCTAAATCCGACCAGCAAAACGCAGGTCTTGACGCTGACCATCTATGGCAGCATTCCGGGCGGCCAAGACGTGTCGGTCGCAACCGATTACACGGACGCCGTAACGGTCGCGATCAACTACTAAGCGGAATCATGCCGAAGTTTCTTCGAGCGTTTGTCTTCGTTGGGGCCCTGCTGGTGGGAGCAGGGCCCGCTTTGGCCACGGGCACGCAAACGTCCGCGGTCACCGTGACCGCCAGCATCGCCGCCGCATGCACCGCGTTGGTGCCCACGACCGGTGCGACTATGGCATTCGCTCCATACGACGCCTTCGGCAACAAAAC
>DASSRQ010000238.1:0-10307 GCA_035701665.1 Vulcanimicrobiaceae bacterium
GACGCGCTGAACGATCTGCTGAAGGCCGCCGCTCCGCAAAACGATAGCGCGCTGCTGGCAGCAATGGTTGCCGACATTCAAGCCGGCGATGCCGATGCGTTGTACGGCAAACTCGAACGCGCCCGCGCGGAACGTCTGCCGGCGGCGTTCTGCGACGATATCGCCGGCCCGCTCTTACGCGAAGTGGGCGAATATTGGTTGACGGACACGGCGCTCATCGCACGAGAGCATTTGGCGACCGCGACGCTTGCGCGCGTATTAGCGGGCGTGAAACCGTTGGACCGCGCTTCCGGCAAACGGCCGGTGGTGTTCGGCACGATTCCGCCCGAACGGCACCTCATCGGCACGGCGATGGCCGCATACGTTGCGGAACAGTGCGGTTTTCCGGCTATCGTCGTCGCGCCGGGCGCAACGGTGGAAGAGATTGCGGCGACGGCGGCGCATGCGCGCGCTGCGGGCGTCGGTATGTCCGTTGTCTATTTCGATGCCGAGCACACCGTGCGCGAACTCGCGCAAGCGCTCGACGCGTTACCGCTTTGGGTAGGCGGTGCTAAAGCGGCCGCCGGACCTTGGACCCGGTTTTCGACAATGCGCGAGTTTGCGCAGTCGCTTTACGAACTCTAATCGCGGCTCGCGATTCTACGCGTGCACTGTCCATGACGGTTAACAACGCATGCCGCATTGGTGGGAACGCGGTTGCCATGACCGCCGACACCCGGAATTATATCGATCAAGTCTCTTCTATGAGCAAAGACGAGCTGGATGCGCTGCCTATCGGCGTTATCACACTCGACAAGAATGCGAACGTGCTTCGATACAATAAAACGGAAGCAGAGTTAGCGCGCAAAGACGCGGCACGCGTAACCGGAACGAACTTTTTTACCGACGTTGCGCCATGCACCGCGAACGAACAATTCGAAGGCCGGTTCCGTGAACTTTCGGCCAAGGCGTGGGGCGTCGTAAATTTCGACTACCGCTTCAAGTTTCCGTGGGGCGATAAAGACGTGCACGTCACTTTTGTAAAGCAGCGAGAACGCGAGGAGATCGACGTTCTCGTCGTCTGGCGTTAAGGCCCGGTTCGCACGTCGCGTTCGACTTGCGATGTCTTATCCGCCGTAGCGAAATTCATCGACCACTGCGCCTGCGAATCGTACACAGCGCGACGGTGAATCTGATAACCGACGGCGCAGCCCATCAGCACGCCGAACGTCAGCCACGGCCAAAGCGGTGAGTGCGGGAAGAAGAGATGCCAAACCGCGGATAGCGGTACGGAAATAAAAAGAGCCGGAACCAGCGCCTTCCAGAGACGCGGTTCCGGCACTTCTTGTCCGAGCATTAGCCCTTGAATTGCGGAATGAACTGCGCCATCTGCGCGAGCGCAAAGTCGATGTCGTCGAGCGATGCGGCATACGAGAAGCGCAGGTAGCCTTTGCCGGCCGGACCGAACGCCGAGCCGCCCAAGCACGCGACGCCGCCTTCCTGCAGCAAGAATGCCGCAAGCGCTTTGTCGTCGTTCGTGATCTTCTTCACGTTGGGGAACGCGTAGAACGCGCCTTCAGGCATCGTGCACGACACGCCGGGGATTTGGTTCAGACCGTTGATCAGACGATCGCGGCGTCCGCGGAACGTCTCGTTCATCGAGCGGACAGGTTCGTCGGGGCCGAGCAGCGCGGCGATACCGGCATGCTGGACGAACACCGGAATGCACGAGAACGTGTTGTTGTTGAACAGCGTGACCGTCTTCGCCAGTTCGGGATTCATGATGGCATAGCCCAAACGCCAACCGGTCATTGCGTACGCTTTTGAGAAACCGTCGACGATAATCGTGCGATCGCGCATGCCGTCGATCGTCGCGATCGAGATGAACTCGCCTTCGTAGAAGTTGCGGCTATAGATCTCGTCCGCGATCACGAGAAAGTCGTGACGCTGCGCCATCTCGGCGATGCGCTCGAGATCGCTCTTCGTGAGGACGCCGCCCGTCGGATTGTGCGGCGAGTTGATCACGACGGCGCGCGTCTTATCCGAAACGCGGCGCTCCAGCTCGTCGAGATCCATGCGCCAGTTTTTCTCTTCGTGCAGCGGGATCGGAATGACGTTCGCACCGAGATAGCTCGAACACGATCCGTATGCCGGATAGGCCGGATCGAAGTAGATGAAATCGTCGCCCGGATTCAGGATGGCGCTCAGAATGTTCCAAATGATCGGCTTGGCGCCCGGCGCGGCAACGACGTTCTCCGGACCGTACGGCTCGACGCCGCGGAACTTGCTCGCATAGGCGGCAATCACGTCGCGCAGTTCGAGAATGCCCGCGGACGGCGAGTAATGCGTGTTGTTTTCGCGGATCGATTTGATGCCGGCTTCTTTGATGTGATCGGGCGTATCGAAGTCGGGTTCGCCGATCTCCATGTGGACCACGCGTTTGCCCTGCGCTTGCAGCGCTTTCGCGCGCACCATCACTTCGAATGCGCTCTCTGAACCGAGGCGCGTTACCGCCTCTGCGTTAGCGATGGATTTCGTAGCAAGCATGTGTGCGTAGACCTTTCGAATTTATGTAACCGGTTGTTCAAGGGCCCGCGTTGGGCGCGGCGAAGTTCACTCCACTTTTATGCGCACGCTAGCGGACGTTTTTACGCCGGGAGCTCCTTCGCTGAGCGAGGGACTTCGGACCCTCGCCGTTTCGCCCGAGCGCGAGCTTGAACCTGGAATGACGGTTCGCGCATCGTTCACCTTTCGCAATCAGGGCGGCGCGCCCGCGACGGGCGTGCGCGTCCGGTTCAATCTTCCCGAAGGCCTCGTCTATTTAGTCGGGAGCGGTACGCTCGACGGCGGCGTGCTCGACGACGAGCAAGGCAACTCACCGCTGCTGGCCCGCGCCGGCGCCGACATCGGCGACGTGCAGCCGGGCGAAGAGCGGCGCATCGATCTCGCATACAGCGTTGCCGGAGCCATCGAAAACGGCTCGACGGTCGAACTGCAAGCCGCGGTAACCGCATTCGAACTGCCGCCGGTCGGTTCCAACATCGTACGCTTGGTCGCTCGCAGCCGTCCGGCGCTGGAAAATGCGCTTACGGGCATCTCGCTGGAGTCGCGTTCGCACGAACCGCGCGCGGGCGGCGAAGCCACCGTAACCGTTCGCGTGCATAATGCCGGCGAATCGAGCGCGCGCGACGTCGTCGCCGTCGCACCGGTACCCGAACATACGACCTACGTGCCGAACTCCGCGCGCGTAAACGGCCGAGAGTTGGAACGCGATCTTCCTGCGCCGTTCGATCGCGTGCACGCACCGGTTATTGCGCAGACGCTTCCCGCGAGTGCGACGGTCACGCTGCAGTACCGCGTGCGCATCGACGAACCGCTTGCGGACAACACAGTCGTTGCTGCGCGCTTGCACGTCGCCTCGCAAGAAACGCCCGCTTTCACCGTCGAACCGGCGGCCATAACCGTGCGAGCGCGCGCGGAGTTTGCCGACGAACGCACGGCGTTTTCAATCGAACCCGCATCCGACGCCGCGCCGGGCTCGCGCGTGCAGATCCGTTTGACGGCGTACAATGCCGGAACCGCAGCGGCGCAGGATGCGGCAATTACGGTGACGCTGGCCGACGGTTTGCATCCGGTGCGCGGCGCCGCCCGTTTGGACGGCCAGCCGCTGCGCGAAAAGAAGAACGCGGCCCTTTCGTTCGATCTCGGAACGGTACCGGCACGCGAAACCGTCGAGTTGGCGCTCGAAGCAGTCGTAGCAACGCCGATTGCCGACGGCAGCGAGTTGCCCGTCCGCGCAGTGCTTCGCTGGAACGGCGGCGAGCGCGAGTTCGAACGTACGCTGACGGTCCGTTCGCGTCCGTATCTACACCGGCGGCGCAACGGGATCGATCGCACCGGCCCGGTCACGGTACGTCCGGCCGACGAGATCGAAGCGGCCATCGCGATCGGCAACGACGGCAGCGCCGCGGCGCACGATTGCGTGCTGCAGTTGCAGATCGATCCGGCGCTGGACGACGTGCGCGTGTTCGACAAAAATACGCGGCTCGATTTGACGCACGAAGGCGTCGAACTCGGAACACTCGACGCGTATGCATCGCGAAAATTGACGGTGCGTGCGCGCGTGCGTTCGCCGTATGCCGACCGTTCGGAGATCGCGCTTGGCGCCGTGCTGCACGCGCAGGAGCTGGGCGAAGTTCCGCTCGGATCCGCATCGTGGCGCGTCGAATCGCATCCGGCGTTCTCTTCGGCAACCTCGTCGCTGACGTTGGTGCAGGATGAAGTTTTCCGTCCCAATCAGCTCGTGGACGTACACGTCCGCCTTCGCAACGAAGGTACCGACAACGCGCAAAACGTGCGGCTGCGCTTGTACGTTTCGCCCGAAGCGCGCATCGAAAGCGTCGACGGCGCAACGCGCGATCGTTCCACGCTGACCCTCGGCGAGATCCTCGCCGGGGCAACGGCGGAGATCCGCTTGGGCGTGCGGCTGCTGCGCAGTTTGGCGCGCACGCACCCGGTGGCAATCGAAGGCGTCGTCACCGCCGACGCGATGCTGCCGGTGCAACTCGCGCCGCTCACGATCGTAACGACGGCCGAACCGAACTTCGCGATCGGAACGCTGCGCACCGTGCCGGAAGAGATAGCCGACGCCGGCGAAGAGATCGAGTTCGTTCTGCACGTGCGCAATAGCGGTGACGGCCCCGCGCGGCGCGCAAAGCTCACGCTCGAGCCCGATCCGCTGCTGATCTATCTGCCGAACAGCACGAGCGTAAACGACGTTCCCGTGCGCGATGCCGGTGCGCAGTCGCCGCTGATCAACGAACGCGGTCTGCTCATGAGCGACGTCGATCCGGGTGTCGAAGCGACGGTGCGCTGGCGTGAAGTCATCAACAACAACGCGCCGGCAAACTCCGCGATCGTGCGGCGCGTCAAGATCGCATACGACGGCGATCGCACCGACGAAATAGCCGCTCCCGAAGTCACCGTGCGGTGCGCGCCGGCGTTCGCTAATACGATCTCCGGTTTGCCGTTCGGATTGGACGGCATGGTCGGGCCGTCGCTCGGCCACACGCAGCGCGCATTGACCGGCTCGGAGTTCGTTGAGTTACCGCCCGCAACGCCGGTCTCGCGCCCGATGGTGCCGGAACGCGCGATGCTCTCGCCCGCGGCAACCGGCAACGGACACGGGCACGCGAACGGGACGCATCATTCAGAAGACGATGGCGGACACGTCGCGCATGCCGTACAACTGCTTGCCGCGTTCGATCGCGATCGGCTCGACCGCACGATGCGATTCGTCGGGGAAGCGCGTTTCCCGGGGCTCGTTACGCATCTCTTTGCGCTGCGCGCGTTCTTCCCGGACGCCATCGGCGGCGTCGGCGAGACGACGCTGCGCGAACTGCGCGAGACGATTCGCGAGACGCTGGACCGCATCTACATCAAACTGCGCGTCGCCAACTACGTGCTAGCGCAGCGCGATCTCGAAACGGCAGCGGCGCGATCGGCACTCGAAGCGGTTCTCGCTTCGCTCGATGAAGATGCTCCGGCCGGCGCCGCGGGCAGCATCCAATTACGCGGAACGGCCGATCTCGACGAACTGCGCGAGCTTGGTGAAGACCTCTCGGGCGCCGCCCTCGCTACCGCCTTGCCGTGGGCCGCGCTGGCGCGCCTGATTCCGGGCGACGGCGAGGCAATGCAGCACTACCGCGGCCTGCTGATCGAAGCGCTCGACGATCTCGAAGAAGCCGACGAGACCGCATTTATCGACGCGCTGCAGCGGCGGCCATATCCGGTGCTCGACGCAGCGTTGGACGTCGTCCGGGCACAGATGACCGCGGTTCGCGCGTGACGGGTATCGTCATCGCGCTGGCCGTGATACTGCTTGCCGGCATCGCGCTGGGCATCTTTGCGTGGCTCGCACCGCGGCACGCGGCTCCCGAAGCGGTCGAAGCGGCTCCCGTGCCGCCCTGGCAGTCCACCACGGAGTGGACAAAGGCTGCCGGAGAAGAGTTTGCCGGCCTGTCCGAGTCGGCGCGCTGCGATTTGATCTTTGCCGTGAACGATCTGCGGGACGAACGCTCGGGCCGGCTGCTGGTCCACGCGCTCGACGATCCGTCCGATGCGGTCGCACTTGCGGCGGCGCACGCGCTCAGCGCGCGGGGTGAGCGCGCGTCGGTCGAGGCATACGCGCAGCAGCATCCGGGCGAACGCGCTCAACGTATTCTTGACACTCTAACGCTGCTGAGTTGAACGTGCCCCAGGGTCGCGCGCGCGTTTAAAGAACATCCGTAGCGAATGGCTGCACCCGATCGGGCTCAACCAGGCGCGCTAACCGGCGTCTTCGCTCCCGGCTCTCTACCCCTTATGGAGACGCTGCGGACGCTTGTCGTCACGCCTTCGCGTGCCGTTTCGCCCGGCGAATTGATTCGCGTTGAGTTTGCATTCTCAAATTTAGGCGGTGCGCCGGCCACCGGCGTGCGCGTTCGCTTTTCCAATCCGTCCGGCGTCAACTACGTTGACGGCAGCGACACGGTTGACGGTGCCGCGCTCGAAGGCGCATCGTTCGTTGCGCCCGCCGGTGCCGATCTCGGCGAACTCCCGCCGAATGCGGAGCGCCGCGTCGCCTGCAGTTTCCGTGTAAACGATCGCGTCGAAGACGGCATCGAGCTGGTCTTTCAAGCCGCTCTCGTTACCGATCAAACGCCGGTCGTCGCATCGAACGTCGAACGGTTGTTGGTACGCAGCGAACCGCAGCTGCAAACGCAGGTGAAGATAGCCGCGCCCGATCGCCCGAAGGCCGGCGACTTGATCGCCGTCCGCGCGACGATCGTCAATACCGGCTCTGCAAGCGCACGCGACGTCCTCGCGTTCGTTCCGGTTCCCGCGCACACGAAATACGTTCAGCGCAGTGCACGCGTCGCGGGCCGCGCGCTGCTCGATACCGGCGACGAGCCGTTCGACTATTCGACCGACCAGGTCATCGCCGCGGCGCTGCCGCCGGGCGGAACGGTCGACCTCGAGTATCAGGCAATCGTCGATGCGCCGCTTGCCGACGGAACGCAAATTACGGCGACGGCCACGATCTCGTCGCGTGAAGTCGGCGAGTTTACCGTGCACGCGGATCCGGTTGCCGTGCAATCGCTGCCGGATTTCGCCAACGAAGACACGGCGCTCACGGTGTTTTGCGACGAGTTCGTCTCCCCGGGAACGCGCGTTCCGATGACGGTGCGCGCACTGAACTCGGGTACGGGCGACGCGCACGGCGTTTCGATCACGATCGATTTGCCGCAAGGAATTACGTACACGCCGGGATCGTCGCACGTCGACGGCCAGCCGGTCAGCGACGAAGCGTTCAACGCGAACACGTTTGCGCTCGGCACGATTGCCGCGAACCGCGTCGTCGACGTCGGCATCTCCGGCATCGTCGTCATTCACGAAGGCGACGAACTGCCGATCGGGGTGACGCTGCGCTGGAAAGACGCGGCTGCGCCGTCCGGTTTTACCGAGCGCCGCTTCAGCCGCCGGCTGCGGATGCGCGTCAGCTCGCGCTTTACGCGTGCGCGCAACTATCTCGAAGTCGATCGCACGATCGCGCAGTCGCGCCAAGATGTTACGTACACGGCGCGTGTATTTAACGATGGAACCGCCGCAGCGGAAGACGTACGGCTACGCGTTATTCCGGGCGCCTTTTTGGAAGACGTCCGCATCTCGGAGACGCCGGACGAACCGGTGCCGTACAACGAACCGTTCTCGCTGGGCGTCGTGCAAGCGCATTCGGAGCGCGTGTTCACCATTCAGGCGCGCGTCGCGTCGCCCGTTCCCGACCGCACGCAG
This sequence comes from Vulcanimicrobiaceae bacterium, assembly GCA_035701665.1. Lineage (GTDB taxonomy): Bacteria > Vulcanimicrobiota > Vulcanimicrobiia > Vulcanimicrobiales > Vulcanimicrobiaceae > DASSRQ01. Next base: position 7,813 of record DASSRQ010000238.1, read on the forward strand.
CTGACGCTCGGCGCCGTATTGGAGTTCGGCAGCGGCACGTTCGACCTCGGCGTCGCAAACGTTATCGCCCGTTCGCGTCCGCACGTTTCGCCCGAAGGCTGCACGTGGGTGCGCGAAGAGTCCGCGAACCTGCGGCCGGGCCAATCGCACGACATCACGATCCGTTTTACGAACGACGGTGCCGATACGCTGCGCGGCGCGCAGTTGGAACTCGTGCTGCCGCCGGAGCTGTCGATCGAACGCACGCAGAATGCGCGCCGCGACGGCTCGATACTGCATTTCGGTGCGGTCGCTGCCGAAACGACGCACGAAGCGCGCGTGAGCGTTCGCCTGACGCGTCCGCCGCGCCGCGAACGCACGCTGACTCTCGAAGGCACGTTAACCGGCCGCGGCATCAGCCCCGTTCAGTTCGATCCGCTGACGCTCGTCACGCAGGCCGATCCCGAGTTTGCGCAGGGCGCGCAACTGCTTTCGAATCCGTCGGACACGATCAAAGCCGGCGAACGCGTCGCGTACGAACTGCACTTGCGCAACAGCGGCGACGGCGCCGCAGAACGCTTACTGGTGCGCGCGGTGCCGCCGAATCTCACTGTGTACATTCCGGGAAGCACGCAGCTCAACGGTATCTCGATCTCCGACGATCTCGGTACGTCGCAGTTATGGTCGCAGCGCGGTTTGACGCTCACCGACGTCAATCCGGAAGTCGAACTGCGCGTGCGCTGGGAGATGCTCGTCGTCTCACCGGTCGCAGCCGGAACGTCGATCGATATGCGCGCCGTCGTCGAATGGGACGGCAATCATTCGCTGGCGCTCTCCGCGCCGGTGCTGACCGTACTCTCGACGCCCTCGATGCAGGCAGGTTCCGCGGGAACGCCGATCTCCGTCGCGCAGCTCGTGCCGCAGATCAAGACTCCGGCACCTGAGGCCATCGTACCGCCGGCCGAACCGATCGTTGAAGCCGCGCCGGAACGCGAGCGCCTGCCGGAGGTCGCGCGTACCGCGCCGGCAGCCGTTCAGCCGCCGCCGGCTCCGGAAACCTTGGAAGAAACCGCGGAGCCGGAGTCGCTCCCGGTGCTGTACGTAGATTTTTCCGCCGAAGAACTGGCCCAGACGCTGCGCGCAATCGAGATGAGCGATGCGGGCGGACTCGTTCCGCACATCTTTGCGATTCGGGCGCTGTTCCCGAATGCGCTCGCGGGAGCCGACGCGCAGACCTCGCAGATTTTGCAGAACGCGGCAATTGCAATTCGCGCGCCGCTCGATCGGCTGTTCGTTCGTCTACGCGTTCCGCGTTTGACGATCACGGCAAAAGATCTCGAAGATCGCGACAGCCGTTTCGCTTTGCGCGATCTGGTTGCCGCAGTATTGGCCGCGCCGGCGCAGCCGTTAATCGAGCGCGGCAGCAGCGTCGTGCGTTTGAGCGGCACCGTCGATCCGGCGGCGCTTCGTTCGCGCTACGACGAACTCGAGACCGCTCCGTTGGGATCGGTCGTTCCTTGGATCGTGAACGCGCAGCTGCTCGGCACGCGCATCGAACACGCGTCGCGCAGCGACGTGCTCGGACTTTACCGCAACGAACTGCTCAAAGTGTTCGGCGTGCTCGAAACGCTGCCGATGTCCGAGTTCCACCGCGTGCTTTCATCGAGTGTGAACCGCACGCTCGACGATGCTCTCGGTGCGGTGGTCGATGCGCTTCGCGCTGCAACTCCCGTTGCCGTCGATTAGCCTTTCGTTCATCATCGTTATTGCGTTCGTGACCGGCGTGCTGCTGTTCGGCGTCGGCACGGCGATCATGCGCACGGCCGATGGGAAAGAGAAGACTGCGCGCTGGCCCGTACTCGTCGACGACGATCTCGTCGAGACGGACGTTGCGACCCGGCGCGACTTGATTCAGCGCCTCGCCATGATCGACTCGGAGTGGAGCCGCGGCGTGTTAGAGACGGCGCTGCGCCAAGAGCGCGAGCCGGAGCTGCGCGAACTCATCGAAACGACGCTGTCGCGATAGCGTGGACGCGTCGGTATACGACGAACTATATCGTGGCATCGCTAAGAGCGCGAGCTACAAGCGCATAGTCGATGAGATCTATCCAAATCTGCCGCAATGGTTTGTTCCGCTTAGTCAAACGGATTTGCCTCAACTCGAGCAGATCGCACGAGATTTAGGACGGCCGCACAGCATCGTCGACATCGGATGCGGCCTCGGCGGCGTGCTTCGCTGGATGTGCGAACGCTCTTCGGCCGCGGGGATTGGAATCGACTACTCGCCGGTAGCGGTCGATGCGGCGCGGCGCGAGCATGCCGCCGCAAACCTGCGTTTTCATGTGGGAACCGCCTCCGCAACCGGTATTGAAACCAGCACTTGTGACGGCTTGGTGTCCATCGACGTGCTGCAATTTACCGAGCCGCATTCGGCGGTGCGTGAGATCGCGCGAGTTCTTCAGCGCGGCGGGCGCGCCGCAATCCGTACGTGGGAATTGCGGGAAGGTGCCGAGGTG
>DASSRQ010000239.1:0-5597 GCA_035701665.1 Vulcanimicrobiaceae bacterium
GAAGCGGAAAAGAAACCATCGTCGCGCCGACGGTCCCGCCGACGTTAAGCACGATGGCTTCCCAGCGGCCGAAGACGATCTTCGGATCGGTACCGCCGACCCAGCCGGCAAGAAAGATAGCGCCGAAGGCTATGAGGAGCCCCAGCAGCGTAGCAACGTCCATTCTCATCCTTTATCGGCTCACCCGTGCCGAATATTCATCCGCCCGGCGAGGGGCCCGGACCGTAAATTTTTCGTTTGAATCCAACGATCCGGTTTTGGATGTCCTCCATCGAGTCCCGGACGATCAGTTTGTTGCCGCTGACCAGCGTGATGACGGTGTCGGGCGTCGTTTCGATGGATTCGATTAGGTCCGCGTTGACCATAATCGGCTGCCCGTTCAGACGCGTCAGAGCGATCATGTCCGCCGCCTTTCAGAGAGGGGGCCCGGCGTTCCCGCCGGGCCCCTGTTTAGCCGGGATTAGTTCTCGCTGGCGTGCATATTCACGACGTCGAGCAGATTCTGGTCGGCCGTCGAGATGCCGCGCGAGTTCGCTTCGAACGCGCGCTGTGCGGTGATGAGTTTGGTGAACTCGTCTGCAAGCGAGACGTTCGACTGCTCGAGCGAGCCGCCGATGACCGCGCCGAAGCGGCCCTTGTCGCCGACGCCGATCTGTGCCAGACCCGAGTTGCTCGTCTGTTTGAAGCCGCCGGCGACGCGCTGCAAACCGTCCTCGTTTTGGAACGTTGCGAGCGCTACCTTAGCGAGCGTCTTCAGGTTGCCGTTCGTGTAGGAGCCGGTCACGGTGCCGTCCTGGCCGACGGTGACGTTCGAGAGCACGCCCGGCGGGAAGCCGTTCTGCGCGATCACGTTCGCGGTCGACGAACCCGAGAGCGACGACATGCTCGAGAAGTCCAAACCGACGGCCGCTGCCGACGCGGAGTCGCCGGTCGGCCAGCCCGTTGCCGGCGGACCCGCCGCCGATACCGGGATGGTCAGCAAGTTGCCGTCCGCCACGGCCGGTGCGTTGCCGACGGTGTGCACCGGCGTACCGGTCGTCGACGACGATGAGTTGATGTACTGGCCGTTGGTGTCGAAGAACACGTAGCCGTTGCTGTTCGAAGGCACGGTGCCGTCGGCAAACGAGATCGAGTAGCCCCAGCGCGTGCCGACGTTCTGCGCGTTGCCGTTGACGTCGTTCACCGTAGACGGAAGCGGGCCGCCGGTCACCGGCGGCGGGCCTGCCGAGACGGGCGTGTTCGGCGCGATCGGCGAGAACGTGATCGTCGCATCGTGCGCGTTGCCGAGCGAGTCATAGATCGTCGTCGTCAGGACTTTATTTTGGCCCGTTCCGGGGTTCGTCGCTTCGGCCGTGTATTGCGCCTGATCGAGCGATCCGCCGATCTGCATGTCGAAGTTCTTATCGTTGTTCGGACCGAGCTTCGTGGCACCGATACCGCCGGTTGCTACGGCTTGTTCGGCAAGACCGATCGGCAGCGTGATGATGCCGGGCGAACCCGTCGAGTTGATGTTGCCGGTCGTATCGGCTTCCCAACCCTGCACGGCAAGGCCGGTCGACGGATCGTACAGCGTGCCTTGCGTGTTGATCGAGAACGCGCCGTTACGCGTGTAGACCGGCGTGCCCGTTCCGGCGGTGTTGTTCAGAATGAAGAACCCGTCGCCGTTGATCGCGAGATCGGTGTTGATGCCGGTCGTCTGCAATCCGCCTTGCTGGAAGTTCGTATCGACGCTGCCGATACGAACGCCGACGCCGACCTGCTGCGCATTGGTGCCGCCGTTCGAGTTGTTCGGTGCGGTCGATGCCTGCTGCGTTTGATAAAACGCGTCGACGAACGTCATGCGCTGGGCTTTAAAGCCCGTCGTGCCGGCGTTGGCGATGTTGTTCGAGATCAGATCGATCTGACTCTGATAGGCGTTTAGACCGGAAATGCCGGTGTATAACGCATCGTAGGCCATGTGTTAACCTTTCCTGCAGTCGCAGCGCTTCTGTCTCTCAGCGCCGCGCCGGGACTTCCGCAAGCGGTCCGTCCCAGATGAAGTAATGATGTTTTAAGTTGTTATCCGATGATCGCCGCGGAGTCGATGTTCGTGAAGACGTTCTCTTTCATCGATTGCTGATCGACCGCGGTGATAACCGTACGGTTTTTGATGCTCACGACCATCGCAACGTCCTTGAGCATGAACAGCGACTGTTTCGCGCCTTTTTCCGCGGCTTTGTCGGCCATGGCGTTCATACGCGAGACGTCCTCGCTGCTGAGCTGAATGTTGCGCGACTGCAGACGCTGCATCGCGTGCGCCGAGAACTTGAGCGGTTCCGCGCGTCCCGGCTTTTGCTGCTCCAGAATCGACCGGAAGCTCTGCCCCGGAGGGATCTGTACCGGCGTTCCCTGCGGCCGCGGTGCGGGGCCGGGAATGATTACCGGATTGACTTTGATGTCGTTCGGATCCATTAGCTGCTGATTCCGATGATCTGATTCGTCGCGTACAGAGCGGGCGCGCCGTTCGAATCCGTGACGATCTTACCGTTCGCATCTTTCATCGAGAAGTACGGCTGGCCGTTCTGCACGACGACGCCGCTGACGGTTCCCGTCACGGTCGAGGTCGTGCCGTTCGAGTTCGCCGTTTCGACCGACACGTTGTGGCCGATGAGCGAACCGGCTTGCATGACGCCGAAGTTCGATTGAAAGTTTTGGAACGATTGGTTCATCTCTTCGGTCGCCGAGAGCGAAGAGAACTGCGCAAGCTGCGCGACCGACTGCGTGTCGTCCACGGGCTTGAGCGGGTCTTGATTTTGCATCTCTGCGGTCAGCAGCTGCAAGAACTGCGTCGCGCCGAGCGTCTGCCCGGAGAGCGGACTCCCCGAGCTTCCCGCGGTCTGCGTACTCGACGCAGATGTCACGGTTGCTACTGTGTTCATACCTTCTCCTAAACCAGCGAGTTGATGACGAGCGCGTGCTGAACGTTCGATTGCACGGACTGGTCGTAAACGGGCTGGTCGTCGTTGAGTGTCGTTGCGGCATCCCATCCGCCGATCTTGAACGATGCGGATCGATGCTGCGATGCTTGCCGCTCGTTCGGCGAGCCGGCGTTGCCGCCGGAAACGTCGACCGAGAAGCTGCCTAAGGAAAGTCCCGCGTCCGCAAGCGAACGCGTGAGGTGCGATTGCGCGCCGACGAGTGCCTCGCGGACGCTCGCATTTTGCGCGACGATGTTTGCGGAGATATTGTTGCCGCTAACCGTGAGTTTGATCGAGACTTCACCGAGCTGCTCGGGTTGAAGACGCAGGCGAATCTGCGAATTCTGACCGTTGCCTTGAACGGCGATGCCTTTGACGATCTGCTCGATGACGGCGTTGGCGTCCACGCTCGTGTACGGGGTCGCACCTTTTTGCGCGATCGCGTTCACGTTTGCAAACGTCAGGCCGTGCGGCGCCGGAACGCCGAACGCAGAAGTCGTCGAAGCGTTCTGCTGCGATCCGGACTGCGTGCCGGTTTGGGATTGCGAGCCGTCGTCTTTGGTCGAAGCGTTCGAACCTTGCGCAGCGATCGCTGCGATCAGTTTCTCGAACGCGACGGCCACGGGAACGACGGGCGCGGCGGTGCGCGTCCCAGCCGCACCGTCCGCGGTTGCAGCGGTAACGGTCGCCGCCGGTTGTGCCGGAGTGCGCTGATCGCTTGCGGTCATCGCGCGCGCGACGATACGCGCGAGCAGATTGTCCGCCGCTTGCGCGGCCGGTTTTTCGGCAACGATGGGAGACGCGGTGCGTGCAGGTTCGCTTGCAGCGGGAGCCGGTGCCGCAGCCGCCGGAGCGGGCTGCTGCGCGGCCGGAAGTGCTGCCGCCGCTTGCGCGACGATAGAACGCGCGAAAGCCGACGCATCGCCCAAAATGGGGTCGATGCGGACCGGTGCTTTTTGCGGGGCCGGGGGTTCTTTCGCCGGTGAGGCGTCCAAGATGTTTCCCGGGATTTCGTTCTGCTGCCCTGCGTTTTCAGTTGTCTTGCCGCTCAATCTCGCCATCAGATCCGTTATCTTCTGAACGAGCGTTGCGGTTGTCGGCGGACTCGAGCCTGGTGGCGCTAGTGCCGCCGTTAGTGCGCGTTGCAAGGTGCTTCGCGCTGTTGCATCGCCGGTTTTCCCGGACGCTTTCAATAAGGCATCCGTGAGTTTATCGACGACGCGAGGCAGTAGTTGTGCCGCAGGCGTGGTCGGCATTTGCATTGCCAACTGCGATCCGAGCAGCGATTGGAAATCGATCGCGCCCAAACGCGTCTTGACTCCGCTCTTTAATGCGCTTGGAAGCGCTTTTGCTGCCGGAGCGTTTGCTGCGGCTAGTTGTAGGTTCATGGCCATACTTTTTCTTATTCACCCCCCTTCGAGTGTCGTTGGACTCGTCCAACTCGCCTCAGGACTGCGCATGCTTCGCATGCTTGCCGCTAAGGAATTTGGACTTTGGACTGTCTAACTTTGTTCATCGGCAGGCTGCTAGCTGAACGTTAGGGGTTCGCGCGGGGGCTAAGGCCTCCAGCCGGCGCATCAGCCGCTCGAAGGTGGGGAAATCCATCGCTTGCTCGGCGTCGCACAGGGCGGTCGCCGGGTCCGGGTGGACCTCGATGATGGCGCCGTCCAGCCCGGCAACGGCGGATGCCAGGACGAGGGGCTCGATGAGGCTCGCCCGGCCGGTGGCATGGCTGGGGTCCGCGATGACCGGGAGATGGGTCAATTCCTTGAGCCGCAGGGCGCCGGCCAGGTCGAACACGTTGCGGGTGTGCGGGTCGAATCCGCGGATGCCGCGCTCGCACAGCACGACATTCGGATTTCCCTCGACCAAGATGTATTCGGCGGCGTACAGCAGTTCGTCCAAGGTACCCGACGCTGCGCGCTTGAGCAGAATCGGTTTGCCGGTCCGCGCGGCTGCCTGCAGCAGCGTGAAGTTCTGCATGTTGCGGGCACCGATCTGGATGACGTCGACGCTGCGCGCCAGAATCGGCAGCTGCGTTTCGGAAAGCGCCTCCACGACGGTCGGAATCCCGCACGCCGTTCCGGCAGCGGAGATGAGCCGCACCCCTTCTTCGCCCAGACCTTGGAACGCGTAGGGCGACGTGCGCGGTTTGTACGCACCGCCGCGCAGCGCGGCTGCGCCGGCACCGGCAACGAACTGCGCCGTGCGTTCGATCTGCCCGCGGCTTTCGATGGAGCACGGCCCCGCGATCATGTGAAATCGCCCGTCGCCGAACGGCGTTCTGCCGATGTGAACGATGGAGCGGCTCTGAGGCTGCCGGCTTGCCAACTTGTACATTACTGTGCGATCCCGTCGTGAAGAAAAACAAAAAAGCCACCCGGTAAGGGCGGCCCGTTAGAGGTGCAAAAGGCGCGCTGAACTTACCGGAAATATATTTCGGTAAGCCACCACCAATTCTGGCGCGCGTTTGCGGTCATGTGCGGCACTTTATCACGCCGGGGTCCGGCTGTCAATGCCGAGCGCGTTGCGGACGATGCGATCGCCGTACTCGCTCAAGATCGACTCGGGATGGAACTGCACGCCGCTGATCGGCAACTCGGTGTGCGCGATCGCTTGCACGACGCCGTCCGAACTGCG
>DASSRQ010000240.1:0-3011 GCA_035701665.1 Vulcanimicrobiaceae bacterium
TTCGGTACGGATGTAACCGCGCTGTCGTTCCTACAGAATCATTCGATCGATGCGGTGAAACTCGCAAACGCCTTGGTCGAATGGGTGCCGGGCCGGGAAGCGGAAAGCGCCGTCGCCGCCGCAGTGTTGAAAGTGGCAAATACGTTCGGGCTGCGTTCCTGTGCGAGCGGCGTCGAGCGGCTCTCGCAGGTGCGGTTTCTCAAAGCCAACGGATGCACGGTTGCGCAAGGCCATTACTTTGCACCGCCGATGCCTATCGAAGCGTTACGAATGCTGCACGCCCCGTGCACCCACGCGCCGCTGCGCGCGAAGTTTTAAGCGCTTTTCTGAACGACCGTCGCCCAGCCTGAGTAGAAGCCGCCGAACTCTTCGGCGAGTGTCGTCAACGCCGTACGCATCTCGGTGATTTTGAACGGATCGATCGTATCGATACGGCTCGCGCGAACCGCTTTTACCGGCTCCTCTTCGACGGCAATTTGATAACCGTGATCGGCGACGGCGCGGGCGAAGATATCGCGCTTTTCGGGGTCGTCGAACGTAATGGTATGTTCGATCGGGCGCGTCCGTTCGAAGTCGTCGCCGGCCTCGATGAGCGCCTGAAGCGCCTTCATGTCGTTGGCAAACGCGAGTTGATGCTCGTCCGGGAAAAGATACGACGTATAGATGGACCACGACGGGTCGTCCGCGGCAAGGGCGCGGTACTTATACTCGGCGTGGAAGTTCATCACGTCGTCCACCAGCGGCGCGACGTTCGGAATCGAAGGGCCGTAGTAGTGAAACGTGCGCATTCCGCGCCCGGTAACGCGACCGACCTCGATAATGCCCGCGGCGCCGAGCGCCTTTGACAGTTCGTCTTCGATGGTCTGGAGCGCGCGGTACTCGTCTTCGCCGGTCATCCCGTGCTCGTCGGGACGGCGAAGCGCGACGGCCACCGTGTACGCCGACGGCAGCGCCTCCACGGGCGCGCGGTCGCGGTATGCCAGGTCCACGGCCACCGAGATGGGCGCGCCTTCCATGCGGGCAAAATACGAAGACCAGTCTGCCATACTGTCCTTTTCCCCGAAGGCGCGCGGCTTCGCTCTCCGAAGCCATGCGGCGGAGGAAAATGACATGCGCTTAACACCGCTCGCTGCCCTCGCCCTCGCCGCTGCCGTCTGCGCTCCGGCGGCCGCCGCGCTCGATACGGGCAAGACTGCCCCCACGTTCACCGCGCAGGCGTCGCTGGGCGGGAAAGAGTTCACGTTCGACTTGGCCGCAGCGCTCAAGAACGGGCCGGTAGTGCTGTATTTCTATCCGGCGGCCTTTACGAAGGGGTGCACGATCGAGGCGCACACGTTCGCCGACGCGACGGAAAAGTTCAAAGCGATGCACGCGACGGTTATCGGCGTCTCGCACGACGACATCGCGACGCTCGACAAGTTTTCCGTGAGCGAGTGCCGCAGCAAGTTCGCCGTCGCCGCCGACCCGCAGCTCAGCGTTGCAAAGCAGTACGATGCCGTGCTTCCCGACCATCCGACGTTTGCGAACCGCACGTCGTACGTCATCGCTCCGGACGGTAAGATTCTCTCGTCGATGACCGATCTCGCGCACCCCGAACAGCACGTGGCCAACGCGCTTAAGGTCGTCGCGGATTACGAGAAATCACACGGTAATTAACGCTCGCCGAAGCGCAAGCCTACGCGGAACGTGCGTCCGGCGGCGTAGTGGTTACCCTGGGCGTTAAGATACGTGATAAGGTAACGATCGTTTAATACATTGTACACGCCTGCGGTTAGCGTCAGGCCGTGATTCAAACCGATGCCGCGTTCGACGTCGAACGTCGTATGCGGCGGTACTTTGCAGTCGTCGTTGGCCGGCTCGCAGTATGCCGATGAAAGACCGCTGCCGTACTCGGCATCGAACGACCACCACCCGCTGTGCGCATCGGTAAGCGACATGCCGGCCGCGCCGTCCCACTTCTGATCGTGGTCTGCGGGAGTCCAATCTTGCGGCGCGCCGAAGCACGGCGCCAGCAGTTGCGTCTCGCAGCCCTTATTTACCGAGCGCGTGTGCGTCAGCGAAACATAGAGACGGCCGTCGTGCCTGAACGTCTGCTGATACAATGCGCTCTGCGAGGAAATGTTGCCGCGCGCATAATTGATGTCCTGATGCAGCGCAGTATCTCCTACTTGCGTGTCGTCGATAAGATCTACGGCAGCCTTTTGCATGACACGCAGACCGAGTTGCCCCGCGCCGACGGGCAAAATGCCGCCGATCTCAACGTCGGTATCGCGTTGCGGCTTCAGGTCGAACTGAGCGATTGTGGGCTGCAGCTGAGAATTTAATTCTTGGGCCGCGGATGGGGAGACATTTTCGAAAGAGAACGGCGTAAAGAAGCGTCCGGCGTAGACGTACGCCGAAGCGCGGGTGCCGTAGATGCGGGTGATTTTAAGACGCGGGCTGACTTGAGAGAAGCCGCGCACGAACTGTGTTGAGAAGAGTTCATAGGCGTCGGCGCGGAGGCCGTAATCGAGGCGCCAGTCATGTCCCATGGCCCACGAGTCTTGCACGTATGCGGCCTGCGTGTGTGCGGCGTTTGGTGCGTTGTCGACGACGGTGGCCGGCGCGACGGGATAGACGCTTTCGGGCTCAACGGTAACGCTATACAGCTTTTGCACGGTACTTGCATCGTACGAAGCGCCGTACTTCAGCGCGTGCCGGGGTCCGGTGACACTCGCGTCCAGATTCAAAAGAACATCGCGTGACGTGCGATCGGAAAAGAGCGTGTATGCACCGTCCGCAAGGTCGTTCACCGGATCGTTAAAATCGCGAATGCGCGACCGCTTGAAAGCAACGCCGTAGACCAGTGCACCGTTCGCACGTCCTGCATGATGGTACTGTAGATTTGCGAACGTATCGGCCTGCGTTTCGTTGTCGTCTGCATTCCCCGGAATTTGAAACGTTTGTAGCGATTGAATAGCACTCGCGATCAGGAAATCGCTTCCGTGAACCGGAACTGCGTAGCGCAGAAA
>DASSRQ010000241.1:0-2604 GCA_035701665.1 Vulcanimicrobiaceae bacterium
TTGTGATCCGTCGGTCCCGGTTTGAACGTGCGTCCCGCCAGCGCCGCGCTGAGATAATACAGCCCGTATTTTGCGTAAGCGTCGGCAGGCTGCGACACCGTCGCATCGATCCACCCTTTACGAATCGCGTCGAGCTCTTGCGGAATTCCGTCGTTCGAAACGATCAAGATGTGCCGCGCATCGCCGGCCGGCACGAGTGCGTTATGGCGGCGCAAAAATGCGAGCGTCGGCGATAGATACACGCCGCCCGCTTGCATGTAGATGCCTTTGATGGCGGGATTGGACGCAAAAAGCGCCTCCAATCCTTGCGCAGCTTTTGCCGCATCCCAATCGGCGGCAACTTCGAGCACGCGGATCGCCGGGTAGCGCGTGCGCATACATTCATCGAAGGCTTGCGTGCGGTCGCGCCCGTTTATCGACGCCAAATCGCCTTCGATCTGCACGACCGCCCCGGCATGCACGTGCGATCCGAGGTAGGTGCAAGCGTCGCGGCCGTAGGCGCGATTGTCGGCGCGCACGACCATGAACACGCTGCCGCGATCGGGCGCGACGTCGACGGCGACAACCGGAACGTGCGATTCTTGCGCCCGCGCGAGCGACGTCGAAACAGCTGCCGTGTCCGTCGGCGAAAGAATGAGGCCGCCCACACCGGCGGTGATCATGTTCTGCACGTCGGAAAGAAACTTGCTCGTGTCTCCGCCGGCATTCGACGGCGGCAGCATACTCAACCGGTATTCGCGCGCATAGCCGGGCAGATACGCATTGTACGCCTGCCAGAACGGCGACGTGAGCAGCGGCAACTCCACGCCGACCTGCGTCGCCGAAGATTGCGTGCGGCCGGAGCAACTCGCAAGCACGCATAGCGATGCAGATAAAACGGCAAGTGCAAGGCGGTTCATCGGCGTCACCTTTTCGGACGAAGCCCCTGCATTCCGCCGTCGACCGCAAGCGCGGTTCCGGTGACCGACGAAGACGCGGGGCTAGCGAGATACACGATCGCCTCTGCAACCTCGCGCGCATCGACGAGGCGCCCGAGCGGCTGGCGCGCTTCGAGCGCGCGGCGTTCGCTTTGCGGATCTTCTGCCGCGGCGAGCAAACGTGAAACCCACGGCGTGTCGACCGTACCGGGATTAACGCAATTCACCCGGATGCCCTCGCCCACAAGATCCGCCGCCATCGCAAGCGTCAACGCGTAGACGGCGCCCTTGCTCGCGCTATAGAGTGCGCGTTTCGGCAAGCCCGCAGTGGCTGCGATGGAACACGTGTTGACGACAGCCGCACCCGGAGACGTCCGCAGATGCGGCAGCGCGGCCGACATCACGCGCGCGATTGCGAAAACGTTGACCTCAAAAACGTCGCGCCATTGTTCGTCGCTATTCTCTTCGATGGCACCGACAGCTCCGATACCGGCGTTGTTTACGACCACGTCCAAGCCGCCGAGTTCGGCGGCAGCGCGATCGACCGCCTCGCGCACGCGTTCGCGGTCGCGCAGATCCGCCTGCACGAAAACGACGTTGTCGAGCGCGCGTGCGGGCGGAGCGACATCGAGCGAAGCAACGCGCCATCCGCGTTCCACCATGAGCGTTGCGGCTGCAAGGCCGATCCCCGAAGACCCGCCCGTGATCAGCGCGCGAATGCCGTCGTGCGTGCTTCTCACTTCGTCAGGCTCACGCCGAACACGTGGTGTTCGAGCGATTCGGCTTTGAACTGCGAACTGAATCCGGGTCTAGCCGGAACGACGTAGCGGCCGTTCCGCACCACCGCGGGATCCACAAAATGCTCGTGCATCCCGTCTACGAACTCGAGCACGCGCCCGTCGAAGCGGCCGCTCACGGCAATGTAATCGAAGATAGAAAGGTGCTGCGCAAGCTCGCAAAGACCGACGCCGCCGGCGTGCGGGCACACCGGAATGTCGTATTTTGCGGCCATCAGCATCGTCGCAAGAACGTCGTTAACCCCGCCGGACCGGCATACGTCGATCTGCGCTACCTGCATAGCGCCGCTGCGAATGAACTGCTTGAATACCACGGCGTTCGGAATGTGTTCGCCGCACGCTACCGCAACCGGCGCGACGGCCTGTGCGATTCGAACGTGTCCCAAGATATCGTCCGGATGCGTGGGTTCTTCGATCCAAACGGGATTGAAGCGCGAGAGTTGCCGCACGTTCGCTATCGCTTCTTCGATGCTCCAACGCTGGTTCGCGTCGATCATCAAATCGACGTCGGCGCCGATCTCCTCGCGCACGATAGCGCATCTGCGCACGTCGTCGGCGATATCGCGCCCGACCTTGATCTTGATGTGACGCCACCCGTCATCAACGGCGGCGCGGCACGCGGAACGGATCTCGGCATCGCTGTACCCGAGCCACCCCGGCGACGTCGTATACGCGGGATAGCCGCGATCGCGAACGTGCGCTTCGCGTTCGGTGCGGCCGCTCGCGCGCTGCGTGAGCAGTTCGAGCGCCTCGTCCGCGCAAATCGCGTCGCCGATGTAGTGGAAGTCGACGAGATCGACGAGCTGTTTCGGAGAAAAATCGGCGAGCAGCTTCCAGAGCGGCTTGCCTTCGTACCGCGCGAACGCATCCCAGACGGCGTTGATGATGGC
>DASSRQ010000242.1:0-16212 GCA_035701665.1 Vulcanimicrobiaceae bacterium
CGTACGGCTTCCGTCCGCAGTTTGTCTTGCCGGCGCACGTGCTGCGAACGCAGGCGCCCCTCGCGCAAGCGCCGTTCAACGCGGCCCCTTCCGTCGGCGACGGCCCGTACACGTTCGTTTCGTGGCGCCGGGGCGAGTCGCTGCGCTACAAACCCAATGCGCTCTATTGGCGCGGCGCACCGCACAACGCGGGTCTGGATATCCGCGTAATTACCGATCCGCAGACGAACTTGATCTTGCTCAAATCCGGCGAGCTCGATTGGAATCTCATCGCCCCGCTGCAGCGTGCGAACCTTGCAAACACGCCGGGCATCTCATTCGTCGACGTCCCGACGGCCGTCGTTGCGGGCGCAGTCATCAATCTCAAACATCCTCCGCTCGACGACGTGCGCGTGCGCCGCGCGATCGCGATGTCCGTCGATCGCGAAGGCATCAGCAAACGTATTACGCTCGGCCACTATCCGGTAACCGATCAACTGCAGCCGCGCTATTCCTGGGCGTACGACCCGTCGGTGAAGGAACCGGGCTACGATGCGCGCGGTGCGGATGCATTGCTCGACAGTGCCGGATGGAAGCGCGGTGCGGGCGGGATGCGCGCGAAGAACGGCAAGCCGTTCAGTTTGGTCTACGTGCAGTTCCCCGAATCGGCAACGGGCGTTCGCGTCGCAACGGCGATTCAAGCGGAGTTGCGCGAACGCGGTATCGCGGTGGAGATCAAATCGATCAGCAACGCCCAGCTGTTCTTGCCGGGATCGCGAGGCGGAACGCTCGCATCCGGCGATTTCGACATGGCGTACGTTCCGTTCACGATGGGTTCGGATCCCGACGACTCTTCGATTCTTTCGTGCAACGGTGCATCGAACTACATGCGGTACTGTAATCCGCGAGTCGATGCGCTGGAACAACGGGCGCTGCTTTCGACCTCGCAAAGCGAGCGCAAAACGATTTACGCGCAGATCGCGCGCCAGGCCGCATCGGACGTGCCGATCCTGTATCTATTCGACGCGCAGTACATCTACGCGTATCGCAGCGACCTTAGCGGATTCTCTCCGAATGCGTTCCTGCCGACGTGGAACGCGGCGCAGTGGCGGCTTGCGCAGCAGGGTTCACCCAAGTAGATCCGTCCGCGTAGGTAACGCGCAGCGGCAAACAGACCGGATTCGCAAGTTTGCCGGTAGCCGCGGAGTAGTATTGACGCTTGCCCAGACCCTCGCCGGGAGCGAGATCGTGTAACTCGCGGCCCGTTCCGACTGCCCGTCCGTCGACCACCAGCACGAAGTCGACAATCTTCACCGGCAACGTTCCGTCGTTGCGATAGCCGAGATGCCAATACCGGCCGCCCGTTTCGTAATTGTCGACGCCGCACGAATCGATCGTGATATGTCCGTTGTCGCCGGACGTTGCAAAAGCGGGCCAAGGTGCCGTCGGCGGCGGCGCCGGATTTCTCCACTGCGTTCCGTCCGCATACGTGACACCGAGTACGACGCACTGCTGGTGCATCAAATCATCCGCCAGCACGCCGGTTTGCGGCCGGTATTTGTACTTGATGAGCGTACCGGGAGCATACGTGCCCTTCGCAGCGTCCCGCGCGACGAGCGATCCGTTTTCGACAAAGCCGAGATCGACTTCCGTTGCGGGCTGCGATGCGGTGTTCGTAAAGAACGAACTGACAAGGATGCTTACGTCGTCGGCCGCGGCGTAGCAACTCGAGAAGGCTATCTGCGCGCCCGGCGTTTGCGGAATCGCGGCAGCCATGTCGCCCGGAACATCCGGGTCTTTCCACGACGAGCCGTCAGTAAAGGCGATCAGTGCGGGTACGCACCGGTAGGTGGCTTCCAGGTAACCCGGCATAGCGTCGGGCCGAGCTTTGCGCGTTGTGACGCTTCCCGGCGCAAAAGGTCCGTCATGGTACATCGAAAACAGCGGCCCGCTCGCACTTTCCACGACGAACGTCACTCGTGCAATATCGCGCTGCGACACATTGGTAAACGTCGTGTCGAATGTTCCAAACTTGCCGATAGCGCAAGACTGCACGCTGACGGGGCCGCCCGAAGATGCGGCTCGGACCGGCGCGGGCGATAGGGGTGCCGGCAATAGTAAAACCAGCGCAAGCAATACAGCGCGTCTCATTGTTTGGACCATTTCTCCGGAGCAACGGGAAACTCCAGCATGTTGCGCGCGAAGCCGCCGACGCGGTCGTTGAGACCGTCGTACCACGTTTCGTAGTAGAGCGGAATCTGCGGCACTTGGTCGTGCACGATGTGCTGCATGTCGATAAAATCGCGGCGGCGCCGAGCGGGATCGGTCGTCACGGCCTGATCGGCAAAGTCGGCGTCGAACCGTTTGTTACAGAACCGCGCGAGATTGTCGCCGTTGAGCGAGACCTTGTCGCAGGTGAGAACGATCGACTGCTCCGGGTCGGCGCCGCCGAGCCATCCGCTCAACGAGATCGTAAAGCGGCCGTTGCGCGCGGGACCGTCCGGTGCATTAAACAGTGCGGTGGGATACGGTTTGATTGTTGCGTGGAATCCCGCTTGCGAGAGTTGCTGCTGCACGACCGTCGCGATGCGCTTGCCCAGATCGAATTCGGATTGGACGATAATGACTACGTCCGGAGCCTTATCGCGCATTAGGGCGAGCGCCGGGCGCACGTCGTGGGGATATGCATGAATGCCGGAATCGAAGACGCCGCTCATCACCGGCGGAATGAACGAGCCGCCCGGCGGATAGATGCCGTCGTACGCTTTGGCGATGCCGCGCATATCGAGTGCTTGAGCAATCGCGCGGCGCACCTTCACATTATCCGTCGGCGCGGTCTGCGTCTGCAGATCCAACTCTTCCGTATCGTTCAGCAGCGTCCGTTGGATGCGCAGATGCGGCGTCGTACGAGCTTGCGCGAGGATCTGAGGCGTCCGCAGCACTGCGATGTCGACATCGTGCGTTCGCAGCGCCACGAACGCGGTGTTCACGTCCGGAATCATCCGCAATTCGATGCGCCGCAGCAGTGGTCTCGGTGAAAAATACGGGTTCGGTTCGAGGACGATCCGGTCGCCGCGCCGCCACTGCGCCACCCTGAACGGCCCGGTACCGAAGGCGTGGTTTTCCCAATCGGCGTTCGCAAGAACGGTGCTCTTGAACGCGTGAGCGGGTAAAATTCCGAACGCAAAGTCGGACTGCGCGAAGAGATCGCTTACGGCTGCGTTCCATCGCTGCTTCAAATGCAGAACGGCTGTATACCGGTCGGGCGTGTCGATCGATGCGATGCGCTTGTAGGTGTCTTGCGATAGGACCGGATTGCGCGGGTCGATGATGGCGCGATACGTGAACGCGACGTCGGCCGACGTCAACTCCACGCCGTCGGCAAACCGTACGCCGTGTTTCAACCGGTAGGTGATGCGTTTGCCGTCTGCCGAGACGTCGCCGTTCTGACGCGAGGGAATACGCGTAAGCAGCAGCGGTATCACCCGGTTGTGTTCGTCGAGCCCGGTTAAGGTCTGAACGGTCAGCAGATCGTTGCCGATCGTCTCTTGGTCGTGCGCCAGAAGCGGATTCAGCGAGGTCGGGTTGGCGAGGTCGGCAATGCGCAGCGTCGCATTTTGTTCTTGTGCAGCGCAGCCTGCAAGCGCCAGCAGCGCCGCGAGCAGTGCAAACCGGCGCAGCATTACGTCCGGCCCGCTATCGACGAGACGAACAGCCGGTAGTCGGCCTCGGTATTTGCGGCATACTGCATCGCGTAGTCTGCGAGCGCACGATCGAATTTATCGCTTGTCCCCAAATAGCCGGCGATGAACGACGGGTCGCCCGAACGCGCGTGCGCGAGCGCGAGCGTCGTGCCGCAAAGCGCGGCGTACTGATCGAGTTGACGCAAGCCCAGGCGTTCGAGGTTTGCGGCGGCTTTGCGGTCGCGGTACCGCCGCACGAAGTAGTGCTGTCCGCCTTCCAAGCGCAACCAGCCCAAAAACAGATCGCTCGCCGCCTGCATCAGCCGCTGCCCGCTCACCACGCGTTCGCCATGGTTTTCGTAGACGCTCGCGCCGGCGTACGGCTCGAGAACCGATGCGTTCGCCTCTTTGATCTGCAGCACGAGTGCGTCGTTCGGTCCGGCTTGGAAGAGCGCGATCGCGCAGTGCGTGCCGACGCTGCCGATGCCGACGACGCGAAGCGCGGCGTCACGTAAATGATAGCGCTCGAAGAGCACGCGGATATCCCCGCGCAGCGTGGCGCTGTACTTCCGAAGCGCTTCGCGTGCGCGGTTGCGGAACGGATCGTTGTGCGCCAGATGGTGCAGAATGGGCGGATTTTCGACGAAGCGCAGTTTGCCGCTGGCGCTGGTCACGAACGTCGGCGGAATGTGCTCGCCGCGCGTTGCCGCCTCGCGCTGTTTACGCTCGATCTTTCCGGCCTGTTCCGCATCGAGCACAGCGAGAAACACATTGGCATCGACGCGCGTGAACCAGATCTGAAGCGGCGACGCGTCCGCCAGCCGCCGCATGTGTTCGCGGTACGCCTGAACGGTATGAAGCGCGATGCGCCGCGCGTCTCTGCCCGAACCGCCGACTTCGAGTGCTGCGAGGACGGTGCTCGTGGCAAGACGCTTGACGTCCCACTCCCACGGCGCGGGCAGCGTTTCGTCGAAATCGTTGAGGTCGAAGATAACGTTGCGTTCCGGCGTCGCGAACAAGCCGAAATTGGCAAGATGACAGTCGCCGCACGCTTGTACGAGTCGACCGGAAACGGGTGTCTCGGCAAGATCCGCCGCCATGATCGCTGCGGTGCCGCGGAAGAACGCAAAAGGCGAGCGCGACATGCGTTCGTCCCGCAGCGGAATGAGATAAGGAATGCGCTCGCGGTTTTGTTCGCTGATGACCTTAATCGGGTCGCGGTTGGCGGCAAGCACGGCTTCGCGGTGCGCGCTGCGGGGGACGCGTTCGCGCGCCGCGCGGCCCGCAGCAAAAGAGGCGGCGTTCAAAAGGTCAGAGCGCCTTGACCGCGGCGACCAATCCGTCGACGCTCGCTTTCGCATCGCCGAACAGCATGCCGGTTTTCGGATCTTCGTAGAGCGGATTTTCAATACCGGCAAAACCGGAGCGCATCGAACGTTTCAGCACGACGACGTTCGCTGCTTTATCGACGTCCAGGATCGGCATTCCGTAGATCGGTGACGAAGAGACGTTACGCGCGGCCGGATTCGTTACGTCGTTTGCTCCGATGATGAGCGCGACGTCCGTTCGCGGAAACTCCGGATTGATGTCGTCCATATCGTACAGTTGATTGTACGGCACGTTCGCTTCCGCGAGCAGCACGTTCATGTGCCCGGGCATGCGGCCGGCAACGGGATGGATTGCGTACTTTACCGCTACGCCGCGCTTTTCCAATTGATCCGCGAGTTCGCGTACGCTGTGCTGCGCTTGCGCGACGGCCATGCCGTAGCCGGGCACGACGATGACTTGCTGCGCGTACGCGAGCATGATCGCTACGTCGTCGACATTCACGGGCCGGATATTTTGCGGGCCGCCGCCGCCGGCCGCGGGCTCGGCGCCGCCGCTTGCGCCGAACGCGCCGAACAGGACGTTCGTGAGCGGCCGGTTCATCGCTTTGCCCATCAAGATTGTCAGAATGGTACCGGATGCGCCGACCAGCGTACCGCTGACGATCAGCAGTTGATTGTCGAGCTCGAAACCGGTGATCGCTACGGCGACGCCGGTAAACGAGTTCAGCAGCGAGATCACAACCGGCATATCCGCGCCGCCGATGGGCAGCACGAACAGCACGCCGAAGATCAGCGCGCCGGCAAGCATTCCGATATACCAGAACCACGGCAGCGACCCGAGCGTCACCATAATGGCGACGGCGATAGCGACGATCGCAAGACCAAGCAGCGCGTTCACCGCTTGTTGTCCTTTGTACGTGACCGGGCGCCCCGTCATCCACTCTTGCAGTTTCAGAAACGCAATGATGGAACCGGAGAAGCTGATCGCGCCGATGATGGCGCTGACGACGAGCGAAACGTACGTGAGCTCTTCCATCGGGCGGCCCAACAAGCCCGCTGCGGCGCCTGCGAGTAGAAAGAACTCGGCTGTCGAGATGCACGCTGCCGCGCCGCCGCCCGCGCCGTTGAACAGCGCGACCATCTGCGGCATCGCGGTCATCTTTACTTTGCGCGCGGAGATGTATCCGATCGCTCCGCCGATGATGATGCCGCCGGCGAGTTCCCACCAGCCCAGCGCGCCGGTTTTCCAAATCGTCGCTGCCAGCGCGAGCAGCATGCCTATCGCAGCGAACCGGTTTCCGGTGCGCGCCGTCGCCGGCGAACTCAACCGCACGAGACCGAGGATGAACAAGACGATGGCGGCGAGGATCGCCGCGTAATAGAAGACGATCATTTTCTCTTGAACATCTCCAGCATGCGCTCGGTCACGGCGAACCCGCCGACCACATTGATCGTACCGAGCAGCACGGCCACGAACGCAAGCGCGGTCAGTAGCGGCGTGTTGACATGCTGCGCGAACACGTCTCCCACGATAAGGATCGCGCCGACGAGTACGACGCCGTGAATCGCATTCGTGGCGGACATCAGCGGCGTGTGCAGCGTCGTCGGAACCTTCGAGATCACTTGAAAGCCGACGAAGATTGCCAGCGCGAGCACCAATAACAGGCCGAAGAGGAATGGGATAAAGTCGGTTACGGTCACGAAGCGGCTCCTGTACCGAGCGCGTCGAGCGTCGGCTGGTGAACGATGGTGCCGTTGTGGACGATCGTCGTGCCGCGCACGACTTCGTCGTTCATGTCCAAGGTGAGTTGCGCGTCTTTGAGCATCGTACCGAGCAGCGCGTGCACGTTGCGCGAGTACAGTTGCGATGCGTGGTACGGCATGGTCGACGGAAGATTCGTCTGCCCGATAATCTGCACGCCGTTCGGCGAAATCACCGTCTCGTCGCGTCTGGTGAGCGCGCAGTTACCGCCGGCTTCGGCCGCGAGGTCGACGATGACCGAGCCGGCGCGCATCGCTGACACGGCCTCTTCGGTAATCAGCAGCGGCGCTTTGCGTCCGGGGACGAGTGCGGTCGTAATGACGACGTCGGATGCGCCGATCGCATCGACCATGAACTGCCGTTGCTTCGCGATCTGCTCCGGCGTCAACTCGGCGGCATAACCGCCCGCGGTTTGCGCGTCGACGCCGAGATCGATCTCCAGGAATGTCGCGCCTAGGCTCTGCACTTGTTCTTTGACCACGGCGCGCGTATCGTACGCGCTGACAACTGCGCCCAAGCGCCGCGCCGTCGCGATGGCTTGCAAACCGGCAACGCCGGCGCCCAATATCAGCACTTTTGCGGGCGGAATCGTGCCTGCTGCCGTGGTGAGCATCGGAAAGAACTTCGGCAGCGCCAGCGCTCCGAGCAAAACGGCTTTATAGCCTGCGATGTTGCTTTGCGAGCTGAGCGCATCCATGGACTGCGCACGCGTGATGCGCGGGATTGCATCCATCGAAAGTGCCGTAATTCCGGCGTCTGCCAGATGCTTCACATATGCGGCATCGCCCAGCGGCGCCAACAGCCCGAGCAGCGTCGCGTTCTTCGGAATCGCCGCGAGCGTTGCTTCGTCCGGCCGGCCGACGGTGACGACGAGATCCGCGCCGGAAAATAAAGCGGCCGGCTCGTCCACGATGGACGCACCGGCCTGCGAATACTGTTCGTCGGGAAAGGCGGCGCGAGTTCCCGCGCCGCGAGCGACCTTGACGGTGACGCCCGCTTTCGTCAGTTTTGCTACGGTTTCGGGGACCAAGGCGACTCTGTTTTCGCCGCCCCCTGCCTCACGTGGTACCGCGACGTTCATTCGGCCGCTTTTCGCCTATGGTATCAGCGGACACCTCGTCAACCCGAGGACCTGCGCCGGCCTGGACTAATTACTAACCGTGGTGTCTGGGAATGCCGTAGGTAGCTTCGAGCATAGCTTTTGGGCCTTGCTTCTCGGCTTTGGCTTGTGCATAGCCGGCTCGTGCATATGGCGCGAAGGCGACGAGCAGCCGGGGATCGCGCGATTGTTGGTTTGGAGCGCGTGCTTCATCATCGGAATCGGCCTGCTGTGGCCGGCGCTGAGCGAAACGCGCTGGTTTTTTACGGTCGCAAAAATCTCCGGCGTATTAGGCTGCGCGAGCACGATTGGAGCGATCTTCAGGACTCGTCGCCTTGGCTTTATCATTCCGACAGTCGTCATGATCGCCGCCGCCTTCCTGGCGGTTGTGTTTGACTCGATGCATGTATTAGACGGTGCGCGTCAGGTTTGGGGCGGCATCTTGGGCCTGGCATTTTTTGCATCGCTTGCGGCGATGTTCGTCTACTATATTCACACGCGCGCGAAACCTTACGGTTATTTCACCTAAAAGAAAGCGCGAGCGGATACTAAGCGATACGGATCGTGTTGCGGAGGATTCCGATCTTTTGGATCTCCACTTCGACCAGATCGCCGTTTGAGAAAAATTCGGGTGGCGTGCGGGCGAAGCCCACGCCGTCCGGCGTGCCCGTTGCGATGACGTCGCCCGGTTCGAGCGTCATGCCCTTTGAGAGTTCGGCGATGATCCGCGGGATTTGAAAGATCATATGACCCGTGTTCGAGTCTTGTTTGCGGCGGCCGTTCACGCGCGTCGTGATATGCAGACGGTGCGGATCGGGAATCTCGTCGGTTCCGACGATCCACGGTCCGATCGGGCAGCTGTTGTCGAGGCTCTTGCCTTTGAGCCACTGCAAGTGCGCGCGTTGTAAGTCGCGCGCCGTGATGTCGTTCAAGCAGCTGTATCCGAAGACGGCGTCCATGGCGTTTTCTTCGGTTGCATCTTTGATGGGCGAGCCGATGATGACGGCGAGTTCGCCTTCCCAGTCGTATTCGCTCGAAACGCTCTGCGCGAACGAAAGATCGGACGACGGATCGGCAATGGCGGTGGGCGCTTTTGAGAAAAACGTCGGTACTTCCGGCAGTTTTAACTCGCGCCCACTTGCGCGCGCGCCTTCTTTGGCGTGCTCGAGATAGTTGCGGCCGACGCAGAACACGTTCTTACGCGGACGGATCGGTGCGGCAAGTTTGACGTCGGCCAGCGCGATGCGCTCGTTCGTTTGCAGCGATGCGCGATCGGCGGCCGGCGCCATGATGTAATCGAGCAGCGAATCGCACGCCAGCGGCAAGATTGTTTCGCCGTCAAGCGTTCCCGGGCGAACGCGGCTGCCGTCGTGATAGCTAACGTAACGCATTATGGTTGCGGAGAGGGCGAGGGCTTCATCGCGCGCTTGACTGCTGCGTTGATATCGGGCAAATGTTTGGCGCGTTCTTCCTGCGCTTTTTTCTGCTCGGCTTTCAAGCGTGCGTACTGCGCCTGCGCCTGTTTCTTCATATCCTTTAATATGACGGTCGCAGCGCCGGGCGCGTTGGCCCACGAACCGCCCTTGCTTATCAGCGACGGTGTGCGATCGACAGAGCGCTTGGCTACGTTGTAGTCGTAACGGACCTGATACAAGCCGGTTTCCGCCGAGCCGTCGGGGCGCCGGATCCACATCTGCATCGCGTTGCCGAGCGTCATCGTGTCGAAAGCCTGATCGCCCGAGAACGTTCCGTGAGCGACGCGCACGACCTGACCGAGATGATTTACCTCGACCTCGTATGTCGAATGCAGCGGCTTGTTCGGAAAGTTCGGCGTCGGCATCGGTGCCGGCGTCGCCGCGGTGAGGAGAAGCGCCGCGAGCGCGGCGCCGTAAAAGTTCTGTTTCATGAGCGACTACCCGCGTACGCTGGAGGCAGCTGACGGCCCTGCCGTCGAACGCGCCCCTTCTCATGTTCCGGCGCTTGCTTACAGCCGGGCTTGCAGTCGCGCTTGCCTTGCCGGCCCCCGCGTTTGCCGCCCGTCCTCTCTTGGATTATCACCGTCTCGATGCGTATTTCGCGCTCTACGCGCGCGATGCGAGCGTACCGTGGAAAGGCGCTACGGTGCGCCTCGATACGTACACCAGTGCGCCGGTACAATTTGCCGTCTATCAAACCGACGTCGCCAACGTTATCAGCGCCGGCGCCAATACTCGTCCGCGGGCGATCGATACGCACAAACTCCGGCCGATTGCGCGGTGGTCGTACACGCCGCCGGGTGGCTACCGTTTTCAGAGCAACGACGTCAACGTTCCGCTCGGCTCGCGCGAAGGATTCTTCGTCGTCGAAGCGCGGCGCGGGAATGTCGGCGAACAAGTATGGATCGATCGCACGCGCGTTGGTCTAATTAGTAAGGAAACGCCGAACGGCATTTTAGTGTATGGCGCCGATCTCGGGAGCGGAAAGGCGCTGCCGGGCATGCGCGTTTCGTTTATTGCGAACGGCCGGTTCGTGGATCGCACGACGGATCGATCGGGCGTCGTGCGCTGGTCGGGTTCGCCGCGTCCCGTCTTTGCGCTCGCGCAGTGGGCGAACAGCACGGCGTTCTTATCGTTTCTGCCGCAGGCGCCGCTGCCGCGAACCATCGTCGGCGTCAAAACCGACTCGGCCGTCGCGCACGCCGGCGGCTCGGTTCATGTCGTCGGTTTTGCACGCTCGCGTTCCGGTAATCGATTGCGCGCATCCAGCGGATCGGCGACGATCGTGCTTCGTTCGAATCAAGGCGTCGCGGCGCAAACGAACGTTCGTCTCGACGGCGCGGGCGCATTCAACGCAACGCTGCACGTTCCAGAAAACAGCCAATCCGGCGATTACACGGTGCTCGCGCTCGTCAACGGCGCCGCTGCGGCAACCGCGATGCACGTCGATGCGAATGCAGGCGGCCTGGCGCTGTCGACATCGGTGCGCTGCGCGGGCGCATGCGATCCCGGCGCCGACGTTCCGCTCGTCGTGCACGCAACGCGAGCCGGCGTTGCTGCTGCCGGCGTAACCGTATCGGCATCGATCGTCCGCTCGCCGCACGTCTATCTCCAGGATACCGCAGATGAGCCGTGGGGCATTGCGCCGTGGTCCTCCGCAAGCGTGACGACCGGCATCGACGGCAACGCGACGATTGCCATTCCGCATCCGAACGATGGACTCGCGTCGACGTACGGCGTGCGGCTGGCATCGGGCGGCGCGACGGAAGACACCCGAATCGTCGTGCCGACATCGCGCGTTACCGTTCGTGTCGCGCTGGCTCGTACGGATATCGGCAGCGGTACGCCCGCCGCGTTCGACGTGTATGCCAACGAGGTTACGGGCGGCGCGCCCGCGCACGGAACAGTCAAGGTGCAGCTGATTCACGGAAGTTCCGTGCAAGAACAAACGCTCACGCTCGACGATCGCGGTCACGCGCGCGGATCGTTTACCTCGCCGCAGACCGGATCGAATTTGGTGGTGGCAAAGTACGACGCTGAGGACGCAACGGACGCAGCACAGATTCAAGTCGAACCGCAAACGATGGAGACGAGCAGCAGCGGTAATGGGCATCTGTCGATCTCGCTCGATCGTTCGCGCTATGACGCCGGCGATACGGCGCACGTCGAAGCATCGCTTCCCGGTGCTTCGGGCGATGCACTGATTACGATCGAGAGCGCCAATGGAACCGATTTTCGCGTCGTCAGTGCGAACGGCGGCCATGCGTCGGCGCAAATGCGCGTCGGCAATGCCTCGGGAACCGTCTCGGCAGGCGCGGCGTTTGTGCGCGACGGTGCGCTGCAATGGGATACGGCGCCGCTCTTACTCGATGCCCCGGGACGGCCGCTGACGGCGCCCGTAACGCTCGATCGCGGCGCGTATGGGCCCGGGGCGTTGGCGACTGCAACCATCGGCGGCGTGCGCGCCGGTGCCGGGACGTTGATCGTTCGCGTCACCAAAGGCGCGCCGACCGGTTCTGCGCAGTTTACAAATGCTCCCGACTTGCTGGCGATCGGTACGACCGCAACGCAGGACACGGCCGTCGAAGGCGCTTCGTGGCATCCGTGGGTGGACTCAACGGGGGAACATCCCGCAATGCAGAGTTTCGCGCGCCGCTCCGAGCCGCCGCCGGATATGACCATGACCCAGGCCGATACGCAAAGCGTGTATTGGCACGTCGAACATCAGAACGGCGACAGCATCCAGCTGCAGGCGCCGCTTACGCCGGGTAAATACGTGCTTTCGTTATTGAAGATCGGCGACGACGGCCGCGTGACGGCCGCCAGCACCGATTTGGTGGTGCAGTAGTGATGGCAAGCAAAACACCCAACAAACTAATGCTCCTCGATACGTACGGTTTGGTCTACCGCGCGTTCTTCGCGTTGCCGCCGTTGACGACGACGCGCGGGATGCCGATCAATGCGGCCTACGGCTTCACGATGATGCTCAACAAGATCGTCGCCGACGAGAAGCCGACGCATCTGATCGCTGCATTTGATAAAGGCCTGCCCGCGCACCGCGTGGCGCTGTATCAGGAGTACAAAGCGCAGCGCGATCAAATGCCCGACGATCTGCGCCCGCAATTTGCCCTCGTACGCCAAGTGCTTGCCGTCAACAAGATTCCGATCGTCGAAGTCGAGGGCGAAGAAGCCGACGACGTGATCGCCACCTTGGCTCGCCAGGCGGAAGCGCAGGGCGAGCAGTGCGTGATCGTGACGGGAGACACCGATCTGCTGCAGCTCGTGGACGAAAACACGAGCATCTTGATGACGCGGCGCGGCATCACCGAACTGGGCCGTTACAACGTTGATGCTGTCGTCGAACGGTTCGACGGTCTCACACCGAAGCAGTTGCCGGATTACCGCGGTCTAAAAGGCGATCCGTCCGACAATCTTCCCGGCATTCCGGGCGTAGGCGAAAAGACGGCCATTAAACTCATCAAAGCGGCCGGAACGCTCGATGCCTTGGTGGCGGACCCGTCGCTCGCCGGAACGGCCAAACTCGAAAAACTCGTCACCGAGTACGGAAAGCAGGCCCAGATCTGCCGCGACGTTTCGGTGGCGCGCCGCGACTTGCAGATCGCGGTCGACTGGGACGAAGCGAAATATACGCCCGCCGGCAACGACGAACTGTACCGGCTGTACAGCGAGCTCGAGTTCAAAACACTGCTGAACAAGCTCGATGTGCCGCTCGAGATCCCGCTGCTCGAAACACAAGAGCGCATCAAAGGCAGCTACCGGTCGTACTTGCCCGCAACCGATCCGCCCGAGTTTGCGGAGTTGGCGCGTGAGATCGACGCGATCGCCAAGCAGCCGAGAGTCGCCATCGCGATGCGCACCAGTGAAGAGATCGGCCTTAGCGGCTCCTCCGGCTCGGCAATCAGCTTTACAGTGCATGCACTCTCGCACGCGCCGGTGCACGAAGCGTTCGCAGCTATTTGGAACGGCTCGCACGAGCTCGTCGCGCACGATGCTAAAAAAGTCGCGCATGCGATGCACAACCTCGGTTTCGGTCCGCGTACGTTCGCCGGCGATACGATGGTCGGCGCGCATTTATTGAACCCTTCGCGCGATTTCAGCGACGTCAACGAAGCGGCGCAAGAAGCGCTGGCGCTTTCGGCGGGCGAGGACACGGCAGCGCACGCCGACGCAGTGTTTCAACTCGCGGACGCCGTGCGCGCGGAGCTAGAATCGCGCGACCAGCTCTCGCTTTACGAGACGGTCGAAGTACCGCTTGCGCCGCTGCTGGCAAAACTCGAATGGACCGGTGTGCTTATCGATCCGACGCAGTTGGAGGAGCTCGCGGCCGGCGTCGAGCGCGATATCGAACGCCTGCAGCGCGAAGTCTACGACCTCGCGGGCGAAGAGTTCAACATCGGCTCGCCGCAGCAACTCGGCAACATCCTGTTCGGAAAGCTGTGCATCCCCGGCGGCAAGAAAACGAAGACCGGCTACGCGACCGGTGCCGAAGTTCTCGCTGGGCTGGCGCAAGAATATCCAATCTGCGCGCGCGTGCTGGACTACCGCGAAGTCACCAAACTGAAGAACACGTACATCGACGTCATTCCGGCGCTCGCCGATAAAAACGACGGACGGCTGCGCACGATCTTCCACCAAACGTCCACCGCTACAGGCCGCCTCGCATCGAGCAACCCGAACCTGCAGAACATTCCCGTGCGCAGCGAGCTCGGGCGCAAGATCCGCAAAGCGTTCGTCGCACCCGACGGATACGTGTTACTCGCGGCCGACTATAGCCAAATCGAACTGCGCTTGATGGCGCATCTCTCCGGTGACGAAGCGATGCGGCGCGCGTTTCACGAAGGCCAAGACATTCACGACTTCACCGCGCGTCAAATCTTTAACGTGCCGGACGGTCAAAAAGCGGACGGCAATCAGCGGCGCATCGCGAAATCCGTAAACTTCGGGCTGCTGTACGGCATGTCGGACTTCGGCCTCGCGCAGCGTCTGGAGATTGGGCGCGCCGAAGCCAAAGCGATGACGCAGGCCTATTTTGCGCGGTTTCCGAGTGTCCGCGCGTACATCGAAAGCGTCATTCAGCGGGGCCGCGACGACGGCTACGTCACCACGCTCTTGGGCCGCCGGCGGTATATGCCGGCGTTGCGGTCCAGCAACTACATGCTGCGCTCTGCGGCGGAACGCGAAGCCACCAACGCGCCGTTACAAGGCAGTGCTGCCGATATCATGAAGTTGGCGATGGTACGAATCGATAAGGAACTGCAAGCAAGCGGGCTCGACGCGCGCATGCTACTGCAGATTCACGACGAGGTGATCCTCGAAGTCAGTCAGCGCGATCTGCGCGCCGCCGCGCAGCTCATGAAGACGCAGATGGAGCAGGTGGTCGAACTCACGGTGCCCCTGGACGTCACCGTGAAAACCGGATCGAATTGGTACGACGTGGAGGAGACCGATGATCTTTAGCGCGCTTCTGTTGGCCGCGGCAACGGCCGCACCGATGCCGACGCCGCAGTCGCTTCCCACCGTCGCCATCGCCGCACCGCGCGCGCATCTGCGCGTCCAAGTCGCGCAAACGGAAGAGCAGCGCGAACGCGGGCTCATGAGCGTCACGAATCTGCCGCTTCACACCGGCATGATCTTCATCTTCGAAAAAGATCAAAACGTCGCGTTCTGGATGAAAGATACGCTTATTCCGCTGGACATGGTGTTTCTGGGAACGGACGGCAAAGTGCGCAAGGTTTTTGCGAACGTCCCGGTGGTCGATCCGTCGCTTCCCGACACGCAGATTCCGTTGGAAGAGGGCATCGCGCGCTTCGTCATCGAGCTGCCCGCGGGCGAAGCGGCAATAGACGGATTGAAGCCCGGCGTTGTGTTGAAGCTTCCGCACCCCCGTCCTTAATGCCTGAACTCCCTGAAGTAGAAACCATCGTGCGCGGCTTACGCCGCGCGGTCACCGGAAAAACGATCGCTTCCGTCGAGATCCGCCTGGCGAAGATGGCGCAGGCGCCCGCCGGCGTGGACTTCCAAAAAGCCCTCAAAGGCGAGCGGATCGTTTCGTTGGGCCGCCGCGGAAAGTACGCCGTCATCGAGCTTTCGTCGGGGCGGTCGCTCGTGGTCAGTTTGCGGATGACCGGCCGTTTGGTGGTGCAGCCGAAGGGCGCTCCCCCGTATCCTTATGGTTATATTATCCTGGCGTTTACAGACGGTGATTCGCTCGTTTTTGCCGATGTCCGGACGTTCGGGAGAATGCGGTTAATCGAAGCCGGCGAGCCATGGGACCAAGCCCTCGGCTTGGAGCCCCTTTTAAAGAGCTTTACTCCGGAGCGCTTTATCGCTATGCTGTCGGGGCGGACAACGCCGGTCAAGGCTTTTCTCCTCGACCAGCGTCGCATTGCAGGCGTCGGAAACATCTACGCTTGCGAGGCTCTGTGGGAAGCCGGGATACGTCCCGGAAAGCCCGCGGGCACGCTCACCAAGCCGGCTGCACGCCGGCTGCATCGGGCGCTCGTCGACGTACTGAAAAAAGCCGTGAACATGCGCGGCAGCAGTATCGACGATTACGTGGATGCCGATGGACTCAAAGGCGGATTTCAAAACGTGCTTTCGGTCTACGGGAAAGCGGGCAAAAAATGTTCGCGGTGCGGCGGAACGGTCGAAAGAACCGTCATCGCCGGCCGCGGAACCTGGTGGTGCCGCAAACACCAAAAATAAAAAAATATGAAAGCGTAGGAACTTTAAAAATCTCTACCACTGATATCGCTCCCGTGCAGCACGAAGAAGAAGATCAGCTCGCACTCGAGCAGCGTCTCTACGAAGAATCCCTCAAAGTCCTGGATGAAGGACAAGTCCTGACCGGCACGATCGTTGCCAA
>DASSRQ010000243.1:0-6286 GCA_035701665.1 Vulcanimicrobiaceae bacterium
GAGTAACTCGAACCGATGGTCGACCAGGTTTGGCCATCGACCGGTAGGATCGATCCGTCCGCCTCGCATCCGCTTCCCGAACACGTCGCGCTGCCCGGACCGCCGAAGAACGTGATGTTCGGAATACTCAGGTACGAGTTCATCGACAAGAACTGTCCGCTCGTTACGGGCGTTGCCGTCAGCGTCGTATATGCGCTCGATCCCGAGTTGACGTTCGCAACTTTTACGGTCCAGAACTGCCCTTGGCTATCTGCAACGGTTTCGCTCGAAACGCCGCCCGGCAGTTGCAGCGTGAAGCCGTAGCCGGTGTTCGTGCCCGCATTGTAGGTCGCCGTTTGGTAATACAACCCGTGCAGCCCGTCGCCGTTGCCCGTTCCGTATACCGTGTCGCCGTCGTTCGTGAAGATCAGGCCCCCGACAACGGAGCTGTTCTTCGGAATCACTTGCGTCGTGCCTTGAATGGTCGAACCGGTCGAATCCGTGAAATCGATCTGCGCGTTATACCCGAACAAGTTAAACGAACCCGACGCGCTGACGGTACACGGACCGCCCGACGTCGTGACGTTATAGTCGCACGCGACGAACGTAAACACGTTCGAGCCAAAGTTCTTCGGCGATTTGTAGCTCAAGAAGGTGTCGGTCGAACTGAACGTAGTGGTCGTGCCGCCCAGCGTCGTGCACGAGTACGCCAAGTGCGGGCTCGTATAATCCTGATAGACGCGGCCTGTCGGATCCTGAATGGTGAAGCAGTATTTGTGGCCGCCGGTCAACCCCGCGAACTTGAACGCGATGCTCGAATCGGATTGATCGCTCGGATCGTTAAAGGCGAACGACGTCGCCGGTGTTCCCGTCGCCACGGGATTCGGCGACGCGTTGCCGCCGATGCCGTTGAACGTTACGGTCGCGCTGCCGCTGGTCAAAACGACCTGCGTCTGTCCGACTCGCTTGCCCTGGGTTTGATCGTACGCGACGATCGAATACGTACCCGCCGTCAACGTCGATCCGAAGGTCCACTGCATATAGAGCGGCCCGGTGGCTAACGCTTCGGTTGCGGTCGCGTTGCTCGCGGCCGGATTACACGGATATGCGAGGGACGTCGCGCTCGGAATGATCGCCGTACACTTGCTGTAGACGCTCGTATTCTCCACGTACAGCACGTAGTAATCCGAGTACTGCGCGTTACTGATCGTAACGTAAATCGTGTTGCTGCCGGACGCCGGAATCGCAAATTGCGAAGCCTGCGTCAGACGCGTCGTGTCGCTGTACGTGTTCACGCCCTGCGCTGCGCTGACCGTGATATACGCGGTCGCAACCCACGCAGTCGAGGTGGCCGGGCACGTCTGCGTAGACGGCGGCGCGGCGTTCGTGGTGTTCAGTGCGACCGTTTGCGAATAGGACGTTCCCAGCGCGGTTGCGGTCGCATTCTGCTTCTTCTCGCCGCCGGACGAGGTGCCGATGTAAACATTCCAGCCCGTGGCGTTCGTCACAGTGCTGGGCGAGGTTATTTTGACGGTGTGGTTCGTGCCGGTCGTCGTGATCGTGAATTCGGGCGACGCCGTCGTCTCGCCGCTCGCGTACGTGTACGTAATTTTAATGTAATACGTGCCGGTGGGCAGGGAACCGCCCGAGGCGGCGGCTGCAGTCGTAGCGACGGGTGCGCCGGGCACGCCGCAATCCAGCGTTGCAAGCGCAACCGTGCCGGCATTGTTCAGCGTAAGATTGTGAAACGGGCCGTACGGGCATGTGGCGGCGCTCGCGCAATCGCTGGGAAGCGCGCTCGAGCCGTCCGTGTAGAGATTCGTCGACGCGGTGTACGGCTTGTCGATCGCTTGCGCGGTCACGCTGTTCGCATCGATGTAATAGTCTTGGAACAAGTCCGTCGTCGTAATCGAGTTCGAACCAAAACCCGAACAGTTGTTGTTCGCGGACGTCCACGACCCGTTGCAATACGCCATCTGAAAATCGATCTGGCAGCCCAGATTGAAAATCGTGCTGTACGCCGATGTCGACCCGCAGCCGCTCACCTGGTTCCAAACGATGGACGAGACGGTGCCGTTCATCCGGCGGCGTCCGGCGCTGCCGGACGTGACCGTGTTTGCCTGCGTCTTTGCGGGAAGCGCGGGAAACATGCCGAGCGGCATCTTCGGCCCGAGCTGCGAGTGCAGCGGCGCGGCTTGCGGAACCGGACGGTGTTTCGCTCCGCCGATGCCTTGCGAAACAGGCGGAATGATGCCGGGCTGAACCGACGGCAGCGAGAGCGGATTAGCCGGGAGCGGACGGCCGGAAAGCACGGGACCCGGCGTGTGATGCGGGCCTAGAGGCGCATCGATCGGGACGGCCTGCTGCGCCGCACCGAACGCCATTCCGAGCGATGCGATCATCAGCGCGGCAAAACCGGTACGCAGTTTGGCGCTAAATCGCATCAGTAGTACAACGTATAGACCGCATTGGTGCTATACGTGCCTCCGGTAACCGCCGCCGGAATGGTGACGGTAAGATCGACGCAGTACGTCTTGCTTAGATTTGAAGAAGCCACGGCCGTCCACGCCGTGGGATACACGACGAACGGCGTCGAGGTAGGCTTGGGCGTCGCGCCTTGCAGGTACGTATTGTTCGCAAGGTCGCTGCCCGGAAAACCGGACGCCAAATTCGCCGACAATCCGTCGTCGAGCGTCCACGTACTCTGCGTCGTGTTCACCGTGACCGTGTACAGACAGCTCTGCGAGACGGTCGTGCCCGCCGTGCCGCTGATAGCCACGCTTTGCTGATTGCTGATCAGCATCGTGCCTTGCGGATTGGGCGTAACCTGTGCCTGCACTTTGAGGGCATGCTGCACGGAAACGTTTTGCGCTACGAAATCTTTCAGCGTCTGACCGGTCACGCTGTCGACCGCTGCGGCCGAACCGCGCGCACGCAAAGCGAAGCGCGCCGCAATAGGAGCGCCGATTCCCGGCGGCGCCGGGATCGTGTCGCTATTGTAGGCAAGCGGATTCGGCGTAACGTTCACGACGACGGTAACCGTAATCTGCGCGCGCTGCGACTGCAGCAGCGCGATCGTCGGAGCGCATACCAGCAGCATGAAGCCTGCGACGGCGGCAATGCCGAACGCGATCCGCTGTAAGGCGGTCATTTCGCCACCACCGTGTAGACGATCCACGCCGAGTACGTCGAGACGGTCGCGCTGTACGGGACTTTAATCTGGTAATCTTCGTAAACGTTCGACGTGCCCGCCGTGGCAACGGACGCAATCGGCGCGGGGTACACGGCATAAGTAATCGTGGGCGGCGTCGTCGGATTTACCGTACCCGATGTAACGCTGAACGGGTAGCTGGGTGAGAATCCGGTGTTCGTATCGCCCGACGCGACGGAAGGTAGAAAGAACAGCGATTGCGCGAGCGACATCGTGTTGCCCGAACCGTCGCTGAAATCGGCTGTGCCTTCGCCGTACACGTTGTAGCCGTTGGTGTCGTTCGTATTCACGCTCAGCTTGGCCGCGTATTTATAAAGATACGTCTTGCCTTGCTGCACTACGCCGAAATCGACGGAGCAGCCCTGAAGACACGCACCGGCGCCGGCCACAGGCGTCGCCTGCGTTCCGAAACTTGCGGGAACGGAACCGTAACCGGACGTGTAATTCGGGGTCAAAGTGAATTGGAGCGTCGGCGTCATGTACCAGCTGACAGTCGTCGGACTGCTCGCTGTGGAAGCAGCGGCGTCAAGCGGAAACAGCACAGCTATCGCTGCGAATACCGCCAAACTCACCGAGCCGATCCAGGCTCTCACGCCGCTCTCACACTCCTTTGTGATGATGAATTTTTTAAACGAAGACTAGGATCGGACGAACACGATCTCGCCGCCGGTCATCTGTTTGCCGCCGTAATCGATCGTCGCAACCGCCTGATACTTGCCGGGCGGAAGCGCCTTTCCGGTGACTTCGATCAGGCGTTCTCCGCCGCGCTCGACGAGCTGTTCGGAGGGCATCTGGATGCGATCGACTTGCGCGCCGTCTTTTGAAACCGCAATTTCACCGCGCAGATAGACGTGCGCGTTCCCGGTATTCTTGAACAGCACGCGGTACGTATCGTGTCCCGCGCCTTTCGATTGACTCATCTTGCTGATCTCGCCATCGATCTTTACGGTCCCCGGAATCGTCAGATAAAACTTCGATGCTACGCGCACCGAGAACGAGACTGCTCCGCTGCGAACGCGCGGCGGACGGGTTTGAAAGAACACGATGCCGGCGTATTCGCCATCCAGGCCGTGCGCCGGAAGCGCTAATGACAACTTGACTTGCTGAATCGTTTGGGGAGCGAGATCGAACTCGCGCGGGCTGATGGAGGCGTACTTCAGCAGCGAGTTCGAGCGGGTACCGACCCGTTCGAT
This sequence comes from Vulcanimicrobiaceae bacterium, assembly GCA_035701665.1. Taxonomy (GTDB): domain Bacteria; phylum Vulcanimicrobiota; class Vulcanimicrobiia; order Vulcanimicrobiales; family Vulcanimicrobiaceae; genus DASSRQ01. The sequence continues at coordinate 4,384 of DASSRQ010000243.1, forward strand.
CTGATAGTCGCCGTTTTGACCGACTCCAAAATCAACCATCGTCGCTTGGACGTGCGTTGCATCGGTCGTGCCGTTTGCCACCGTTACCGGGATATTTGTCGCCGTTCCGGGTGACATCGACAGTTCGAGTTTCGCAGGCGAAACGTTGATACCGATATCTGCCGGCGCGGGCGCCGCTGCGAGCGCTGAAAATGCGATCGCAAACACCAGATAAGAAAGCAGGCGCGGATGCTTCATAGCCGTCCGAAGTTCGCTGCGGGGCACACCCGTGCCCGCAGACAGACCTCTTGTCCCTCGTTAAGTTCGTGCTAGTTGGCGAGCAGCGTGACCGTTAAGGTCTTCGTCTGCGCGCCGGTCGAGGCGGACGGGGCGGTGATCAGTTCGAGGTCTTCGCCGATGTTCGTTCCCGTCGGATATGCCGTCGTCGACGTAGCCATGTTCGTGTTGTTGGAAGCCACCGACCACGGGACGGTGAGCTCGCCGGCGCCGGCGCACGTGCCGGTTCCGGTCGCGTTACCGTCGGTGAGGCTGGCGGCGGTGCGCCCGGACGTGGGCACGTTGGCAGCTGCGCCGCTGACGGAGATCGGGAAGTTGCCGCTGTTCGAGAGCGCGCAGATTGCGATGCCGGTCGGAGCGCTGGCGACGTTCATGTTTTCGCCGAGGCTCCAGTTGATCGAGTTGGTCGAAACCTTCGCATTTACGGCTTGTTTCACCGCGCAAACGGTGTTGGCCGCGAGGCCGCCGTCGGGCGTGATCGAGCCGAAGTCGACCGTGCCTGCCGCAACCGATGCCGGCGCGGCGCAGGCTTCGCTCGAGCCGAGCGAACCTTGGAGAAACTCACCTACCGGGACGGTGCCCGAGCTTGCCGTCAGGGTGCCCGTGCCGCCGTAGTTCGTATTGAGGGTGAGTGCTGCAGTTACGGAGATGTTCCACTGCACGGTGACGTTGCCGGTGCCCGTGGCTGCTGCGGCGGGAAGCGCCGACGCTGCCACAATCGCGGCCGCTGCCGCGAGGGTAAGAAGCTTTTTCACGTTTTTTCCTTTCAAATTGCGCAATGTTCATGCCATCCATGGCGAACGAAAAAGCGTTACCTAAGCATTATCGGCAGGTGTCCTTGCCGGGTTAGCAAGACACCGTGCATCGGCCGTTCAGATATCTTTACAGAAAAAAGGTAGACCCTGCCGGTCACCGGATGTGCGAGTTTCGTCACTTGTCCGTCGAGCCAGCGGATGACGTCGCCCGGATGCACGTCGGCTAAGAATCTCGCGCGCACCGTCGCGTACTGTCCGATCGCCGGACGCGCAGGCGAGAGTTTGAACGAAACGAGCGGCATGCCCGGCTGAATCTGCACGTCCGCCGAAACCTCGGTGTTGCCGGACGCCGCCTTCCCGGTGACGCTCGCGAAGATCGGGATCTTGCCTTCCGTCGCATCCTGCGGCACGACGATCGTCGCGCTCCAGACTTTACGCGCGGCGTCGTAGGCAAATTGGTATTTCTTTCCGCCGAACGTCGCGCTCACGGCGCGTGCATCGGCGGCGTCAATATCGACTTGCGCTGCACCGCCGGGCGGAAGCACCGGTTCGCTTACCGCAATCGTCGCGTGCGCAATGTCGCTCTCTTTGAGCGAGAACACGACGTTCTTCATCTTGCGGTCGACGGTAATCCGCACGTTTTCTTTGTGTTCGTCGGCGGCGATCGTTACCGAGATCGGTCCTTCGGCGGTTCCGGTGTTTGCCGGAACTGTCTCCGGATCGACATCGAGCGTATACGTGCCGGCCGGCAGATTATCGAGCAAAAACGATCCGTCTTCGTTCGTGATCGCTGCGTAATCGCCCGGATTGGCGACGACGTACGCATTGTTCACCGGCCCCGAGTACTGCGGCGCCAAGAACGAGCTGAACGT
>DASSRQ010000244.1:0-2366 GCA_035701665.1 Vulcanimicrobiaceae bacterium
CCGGCGACGCCGCGTGCAAGCCGAACAAGACGAACGCACCCGCGAGTGCTCCGACGCAACCGATCGTCAAAGCAAAGCGCGGAGGTATTCGCGGGCCGAACGTTGCGCACGCGATAGCAACGAGCGACGTCGGCAGCATGAGCAACCCCGCTTGCGCAGGGCTCGCGCGGTGTGACTGCTCGAGCCACTGCGGAAACCCGTAGAAAACTGCGTAAAAAATCGTGTAGATAAGAACGTACCGGCCGTATACAGCAACGAGCCGCAGATTGCGCCCCAGCATGCGCACGTCGATGAACGGCGATCTGGTTTTCCGCTCTATGAAAAGCCAGGCGCCGAAACAGACAACGGTGGCGGCGAGGACGATCGGCGAGAACGAACGCGGATGCAGCAGCGTAACGAGCAGCAGCGTCAAGCCGCAAGCAAACGTCGCAATGCCCGCAAAATCGATGTCGCGTACCGGCGCGCGCTCTCCGGAATACGTCCGTTCGCCGCGCGGCAGCCAGAGCGCGCCGAGCACGCCCGCGCAGATCGCGACCGGCACTACGGCAACGATCGTCGTCCGCCAGCCGCCGAACTCTACCAGCAACCCGCCAATCGTCGGCCCGACGACGATGCTCACCTGTCCCGCAATCGTCACCGCGCTCAACGCGCCCGGGCGAAGCCGCCCGTGCGCATCTGCGGCGAACCGCCGCAGGACGATCATCGCTGCCGGATACGCGGCGGACGTCCCGAGCCCGAGCACCACGCGCCATGCAATCAGCACGTCCAGCGATGGCGCAACCGAACCGCCGATACCCGCAACCGCGGTCAGCACGAGGCCCGCATAAAAGACCGCTACCGCGCCGTACATATCGGCAAGACGGCCCATCAGCGGCTGGCCCACCGCGGTTGCAAGATACAGCGCTGCGATCAGCCACGCCGTTTGCGCGGCCGTTGCGTGAAACGCATCGCCGATCGGCACGAGCGCCGTCGCAATAATCGAAGAGTTGATCGGATTGAGCGTCAGCCCGAGCAGCAGCGGCGTGATGTTGCGGGCGGTGAGCGTTTGCGGCACGAGCATTTTGCGTTGGCAGATGCGGGCCGCCGGGCCTGCTGCCCAGGACACCGGTGCAGTGCGGATGAAGCGCTCGATGCGTGGCCGTTTTGCTCGCTCTCGATCAAGGCACGACCAGCTCGCGTGCGGTCGTCACCGGCGCAGACGGTTCGGTTCTGGCGTTCGCGCAGCGCGAGTTTCCGCAGCATCTGCCGCGCCCCGGATGGGTCGAACACGATCCCGCCGACCTGTGGCAATCGCAGCTCGAAACCGCCTGTGAGGCGCTGCGAAATGCAAACGTAACGGCAAGCGACGTCGCCGCGATCGGCGTCACCAACCAACGCGAAACCGCCTTGCTGTGGGATCGCGCAACCGGTAAACCGTTATGCAACGCCATCGTCTGGCAAGATCGCCGGACGGCAGAAACGTGCGATGCGATGCGCGATCGCTTCGGCGCACTCGTGACCGAACGCACGGGACTCTTGCTCGATCCGTATTTCTCCGCAACCAAAATCGCCTGGATGCTCGACAACTGCGAAGGTGCCCGCGAATGCGCGCAGCGCGGCCAACTCGCGTTCGGCACGGTCGACACGTGGCTCATCTGGAATCTGACCGAAGGCAAACGCCACGTTACCGACATCACCAACGCGTCCCGCACCATGCTCTTCGATATCCGCAGCATGGAGTGGAGCGGCGATCTGCTCGACGCGTTCGGCGTTCCGCGCAGCGTGCTTCCCGAAGTGCTGCCGTGCACGGCCGAGTTCGGCAGCACCTCGCTCTTCGGCGGCTCGATCCCCATCGCCGGTGTCGCGGGCGATCAGCACGCCGCGTTGATCGGGCAAGCCGGTTTCGATGCCGGCTGCGCAAAGAACACCTACGGCACCGGTTCGTTCCTGATGCTCAACACCGGCGACCGGTTCGTCCGCAGTAACCAGCACCTCTTATCCACGGTCGCCTTCGCGTTCGAACGCAACCGCCCGACGTACGCGCTGGAAGGCTCCGTCTTCGTTACCGGCGCCGCGGTGCAATGGCTGCGCGACGAAATGCAGTTTTTCTCCGAATCGCACGAAATCGAAGCGCTCGCGAACCAAGTGCCCGACAACGGCGGTGTGTTTTTCGTGCCCGCATTCACGGGTCTAGGTGCGCCGTATTGGGATCCGTACGCGCGTGGAACCATCACCGGCATCACGCGCGGCACGACCCGGGCGCATATCGCGCGCGCCGCCCTCGAAGCGATGGCGTTTCAGTCGGCCGACGTGCTCGCGGCGATGGAGCGAGACTCCGGCATGACGCTGAACGATCTGCGCGTCGACGGCGGCGCCTCGCGCAATAC
>DASSRQ010000245.1:0-2988 GCA_035701665.1 Vulcanimicrobiaceae bacterium
CGATGAAAGCGCGCCGGCCTCGTTGATGCCTTCCTGCAGAATCTGGCCTTGCTTGTCTTCGCGGTACCACATCAACTGTTCGGCGTCTTGCGGTTTGTACAACTGGCCGACGGACGAGTAGATGCCGAGTTGCCGGAACAGACCTTCCATACCGAACGTGCGCGACTCGTCGGCAACGATCGGCACGATGCGCGATCCGATGGTCTTATCTTTCAACAGCGTGGTGAAGATGCGTACGAACGCCATCGTCGTCGATATCTCGCGCTCGCCGGTAGCTGCCGAGATGTGCGATTCGAGAGCGTCGAATCCGGGAACGGCCAGTGAGGTCGACTTGCGGCGCCGCGACGGAATGTAGCCGCGCTTTTCAACCAAGTCGCGCAGATACTTCATCTCCGGGCTATTTTCGGCCGGTTTGATGAAGTTGAGTTTTTCGACTTCGGCATCCGGAATCGGCAGGTGGAAGCGATCGCGGAACGCGCGCATCGACTCCACTTTCATCTTTTTGGCTTGATGGGCGATGTTCTGGCCTTCGCCGGAGATGCCCATGCCGTAGCCTTTGATCGTCTTGGCGAGGATAACGGTCGGTTGGCCTTTATGTTCGAACGCCGCTTTGTAAGCCGCGTACACTTTGCGCGGATCGTGACCGCCGCGAGCCAGCGCCCAAATATCTTCGTCGCTCATGTGCGCGACAAGGTCGAGCGTCTCGGGATAACGGCCGAAGAAGTTCTCGCGAACGTATTTACCGTCGCGCGATTTGAACGTTTGATAGTCGCCGTCGACGCACTCGTTCATCAGCTGCACGAGTTTGCCCGAGTCGTCGCGTTCGAGCAGCGCGTCCCACGAGCTGCCCCAGATCACTTTGATGACGTTCCAGCCCGCTCCGCGGAACAGCGTCTCCAACTCCTGAATGATCTTGCCGTTGCCGCGCACCGGTCCGTCCAGGCGCTGCAGGTTGCAGTTGATCACCCAGATCAGGTTGTCGACTTTTTCGCGGCCCGCGAGCGAGATCGCACCCGTGGATTCGGGCTCGTCCATCTCGCCGTCGCCCAGGAACGCCCAGACTTTGCGGTCGGCCGCGTTCAAGAATCCGCGATCGTTCATGTAGCGCATAAAACGCGCTTGGTAGATCGACATGATCGGGCCCAGGCCCATGCTGACCGTCGGGAATTGCCAGAAGTCCGGCATCAGCCACGGATGCGGATACGACGAAACGCCTTTGCCGTCCACTTCGCGGCGGAAGTTTTCGAGTTGCTCTTCGTTGATGCGGCCTTCCATAAACGCGCGGGCGTAGATGCCCGGCGCGGAGTGGCCTTGCACGAAGATCAAGTCGCCGCCGAAATCTTCCGTCTGCGCGCGGAAGAAGTGATTGAAGCCCACATCGTAAAGCGTCGCGGACGAAGCGAAGCTCGCAACGTGTCCGCCCAATTCGGACGACTCTTTATTGGCTCGCGCCACCATCGCCATCGCGTTCCAGCGCACGTAATGACGCAGACGCGTCTCCAGCTCGTCGTTGCCCGCGAGCGGCGGCTGTTCCGATGCCGGGATCGTATTCATGTAAGGCGTCGAAAGCCCGAGCGACACGTGTGCGCCGCCGCGCTGCGCCGTCTCGACGACTGCGCCGATCAATTCTTGCGCGCGCGCGGGGCCTTCGTTTTGGATGACGCCGTTGATCGCGTCGGTCCATTCGCGTACTTCTTGGGGATCCGGCTGGCTGGCCATGGTTGTCATAACCCGGCGCGTTCCGCCCGTCCCATCCATTCCCTTGCTAATGGACCGCTCCAATTTGGGAGGTGGAACCATCCATTTTGAGTCGAAATGCTGAATGGATGGCCGTAGCAATTGTAGCCGACTCTTCTTGCGAACTGAGCGCCGCGCAAGCGGCCGACGCAGGCATCGTGCTCGTCCCCGTCATCGTCTGCGTCGGCGAGCGGCGCTTTCACGATGGAGTGGACCTTTCCACCGCCGATTTTTACCGCTTGCTTGCGTCGGGGCAAGATGTGCCGTCGACGCTGCCGCCGGAGCCGTCCGTGTTTGAAGACGCGTTCCGGCGCTTGGCCGGGAGCGACGTCGTCTGCCTAACCGTCAGCGCCAAGATCTCCAAAATCTACGAACATGCGCTTAAAGCGGCGGCTGCCGCCGGCCCGCAGGTCCGTGTAGTCGACACGTGCACGCTTTCGGGCGGATTCGCGCTTCTCGCGACGGCAGCGGCGCAATTGGCGCGCTCCGGTGCGAGCGCCGAAACGATCGTAGCCGCGATTGAAACGTGGAAGTCCAAGCAGCAAGGATTTGCGGCGTATCCCGATTTGCGGTTTCTCGCGCGCAGCGGGCGCATCAACAAGGCACAGATGGCGCTCGGGTTGATGATGAATGTTTTCCCGATCACGCGCGTGTCGCGCACCGGCGAGATGGAAGGCGAAACGACGGTGCGTTCGTGGGACCAAGCAAAAGAGAGTCTCGCGAGCATTGCCGCGCGCAAGATCGAGCATCCGCAAGCAACACGCATCGCGGTGACTCACACCAATGCGCCGGACCTTGCAAACTTCATCGCCGAAGGAATCCGGCAGCGCCTGAGCGCTCCGCCTAGAGAACTATCGATCTATACGGCCGGTCCGACGGTCGGCGCAAACGTCGGACCCGGCGCCGCCGGCGTCTTTTTTACCGAAGAGTAGCGCGCAGGTCTTCCCGCAAAAATACGGCGACCGCGCCCAATAAAACGATCGCTCCCGCCACGGAGAGCGTTCCGAGCCGCTCGCCGAAGATCGCAAGCGCCAGCAGTGCCGCCGCAACCGGTTCCAGCAGCGACGTAAACGCTACCGCGCTCGGCGAAAACCAGCGCAGCGCTGCGTTCAGCGCGGTGTGACCGACGAGCTGCGAAACGAGTGCCATGCCGAGGATGCCGAGCCACGCGCGCGCATCGTTCAACGTGGGCGGCGCTTGATGTGCGAGGGCGGCGGCGAGAATCAGCACGAGGGCCGACGCCGAATACGT
>DASSRQ010000246.1:0-6695 GCA_035701665.1 Vulcanimicrobiaceae bacterium
GCATCAAGCCGCCGCTGACTATCGGCCACGAGTTTATGGGCCGCGTTGCCGCGGTCGGCGATGCCGTCCGCATGGTTGCCGTGGGCGATCGCGTGTCGGCGGAAGGGCACATTGCCGACGGTACGTGCTTCCTTTGTCGCACCGGCGAAGCGCACATCTGCGAAAAAGTCGAGATCATCGGCGTCGATCGCGACGGCGCATTTGCGGATTACATCTCGATGCCCGAAACCAATGTGTGGAAGCTCGATCCGGCGATTCCCGACGAGTTTGCCGCCGTGTTCGATCCGCTCGGTAACGCCGTGCACACCGTCATGGCGGCGGGCGTGAGCGTGAAATCGGTCGTGATTACCGGCGTCGGTTCGATTGGGTTGATGGCGATTCCGGTTGCGCGCGCTGCGGGTGCTTCGGCGGTGTATGCGGTCGACGTCAATCCCGCGAAACTCGAGCTCGCGAAGCGTCTGGGAGCGGACGAAGTGTTTTCCGCAACCGATGCCAATCTCGTCGACGAGATCCTCAAGCGCACGAACGGCGACGGCGTGGACGTGCTGCTCGAGATGTCCGGCAGCGGTCAGGCAATCGACAACGGTCTGCGCATGGTGCGCAACGGCGGAACGGCGGCGCTGCTCGGTATTCCGAGCGACAATGTCAACATCAACCTCGCCGAACGCATCATCTTCAAAGGTCTCACCGTGCTCGGCATCAACGGCCGCCGCATGTTCGAGACGTGGTATCAGACGCAGGCGCTGGTTCGCGCCGGCCGCGTCGATCTGCGGCCGATTATCACGCACGTGCTGCCGTTCGAAGAGTACGACCGCGCATTCGAATTGATGAAGAGCGGCGAGGCCGCCAAGATCGTGTTGGACTTGAAAGGCTAATCCCGTGAATACGACGTTCGATCAGAAACTGCAGAGCGACATCGCCGGCTTGAAAGCGGCGGGTACGTATAAATCGCTGCGCCATCTCACCACGCCGATGGCGGCCGAAGTGCACATGGAAGAAGCCGGCGACGTCATCGTGCTTTCCAGCAACAACTATCTGGGATTGAGCGACGAGCCCAGCGTGATCGAAGCGGGCATCGAAGGCCTGAAAAAATACGGCGCGGGCACGGCATCGGTGCGGTTCATCTGCGGAACGTTCGACATCCACCGCACGCTGGAAGACCGCATCGCGGAGTTTTTGAGCACCGAGGCATCGCTCTCGTACGTTGCGTGCTGGAACGCGAACACCGGGCTGTTTCCAACGATCTGTGAAGAGGGCTCGGTGATTATCTCCGACGAGCTCAATCACGCCAGTATCATCGACGGCTGCCGCTTGGCCACCAAATCGAAGCGCGAACGCTACAAGCATTCCGACATGCGCGACCTCGAAGAGAAGCTCAAAGCGAGTCAGGGCGCGTCGCCGATCGTGATCGTGACGGACGGCGTGTTTTCGATGGAAGGCAGCATCGCCAAACTGCCCGAGATCGTGGAACTTGCGAAGAAGTACAACGCGGTTACGGTCGTCGACGATTCGCACGGGACGGGCGTGATGGGCAAGACGGGGCGCGGCACGATCGAGCATTTCGGACTCGAAGGGCAGATCGATATCATCACGGGCACGCTGGGCAAAGCGCTCGGCGGCGCGGCCGGTGGATTCGTCGCGGGCAGCAAAGCGCTGATCGATACGCTGATCCAAAAGTCGCGCCCGCAGCTGTTTTCGAACGCGCTGCCGGCGACGATTGCCGCCAGTGCGCTTGAGGCAATCAACTATCTGGACGGACATCCCGAGTTGGTCGACCGGCTGCGCGACAACGTCGCGTATTTCCGCGCGGAACTGACGCGTCTGGGATTCAAGCCGCTCGAAGGTCCGAGCGCTATCGTGCCGATCATCGTCGGCGACACGGCGTTTGCGATCGCGATGAGCGACAAGCTGCTGCAGCGCGGCGTCTTCGTAACCGGGTTCGGCTTCCCGGTCGTTCCCGAAGGCACCGCGCGCATTCGCGTTCAGATGAGCGCCAAACTCACCAAAGACGAGATGGACAAGGCGCTTGCGGCCTTTAAGTCGGTCGGCGAAGAGGTCGGTCTGCTGAAAGGCTGACCTCGCCGTGCGTCGAGCGCGCGGATTGCTTGAGCGATCCGCGCTGCTGCGCATACACTTTCGTAAACGCCGCACCGAAGAGCATGATCTGCGACGAGTAGTTCGTCCAGATCAAAAACACGACGAGTGCGCCGAACGCGCCGAAACTGCTGGTCACGCCCGCGCGGCCGAGATACCAGCCCAGCAAAAACTGTCCGACGACGAAGAGCAGCGAGGTGAGCGCCGCGCCCGTCCAAACGTCGCGAAACTCGATGCGCGTGTCCGGCAGATATTCGAACAGCACGGCAAACGCGACCCAGATGACGCCGAACGAGACGACGAAGTCGAGAATCTTCGCGATCGTTGCGAAGCCCGGAAAGACGTGCGAGAGCGCCGTTGCGGCGACGGTCATCACCGCGTTGACGCCCATCGAAGCGAACAGCAGTAACGCGATGACCATCATGACGGCGAACGCTGCGCCGCGCTCTTTGAGCATCGTCATGAAGCCTTGCTTTTTCGGCACGACGTCCCAGATGGTGTTCAGCGCGAACTGCACGGCGCTGAATAAGCCGACCGCTGCAAGAACGAACACGGCCCAGCCGACGATCTGCGCGATCGTGCCGTGCCGCTGCTGATGGAACGTTGCCGAAACGATGCCCTTGATTGCACCCGCGGCGGCCGGGCCGGCATCGCGCTGCATGTAGCCGTAGAGCAAATTGAGCGTCGACTGGTGACTGCCTAAGAAGAAGCCGGCAATCTCCACTATGATGATGATGAGCGGCGCGATCGCAAAGGCGGTAAAGTAAGCGAGCGCGGCGGCAAGCCACTGCCCGTTATGCGAGCTGAATTCGGTCCAAGTCGTTTTGAGTAGCGCGATCATAGCGTCTCAGAACGTACCCACGCCGCGGCAAAAGCGAAGGGCCCCCCATTGCGCAGAAGGCCCCCAAAGGACACCCACTCCTTGGGCGCTGCGACGCCGCGCGAACGCGCGGCTCTCAGGTCCTCATGAAATGTATCGGCAAAGCGCAGCGCTGTTTGAACTTGCTTGCTCGGCTGCTCCGAACGGCACGTTCCGCTGGTTTCCTACCGCTCGCTCCGTTATGATTGTCCCGTAGTTGCGGGAATCTCGGAAACGCCCTGACGCACTTTCAACACTGCCGGTTGAACCAGCACAAACGCGCAGCCGTAGAGCAGCGCAACGATGATGAGCAGGCTGTGGTATCCGAGGATAAGCGACGAGTATTCGAGGATGCCGCCGGCCATGGCGCCCAGCAGATTCGCGCCGAAGGCGATGGTCGACGATCCGACCGCTTTGAAGCGTTCGGCGAAGATCAGGTTTGCCAAAAAGATCGGTGCGAACGCCAATGCCGTTGCGCAAAGGAAACGCTCCGCCGCCGGAAGCGCGAGCAGCGACTCTTGCGGAACCAGCCATGCCGCGGCGAGCGCAGCCAACAGGGCGAGATAGAGCCGCGAGTTCTGCGCGGGACGAACGCGGCGCGTTACTTCAACGGCGGCGAATACCGAGGCCAGAATGCCGAAGAAGACCAGCGCGTTGACGAACCATGTCGTGCCGAAGAGCAGCGCGAACTGAACGACGGTCTTGGTTTCCAATAACATAAACGCCGCGCCCATGCAGGCGAGATCCGCATAGCGCGCCATTTGTCCGGTTTGTCCGCCGCTCGTACGCACCAGCAGAAGTGAGGCGAGTAAGATGCCGGCGATCGTAATGAGATACATCGGCGGAATACTGCGCGTGCGCAGATAGACGAACGGATGGTCGTCGTCGGCAGGCGCGGTCACGACGGTTGACGGCGTCCATGTGTGCGGGCAGCGCACCGAGCCGGCGTCGCGGCCGATCGTAAGGACCGCGAAACGGCCGATGGTGCCGGTCGAATCGACGCATGGTGCGTGGCCGTATGCTGTCTGAAGCGTTCCCGCGAGGCGATCGATCAGCCAGTCCTCGCGATAGTAGTTGTACATCGCGAACGCGCCGCCGGGCGCCAGTTTTTCTCGCGCGGTGGCCATCGATTCGATGGTGAAGAGATAGCTTTCCAAACGCAGCGAGGACTGACCGGAGACGAGTACCAGCGAGTCTGGCAGCGCGAAGAGGATGAGGTCGTAATGCGTGCTCGTTTGCTGCAAGAACGCTCTGCCGTCGTTGATGTGGACGGCAACGCGCGGGTTTTGGTACGGCCGGTCGGGATTCATGTCGCGGCCGATGCGATAGATGCGCGGATCGATCTCGACCGCATCGACATGCTGCGCGCCGGCCGCAAGAGCAATCGCAACGTCGCCGCCGTTTCCGGCACCGATAATCAGCACGTTCCGGAGCGGATTATGCTGCACGCGCCGGTACGGCTCGAAGTAGAGCGGTTCGAGCTTCCGGCGCAGCGTTACCGGTTCCATGATTTGATGCGGAATGCCGTTGACGTTGATCGCCTTGGCCGGTTTCGGCTGCGCGTCGAACATCGCGATCTTGTAGTACGGCGACCAGAAGAACGACGGATTGAGCGATTCGTGCAAGAGCACGAAGGTTAGACCGGCAAGCGACACGGCTTGCAGAAGCCGCAGCGAACGGCCGTACAAAATGACGAACGCTAGGGCGGCGACGAGTCCCCATGCAACGGGCGGCCATTGCAAAAAAGACAGCAGCGAAAAGGCAACGATGCCGGCAAGGCTGCCCAGGATGTCGAGGCGATACGCTTCGAGCGGTTCGAACTGTACGAACGTGCGCGCGACGCCTTGCGCGATTGCGGCCATAACGATGGCGACGAGCGCAAAGATCAGCGGCAGCGTGAAGTACATGGGTAAACCCGTCGCACTAACGCCGCCGAAGTAGATCAATTGGCTTCCGGAGCGATCGATTTGCACGGGGAAGATCAGGACGAACGTGACCAAAAATGCGAGAGCCGGCGCCGCCCATGGAAAAAGATCGGTGCGCGCTTTGCCGCGCAAGAAGCCTGCGCCGATTCCGAGGAAACTCCCGAGCAACACGAAGTTGGAAAAATACGAGAGATAGACGATGTTCGAGCCCAGCCAGCGGATGAGCGCGAGTTCGACAAAGAGCATGACGAAGCTCAGGAGTACCAGGCGCATCTTCATGCCACACAGTGTAGTGGGCGCCGGAGCATCTGTATCGCGGCGCCCGGAAAATTTGACTGAACGGCAATTGACGTTAACGATTCAACGTGTGTACTAATAGCCGTTTCGAGCCGGCGTTGCGCGGTGGACGTTTGCTCCCAAGCGGACCGCGATCGATTCGAGGCCGCGCCAGAAGCCGGTGCGGTCGAGCATCGGATTCAGAAATGCGGTGATCGTGCAGAAGTGCGAGGCGTACGGATTCTTGTGATGGCGCGCGTGGATCTTCGCGGATTGCAGTAACCCGGTTTTCTGCAGCCAGCCCACGACGCGCGGCGGCCGCGAGGTGTGGGCCCACAGATGGATCTGGTTCGATTGCGAGAGCAGCGCGAGAACGAGATAGGCCTCCCAAGCGCGTACGCCGGCAACCGCGAAGACGAGCGTTGCTCCGGCCGCGAGAGCGATACACACACGATTCGTCGACCAGTAGTGCCCGGCGCGGATTTTTCCGGGCGAGCGGTGATGCTCGATGTTGTCGTTGGTAACCCAGCGATCCAGCAGCGGCGATTGCCCCGGCGCCAGCCACGTGTCTTCGGCCCAGTGCAGAACGCCGGTGAGGAAATCGGCCGCCAGCAGCGCTCCAAAAGCACAAGCGGCATACGATACGGCGGCGAGCAGGATGTCCACGAACGCAGTCTCCTTTGAGGGATGAGTGACTGCGTTTACGGTAGCGGTTCGGGATGGTCGCGGGCGTCCGTAGTTTTACGGAATTCGGCTGGCGCCCCCGATTCGTATGCGTTATCGTCGAGGCATGAGCACGACGGATATTCCGCTTGCCGGTACGCGTGAGGACGTCTTTCCGTCGCTGAGCGAGGCTCAACTTGCCCGGGCCGAGCGGTACGGGCGGCGCCGGAGCGTCAAAGCGGGAGAGGTGCTCATCGAGCAGGGCGATGCGAGCATGTATTTCTACGTCATCTTGGACGGAGAGATCGAAGCGGTGCGGCCGTCCGATGCCGGCAAAAGCGTCGCCGTTCTAAGCGGGCGCGGACAGTTCAGCGGCGAGATCAATACGCTTTCCGGACGGCGCGCGATGTTCCGGATCACCGCCAAGTGCGACGGCGAGCTGATCGAGTTCGATCACCGGCAGCTAATGAGTATCGTTCAAAACGACGCGGAGATCGGCGAGACGATCATGCGCGCGTTTATTTGGCGGCGCGTTGCGTTCGCACGAGCGGGCGTGGGCGATGTAATCTTGGTTGGTTCGGTACATTCGGGGGACACGCTTCGGCTCAAAGAGTTTCTGACACGCAACGGTCACCCGTACGCGTATTTGGATCTCGATCGGGATGCCGAGGCGGAACAGCTCATGCTTACGTTCAGGGTCGACGCGACGGAGATCCCCGTGGTAATCTGCCGCGGAAAAACGCTGCTGCGCAATCCTTCGAATCGCGAACTTGCGGAGTGTTTGGGTTTTAACGAGGCGATCGATCGCGCGTTGGTTCGCGACCTCATCGTCATCGGCGCGGGACCGGCGGGCTTGGCAGCCGCGGTGTATGCGGCCT
>DASSRQ010000247.1:0-6163 GCA_035701665.1 Vulcanimicrobiaceae bacterium
TCGTTGCAGCCGCGCGGACGCCGCTCGTACTGCAGTTCGTGCAGATCGTGCTCATCGTCGCCTCCGCGCTGCTGCTCGAGCGCCTCGTGCGGCCGTATGTTTCCGCCGCGTGGTCGCAGCGCATCGGTGTCTTGGTGCTGCTCTATCCGCCGCTGCTCGCCGGCGCATTCTCCGAGTTTCACGAATTGGCGTTTTATCCGCCGCTGCTGCTCGCACTGTTGCTCGCAGCGGACCGCGCGCAGTGGTTGTGGTTCGCGCTCTGCGCGATCGTGCTTGTATGCGTTCGCGAAGATGCGAGCGTCGATATCGTTGCGATCGGCATCGCACTCGCCGTAGCCGGTCTGGCAAAACGCACGACGCGCGAGCGCGGTCTGCTGCTGTGGGAGCCGCGCGAACCCGAACGTCTCTTCGTCGCTGGCGTAGGCCTGGCCGTTGCCGGAGCGGCGTCCCTTGCGGTGTACGGCGCGCTGATTCTTCCGCGTACCGGTCCGTGGGCGCCCTCGCATTTTTACGACTATCCGTTTGCGCACGGTCCGGTGCAAACAGCGCTCGCGATCTTTACGCATCCCGTCGCGCTGCTGGCTGCGGTCGTGACGCTCGGGCGATTAACGTACGTGCTGGAAGCACTTCTGCCGCTGGCGTTACTGCCGCTTTTTTCGCGGTGGTCGCTGTTCGCGCTGCCCGCGTTTGCCGGCATCTTGTTGGCAAGCGACGCGAGCGTCTGGCGAATGGGCATGCACTACGTGCTGCTTTGGGCGCCGCTGCTGCTGCTCGGGGCAGCCGTCAAATTGGTGCATTTGGTTCGCAACCGCGACGACGTTGCGGCAAACCGGTGGTGGCTAACGGCGGTCGTTTTATCCGTCATCGTGCTTGCCGCGTTCGATCCGATGCATCCGGCGCATTACCTCAAACGCGAATCATTCATGCACGCTTCGGACGCCCAGCGCGCACTGGCGTGCGTTCCGCGGAACGCACCCGTTGCAATGCACGACGAGTGGTATGCACACGAAGCATTGGCCTATCCGAACGCAACGGTGCTCGGCGCGGCGCCGCAAGCGTTTAGCGGATACGTCGCCTACGATAGCGCTTGGAAAAATCCGCTCTTCGAAAAAACGCTGCCCGCGTTAACGTCGGCGCTTCGCGACGGGCGATTCGTTCCGGCATGCGCTTCCGGAACGGTGCGCGTGCTGCGCGCTACTTCGTTCCGTACAACTGAATGACACGCCGGTCGGCGGATTCGCTTGCGCTGCGCTCCAGCATGAGTTCGAGCTGCTTCCACGTTCCGGGCGCCGCGTAGAGATAGCCTTGCGCATAGTCGCAATCGAGCGCGCGCAGGAACTGCCGCTGCGCTTCGGATTCGACGCCTTCCGCAATGAGACGCAAGCCTAACGTCTTGCCGAGCGTTGCGATGGCTTTAACGATCCCCTGGTCGAACGGATCGGAGGTGACGTCGTCCACGAACGTCTTATCGATCTTGATCGCGTCGACCGGCAACCGCTTGAGATACGCGAGCGAACTATAGCCGACGCCGAAGTCGTCCATCACGATCCGAACGCCGAGCGCGTGAACGCGCGCCAGTGTCGCCACAGCGCCTTCGTTCATGATGATGCTTTCCGTCACTTCGATATCGAGCGCGCCGGCCGGCAGCGAAAACTCTTTGAGCAGCGACGAAACGTACTGCGGCAGATCTTGTTCGTAAAAATCGCGCGGCGAAAGATTGACCGCCATCCGGAAGCCCGGATTGCCGCGTTCGCGCAATTCGGCAAGGCGGGTGCACGCCTCACGCAGCACCCAGCGGCTCATCTCGACGATGATGCCCGACTCTTCGGCAATACCGATGAACGCGTGCGGCATCAATAGACCCAGGCTCGGATGATTCCAGCGAAGCAGCGCTTCGGCGCCGCAGATGCCCGTCGAAGCCAGATCGACAACAGGCTGGAACGCGAGCTCCAACTCTCCGCGCGCCAGAGCCTGCCGCAGATCTTGTTCGAGCGACATGCGTTCGAGCGTGCGCGCGTGCATCGCGCGATCGTAAAACTTTGCCGTGTTCCGGCCTGACTCTTTAGCGCGGTACATCGCGGAGTCGGCGAACGCGACGAGATCGTCGGCATTCTCCGCGTTCTTGGGATAGATGCTCGCGCCCACGCTCGCCGTAACGAAGAGCTCGCGTCCGTCGACGAAGAACGGTTCTTTGAAGGCCCCGAGAACGTCCATTGCCGCCGCAGCGATCGTGCGTTTGTGCCGTACGCGATCGACGACGATGACGAACTCGTCGCCCCCCGTCCGGTAGACGTTTACGGGACCGCTCAGCAGGCTGGAAAAACGCTTCGCGACTGCGCGCAGTAGCGCATCGCCGGCGCGGTGTCCCATCGTGTCGTTGATCGTTTTGAAGCGATCGAGATCGACGAACATGACCGCCACGGACTCTTTGGCCTTACGCGCACTCTCCAGTTGCGCGGGCAAACGCTCCTCGAGCGCGCGGCGATTCGGCAGATGCGTTAATGCATCGGCTCGCGCGCCCCAGCCCCACCAAAGCCGCATGCTTGCTCAGTTCCCTGTGCCGCCATGCGCTCATGCGGCCGCCCGGCGGCCAACGTCAATAGTGGGTTAAGCGCGTGTAAATTAGTGCGGGTCTTGGTCGTGGAATGTCGTACGCTTGGCGCCGCGGTCGAGTTCGAGATCGTCCATGAAGTAGAACACGATCTTCCGATCGTCAAAACCGATCTTCGCGAGCTCGCGGCCATTGATGGTGACGACCTCGTGGATGTGGCCCGTGCGGCCCGCGTACGCATAGTTGACGGCCGTATAGTTCGGGTCGTCCGGCTTGGGATGCGGCGTTGCTTTGACGCCGCGAAGCGGGGTGTTGTGCCGGTGCATCAAAATCGGCTTCGCGAGAGGATAACGATGATCATTGAATACCGCGGCCGTACGCCAAAAGTCGACCCCAGCGCGTTTATCGCGCCGACCGCCGTCTTGATCGGCGACGTGGAAGTTGGCCCCGAATCCAGCATTTGGTTCGGCGCCGTATTACGCGGCGACAACGGCCCTATCCGCATCGGCGCCCGCACGTCCATTCAAGATAACGCCGTCGTGCACGTCAGCGAACACGGTCAGACCATTGTCGAAGACGACGTCACCGTCGGGCACTGCGCGGTCATGGAAGACTGCCGCATCCAAAAGCGCGCGCTCATCGGCAGCAACGCGGTCGTCCTGGGCGGAGCGACCGTAGGCGAAGGCTCGCTCATCGCGGCAGGCAGCGTTGTCGGGGAAGGCATGCAGATCCCCGCCGGCGTGCTGGCCGCGGGCGCTCCGGCCAAGGTGAAAAAACCGATTGAAGGCGAGGCGGCTAAGTGGATTGAGATAAGCGCTGAAGAATATGTAAAACTCAGCCGCACGTATCTCGAGGCGGGTTTGGGAGAAAACTTTTGAGCACCGTGAACGACTTAACGATCCGCGCCGCGACGGTGAACGGGTCGGGCAGTCAATCCGCAAATTCCGTTATAACTAACGCGATTTTTCGCATGGGCATCCCCGTGGCGCCCAAGAACGTCTTTCCGTCGAACATCGAAGGGTTGCCGACGTGGTTCGACGTGCGCGTTTCGCCGCGCGGCTATCAATGCCGCAGCAGCGATATCGACGTGCTGATCGCGCTCAACCTCACGACCTGGCAAAGCGACGTGCGCGACGTGCGTACGGGCGGCATCGTCATTCACGAAGCCGCATATCCGGTCGCCGGTGACGCGCAGCGCGACGACGTGACGTACTACGCGGTGCCGTTTTCAAAACTGGCGAAAGAACACGTCAGCGACGGCGCTATGCGCAAGTATCTGACGAATATGATCTACGTCGGCGTTCTCGCGCAGTTGCTGCAGATTCCGCTTGAAGAGATCGAGGCGGCACTCGGCGCGCAGTTCCGCACCAAACCCAAAGCGGTCGAGAGCAATATGCAGGCGGTGCGCTTGGGCGCCGATTACGCGCAGACGAACCTGACGAAGACCGACGGCTACGCGTTGCAGCGTATGCCCGGCAACAACGACGGCATCATTTTGATGGAAGGCAACAGCGCCGCGGCACTCGGCTGCATCAACGGCGGCTGCACGGTCGTGGCGTGGTATCCGATTACGCCCTCGTCGTCGCTGTGCGAATCGTTCATCGCCTATGCGGACAAATTCCGCGTCGATAAGACCACCGGCGAACGCAAAGCCGCGGTCGTTCAAGCGGAAGACGAACTTGCCGCGATCGGGATGGTGTTCGGCGCCGGTTGGGCCGGGGCGCGTGCGATGACGTCGACGTCGGGTCCCGGACTTTCGCTGATGGCGGAGTTTGCCGGTCTCGGGTATTACGCCGAGATTCCGGGCGTTATCTTTGACGTGCAGCGCGCGGGTCCGTCGACGGGCTTGCCGACGCGCACGCTGCAAGGCGACGTGCAGTTCGCCTACACGCTCTCGCACGGCGATACGAAACACATCGTGCTGCTGCCGGCGACGGTTGAAGACGCGTACGAATTTTCGATGCAGGCATTCGATCTTGCCGACCGTTTTCAAACGCCGGTGTTCGTACTGAGCGATCTGGATCTCGGCATGAACCGTTGGATGACCAAACCGCTGCAGTATCCGCAGCGCCCGTTCGATCGCGGAAAAGTGCTCGACGCGCAAGCACTCGGCGAAGTCGAGTCGTGGGGTCGCTACCGCGACGTCGACGGCGACGGCATTCCCTACCGCACCGCCCCGGGCACGGAACATCCGCTCGCGGGGTATTTCACCCGCGGTTCGGGTCACGACGAGAACGCGACGTACTCCGAAAATCCGGACGTGTATAAAAACAATCTCGACCGCCTTTCGCGCAAACACGATACCGCGCGCGCGGCCGTGCCGCAGCCGGTGATCGAAGAGAACGGAAATACGATCGGACTGATCGCGTACGGAACGACGCATCACGCCATCGTCGAGGCGCGCGACCGCCTGCGCGAACACGGCGTCGAAACGGACTATCTGCGCATCTGCGCGCTTCCGCTTGCCGAAAGCGTCGCGCAGTTCATCGAGCGGCACGAACGCGTCTTCGTCGTGGAACAGAACCGCGACGGACAACTGCACGCGATTCTGCGTTCGGAGCTGCCGGCGAATCTGCTCGAGCGCATGCGTTCGATCCGTCACTACAACGGCGTGCCGATCGACGCATCGGCCATCACCCATCCCCTGCTCGCCGAAGAAGATCTGGTACTGGCATGACGACGCAAAACATCAACATTCTCGGACTCACCCGCGACGTCTACAAAGGCGCGCCCAGCACGCTGTGCGCGGGATGCGGCCACAACTCGATTACCAACAATCTAATCAAGGCGCTGTACGACTACGGCGTCGACCCGTACAAACTCGCCAAGATGAGCGGCATCGGCTGTTCTTCGAAGACGCCGGCGTATTTCGTGGAGCGCGCGCACGGCTTCAACTCCGTGCACGGACGCATGCCCTCGGTCGCGACGGGCGCAAAACTGGCAAACCGCCAACTCATGGTGCTGGGCGTCAGCGGCGACGGCGATACGGCGAGCATCGGTCTGGGCCAATACTGCCATCTGATCCGGCGCAATCTCGACTGCACGTACATCATCGAAGACAACGGCTGCTATGGGTTGACCAAAGGCCAATTTTCAGCGACGGCCGATCGCGGCTCGGTGCTCAAGAAAGGCCAAGTCAACGAGTTCGAGACGATCGACGTCTGCGGACTTGCGGTCGAACTCGGAGCAACGTTCGTCGCGCGCTCGTTTTCAGGCGACGGCAAACAATTGATTCCGCTGCTGCAAGCGGCGTTTGCGCACCGCGGCACCGCCGTGCTCGACGTCATCAGCCCGTGCGTGACGTTTAACGATCACGAAGGTTCGACCAAGAGCTACGCGCACATCAAAGACCATCACAGTCCGCTGCACTCGCCCGACTTCATCATGCCGCGCCAAGAGATCTTGGTGGACTACGAACCCGGAACCGCAACCGAGATCGAGTTCGACGACGGGTATCGCGTCGTGCTTCGCAAACTCGAGCGCGACTACGATCCGACCAACCGCATCGATGCGATGCGCGTAATGCACGAAGCCCGCGACCGCGGCGAACTCGTAACGGGGCTGCTGTACATCGATACCGCCTCGCGCGATCTCTGTGCGCGTGAGAAACTT